>CAYMGR010000001.1:0-1629 GCA_964389985.1 uncultured Saprospiraceae bacterium
AACTTACGTGTCGGTTTCACTTTCAAAACGATGCCCTAAGCGAGTCAGTGCTTCCTTGAGCGTTGCATAATTTTCTATAATGCCATTGTGAATAATTGCCAGACGATTGTCGCCAGAAAAATGTGGATGTGCATTGATATCATCCGGTTTACCATGAGTGGCCCAGCGCGTATGACCCATTCCAATTGTGGCAAATAAACCTTTGTTTTCAGTAAGGTCGGCCAACTCCTGAACTTTTCCTTTCTTTTTATAAACTTCCAGATCGCCATTTAATAAAGCGATCCCTGCAGAATCGTAACCTCTGTATTCCAGACGGCGCAAGCCTTCCAATAGGATTGGATACGAATTTTTATCCCCTAGATATGCAATAATTCCACACATATTACATGTAAATATAATGTGTTTTAATCTTATTCAGAAAACGTTAATATCAGTTTAGCCGGATTTACATGGGCTTTTGGGCCTTTAAAAAATACACGCGCACAAGATTCCAGTTTAAATAATGGGCTTATTATTAAATCCATGTCTTTACCAGCTTTGAGTGACTTTTGAAAATGTCTGGTAATATTCATTTTATAACTGTAAACTTTCGATCCATTTTGTTCCGTTGAAACCGGATTTCCACCAAAAATTCGGGTATAAACAGATTGAGTCGATAATCCTAATGCGACATCATCGATCGCCACCTTTGAGCCCGAGCTAATGTCAAAGATTTCTAACAATTTTGGAAGTGGAAAGTTGGCCTGGTCGTCTCCTGGAAAATCTACTACAGTCAGCTTGAGGACCGCATAATTGATAAACTTATTTTTCCAGGCGCTGTCAATTGGTATTTTTAATCGGATATCTCTACCCGTAAACCCTTGCATACAAAGTAAGCTGTCACCCAGAATGCTACCATTTAAGCAATCAGCCGCAATAGTCATTTGATTGTCAATCTGATAAAATGGTGTTTTCACGGCAAGTGTACTCATCAGCAATTCACGCTTTGATTGGACCGTATCAGCAGAATAATGGTAATAGATGGTAATTTTACTATCTGCATGCTGGGGCAAAACAGACATCATCCCATTTCCTTGCTCACTGACAATTGCAATTCCATTAAAAGATCTACTAAAACTATCACTGGTAAAATAAACCGTATCAGGAAAAGACCTCATGATTTTCATGATAGCACCCGTATCCATTTTGAAGCGTAATTGTGGATATAATTTTAGAGCAAAGGTGTCTTCCTTTATTTCCAGACTATCTTTTTTATTGGGTATAAAATCTTTTAACTCCCCTAAAACCGTGGTCGGGTCAAAAAGCGGTTTGTAACCACTATAATAACTTTCTGTTGTGGAATAGGCTTGTGTTAATGGATAAACTCTTACTGTTGTGGGTACATTATTATATCCATAAAAGCTACTTGTATCATATCGTAAGGACAATACAATTGAATCGATCGGGCTGTATAAAAAATCGACATTTTTACTTGCAATAATGCGCAGCTGGCTTCCAAAACCTGCAGTCACTTTACCAAATAAGGGATCATCCATCACCCCAATTGGAAAAGATGCATCCTGAAACCCTGATAAGCCTAAAAACGTACCATTTTTAAAGGTAATGATTGAATCAGAATCAGCTGGCCCA
>CAYMGR010000001.1:1729-19610 GCA_964389985.1 uncultured Saprospiraceae bacterium
GCCTAAAAACGTACCATTTTTAAAGGTAATGATTGAATCAGAATCAGCTGGCCCAGCTTCTATATGAAATGTATCAATGCCTTTTGCAGTAATCCATCCGGAATTCAGAAGATCCGTTCCAAATGGATCGATTTCATTACAAGAGTATAGGATCAGGGAGACTCCAGCCAGGAGTGCATATAAAAAAGAAAATTTTCGAGTCATTTTAGAAGCTATTCTCGATTAACGGTTTAATGGATGAGATTCTTATAAAAATCAATGTAAGATGGTAAAAATTCTTCTTCAGCCGTTTTAATAAACGGTTTTTCTGTACTTTGGATTGATTTGGCGAGGCCTTCGCTTATGGTCTGGCTTCCCTGGATAATACCATCCGCATATTGTATGGCTCCTTTGTCAAGGGTTATGCCTGTTCCGTTTTTAAAGGCTAAAAGTTGTTCTGGCTTCAGATTATTAATAGCAGCTTTCGTCAGAAAATCTTCTGTAAAACTTTTCTCAATCAATTGATCGTAAACGGAAAGCACGACTTTGGAATGTTTAAAAACCGGATCGTTTTTATAGCTTGTCTTTAGATAAAAAGGAATCAAACTCGTCATCCATCCATGGCAATGAACTACATCCGGCGGCCAGCCAAATTTTTTAACGGTTTCCAGAGCCCCTTTACAAAAGAAAATCATCCGATCCTGATTATCATCGTATAGTTTGCCGTCTTCGTCTTCAAATACTGTTTTTCGTTTAAAAAACTCATCGTTATCGAGAAAATAAACCTGTATCCTGGAACCGGGTAGGGAGGCAACTTTAATGATTAGAGCAAAATCATCATCATTGATAATAATATTCATTCCGGAAAGCCTTACTACTTCGTGTAGGCGATGCCTGCGTTCATTGATCGTACCAAACCGGGGCATTAAAATTCGGATCTCCATCCCACTATCTTGAGCATAAGCCGGCAACTTTTGGATTAAGGAACCGATACCGGATAAATCCAAATAAGGCTCCATTTCTTGGGTAATAAAGAGAATCCTGTTTTTACTCATACAATAAGCTTAATTTTCCAAAAGGAGTGCAAAGGTACAAAATTTTTGACAGAATGAAGCCAAACAAACCCTTAACACCTAAATAAGTTATTGAATTTCAATTTTTTATAAGCGCTCAATTTTTTTCAATACAGAGCCAAAACAGTTCATTTTTGGAAATTTTGAGCCCCTTTTCAATAAGAATCGGGATTTTATTAGCTATTTGGCTGTAATTCACCTTAAATGATTGCCAACAATAACTCTTTTTGATCTAAATCCGCAGCGACCAGCTTCACTTTTAATCGGTCTCCAATTTTCCAGGCTTTTCGAATAAAACTTGAAGACGCTTTAAACCGGCTTTTATGGATTTCTATATCGTCATCCAATTGATTGAGAGGTAAAAATCCTTCACAGTGGCTGCCTTCCAGTTCAATATAAAATCCCCGTTCATTCATTCCGATGATTCGACCATCAAACAGTTCTCCGACCCGATCTTTCAAAAACACAACCTGGAAAAAACGAGTGGACATTCGTTCAGCTTCCATTGCTTTTCGTTCCTGATTGGAAATGTGCAAACATTGCCGATGCAACAACTCCGTTTCCTCGCGATAAGTGGTTTCCAAATTAGCATAGAGGATCCGGTGAACTAACAGGTCTGCATAACGCCTGATGGGCGAAGTAAAATGACTGTAAAATGGAAACGCCAATCCGTAATGACCTATATTGTTAGGGCTGTACTCGGCTTTAGCCATGGATCGAATTGCCAGTGGTTGTAAAATTTTTAAGGCTTCATTTTCTTTTGCTGCTTCTGCAATTTTATTAATGGACTGAGCGATCTTTTTAGGAGAATTAAAATCCAGTTTTAATCCCATCTCTAAAGCAAAATGTCCCAGTTCTTCCAATTTGCCGGGATCTGGTTTATCGTGTATGCGGTACACAAAAGGAATGGGTTTCTCTTTATTTTTTTGTGCCATAAATAAAGCCACATATTGATTGGCCAGGAGCATAAACTCTTCAATCAGCATGTGAGATTGCTTGCGTTCTTTGAGCAACAATTCTTTTGGATTACCCTGGTCATCTAATTTAAATTTGACTTCCACGGTATCAAAATCTATGGAACCATGTGCCATCCGTTGATTCCGCAAATGCATGGCAACCGTATTTAATGTCTTTAATTCCTTTTGGAAAACGCCTTTTTTCCCATCCAGAATGTCTTGCACGTCTTCATAAGTAAACCGATGATCCGAATGGATCAAGGTTTTACCAATCCAATGCTGAATAACATTCCACTTAGCATCAAAGGTAAACACTACTGAAAAGGTGTATTTGTCTTCCTTAGGGCGTAAGGAACACAATTGATTGGATAATTTCTCTGGTAGCATGGGAAGCACCCGATCCACCAGATAGACTGAATTTCCTCTTCGCAAAGCCTCTTTATCTAAAGCAGAATTCACTTCTACATAATGACTCACATCGGCGATGTGCACGCCAATTTCCAAATGACCTTCTGCATTCTGAAAAACAGACAGGGCATCATCAAAATCCTTTGCATCAAATGGATCAATGGTAAATGTAGTAATAGGACGAAAATCCTTCCGGTATGGATGCAATTTAATTTCCTGAGGTATTTTATCCGCAGCGGTCAGTAAAGCTTCCGTCCAATCCAATGGAAAGCCTTTTTCAACTAAAATGCTTTGCATCTCGATGTCGTTGGACGTTTCTTTACCTAAATTGCGAATGACGGTTCCTTCCAGCAGGTCTCTGGATTTTTCTTTATACTTGGTGATCTTGATCACGACCCGGTCAAACTCCTCAACCGGGATGTTTCTTGGTATATGGACCAATACTTCTACTAATTTTTTTCCAGCCTGAGCAAATGCAATGGCCCGTTGGTTGTAAAAACGAACGACGCCAATCAGTTGGCTTCGGGAACGGGTAATAATTTCGACAATTTGACCATCTGGTTTTATCCGTCGGCCAGGTATTAATTCAACTTTTACCAAATCCCCATCTTCTGCGCCATTGAGATGTTTTTGATTGACGTACACGTCGTGAATTTCATCCTGACAAATGATGTATGCAAATCCCGCCCGAGCCATATCCACATATCCCGTATACACTTTTGAAATGGATTTTTTAGAACCGGAATCGAAAACTTTAATCTGCGCAGAATACTTTTGATTCTGACTTAATTTGATTTGCTTTTTTTCAACCAAAGTATCGAGCTGTTCCAATAAAAAACGGAGATCTTTAACCTTAAGTTTTTTAGCTATTTGAAAGGCTGTAAATTTTTTTGTACTGTGAAGCTTGAAGAAAATCAGCAGGCGCTCTCGCAATTGATTTTGGGGTGACTGATTCTGTTTTTTAGATGGAGTCGATTTCCCCGATTTTTTTTTCATGTAATAATTAATATTCTAAATTGATTTCGGATTTGAGGAAGCTACCATCCGGTAAATATTCCAGCATCCACTTTTTTGTTCCAACCGGATTGACTTCCTGGTAGGACTTGTCTAAATCTCCTTCGAGGATATAGACCGTACCACTAACATCTACATGAGCCATTTTGTTAATCAATTTATCCCCTTCCGTATAAAATCCTGCCAATTCCTCCAGGTGTTGAAATTGTCCATTTGAATTAAAATTGATTAAATAAAAAGAATAATGCATCAGTCGTGCGGTCCAGAATACCAAAGAATGCATCCCCTTTACAGATTCAAACTGAAGGCAAGGCAAGAATTCAGTGAATTCATCCAATTCAAAATCCAGATAAGGAAGGATAAACAGATTGAGTAATGGATCAGGAAGTGCATCATTTGATTTACTGTATAGATGGTAATCATTTTGTTGAATGGTCAGTGGCAATTCTGCTTGTGGAAAATAACTTAAAAAGCTTGCGAAATCCTGATTTGCTAGGTTCATGTTGATGCAAAGATAAGAAGAAGCTGCCAACTCAAAAACCAGGTACATCCGATATGTCTTTTGAAAATAAGCAGCAGGACGATATCGGAAAGGGCTATAAACCTAGCAATTAAGCAATTTAATTATACGTTTCGATATTAAACCTGTCTTAAATAATAAATAGAGTAGGTCATCCAATAAAACGATAAATTGGGTAAATAGGATGACTCTACATTTGGTGAATGAATAGAAGCCAAACAAAAAACGTTTCGCAATCAAGCATTAAAGCGTTGGCGGAAGATGACAGGCCACGTGAAAAACTCATGCAAAAGGGCAAACTGGCTTTAAGCCATTCTGAATTACTAGCCATTTTAATTGGATCCGGTTGCGGTGGAGAAAACGCATTGGATGTCGCTCGAATCATTATGGATGCATGCAATCAGGATCTATCTGAGCTCAGCAAAATGGGTATTGATCGCCTAAAAAAATACAAAGGAATTGGAAAGGTTAAGGCCCTCTTGATTGAAGCGGCTCTTGAATTAGGAAGAAGAAGACAAGAAAATTTAATTCCTGAAAAGCAAATAATTGTAGCCAGTAAACAAGCTTATGATCTAATCCGGTTGCGTATGCAGGATCTGAGTCATGAGGAATTCTGGGTATTATTTCTCAACCGCGCGAATAAAATAATAAGTATAGAAAATGCATCCAAAGGAGGTATTACAGGCACCGTGGTCGATCCCAGACTCATTTTCCGGAGAGCGATTGATATGAAAGCTTGTGGTCTCATCCTGGTCCATAACCATCCTTCCGGATCTACAAAACCCAGCCACCAGGATTTAGAACTTACCAAGAAAATAAAATCAGCGGGGCAACTTTTAGATATTCAGGTAATGGATCATTTGATTGTTGGTGAGGACCAGTATTTAAGTTTCGCTGATGAAGGAATTTTGTAATCAGAAATTACAAGCCTTATGGCTAAAAAAATATAAAACAAACGAATGATGAAACAAGTACTTATTAAAATACTTCAGCTTCCGCTGATCTTCGTATTCATACCAATTTTTTTGGTTCTCATTTGTTATAAAAGAATCTTCATTCAGAAAAGAACCAAACCAAATCTGGCCTGGGGGCCTATCCCAATCATTTCCAATAAATTTTGGAGCCTTGCCATGAAACAAAATGCGTATCATTCATTTACCATAATGGAATCTTATTATGGTAATATCAATGCAAAAGAAGATTTTGACTTTTATTTTCAGGATTACTTATTCTTCGCTTCAAATCCGCTGTTGGCCAAACTCTTTAATTACTTTACTCCTTATTTTGTTTTTTTAGGTCTCGTTACAAAAATAGATATCCTGCATTTTCCATTTTCAGGTGGCCTGCTATTCAGAACCGCATTAAAACCACTTGAACCCCTAATTTATAAACTGGCACAAATAAAATGTATTGTGATTCCCTATGGTGCAGATTTTTATCAGTATTCTACGATAAATGATAACCGCTTAAAACAGGCTTTATTAATTTCCTATCCAGATGCTGCAAAACGGGAAAAAACCATCAAAAAAGATATCGAACGATGGGTCATCCATGCAGATTGTATCGTTGGAGGATTTCATCTGGATGGCTTGGGGCGATGGGATATACTTCCTTTTGTACCGTTTATCATTGATGTCGATCAATGGAATTATAAATTGAGGGAATCTTCTGCCGATGGGATAGATGCACCAATAAATATCATCCAT
Organism: uncultured Saprospiraceae bacterium; assembly: GCA_964389985.1. GTDB lineage: Bacteria > Bacteroidota > Bacteroidia > Chitinophagales > Saprospiraceae > Vicinibacter. The sequence continues at coordinate 7,386 of CAYMGR010000001.1, forward strand.
TGTTCGAATCACAATGGTTTTAAAGGCACTGAATTTATCGTCCGGGCTATTGATCAGTTGCTTGAAAAAGGCTTTAAAATAAATTTTAAGGTGCTGAAAAACATTCCCAACGATAAAATAAAAACTTACATGGAAGAGGCCGATATCCTTGTTGAGCAAGTCATCGCAAACGCCTATAGTCTCAATGCCATTGAGGGAATGGCTACAGGATTGCCTGTGATTGCCAATGTGGAAGGAGGCCCTTTTTACAAATTATTCAATACCTATTCCTATGCTGGTAAATGTCCAATTGTATCTGCAAGTACAGATAATTTGACAGAGGTTTTAGAACATTTAGTAACTAAGCCCTCCTTAAGAAAATCCATTGGATTGAAATCGAGAGACTATGTACTCAAATTCCATAGTTATGAGGCCGGTCATTTTATGTTTAAATCTATTTATGATAAAATATGGCATCACAAAACCATTGACTTAATCAATTTGTATCATCCTATTCTAGGACAATATTAATCTTCTAACGAAAGAATATGTTCGAATTGGAATGTAATTTTCCGGATAAATTTGGAGAGCTTTAAAAATTGAATCATTCTATTTATTCATTTTGCAATTATGAAGGAATCTTAAAACAGGATGCTTGCCATTCAATTCCAGTAAAATACTCTAACAGACTTTAAGTCTTACTTGAAAAAAAATGGTTCCAGATTTTGAGAAATGACACCAGGGCCCAGCAAGCTTCTAAAATAATAAATGGCCAGTAGTCTAATAGTACTGAAGCATAACAGGCAATTCCAGCTCCAATAAAATTTAAGCTTAAATAAACCAAACCTTCTTTATTAATAAACCCGGCTAGATTAAGATAAAATGCTAACAACAATAGGGCAACACCTGTAAATCCAATCCAGTCAATAGCGCTCAAAACAATCCTGTTTTCGTGAATTAAAGTTTAAAATTATTCAGAATCAACAAATTATTATCATTTGCCGAAACGATCTTTAAAATCAATATCATCCCCCTACATTTTAACACAATTATTCCTTTTATGAAATGCTAAGCCCATGACTCATTATATAAGCTGCTTGTTTGTGTATGCGATCCTTCAACTAAATAATTAAAATGAATTCATTCTGAATTAAACTATTCCCGTGATTTGACATTTATCTTTGAGCGTATTCATGACGGGACTTCATACACTTCGCCGATTATTACATTTTGTAAAGCCTTACCGACATTTGTTTTGGTTGGCCGCCCTTATGGCAATTGTTATGGCCCCTTTAAATGCTTTTTTGCCTTATTTGGCTAAAATCATGGTGGATGACCATATAATGGTTCAGGACCTCGAAGGTTTAAAACGCATTGCCCTATATTATGTTCTTTGTCTTCTGGCCCTCACCTTCCTTCGATATAGCTTTGCTATTTTGACCAATACGATGGGTCAACAAATCATTTTTGACCTCCGCAATAAGATTTACAGTCACATTCTTTCCCTACGTCAAAGTTATTTTGATAAAACACCTATCGGTACGAATACAACCCGGGTCATCAGCGACCTGGAAACAGTCAATTCTGTTTTTTCTGAAGGCTTGATTACCATTTTGGCGGATATCCTGTCTTTGCTAACGGTGCTTGGCCTGATGTTTTACACCAGTGTCAAGCTCACTTTAATTTGTTTGGTAACCTTTCCCCTTTTATTGGTGGCGAGTTATGTGTTTAAAGAAAAAGTAAAAGCTTCCTTTCAACGGGTTCGCAGCCAGGTCGCCCGCATGAATGCTTTTCTTCAGGAACATATAAGCGGGATTAAAACGGTTCAGATTTTTGCTGCAGAAAAGCGGGTTGCCAATAAATTTAAAATGATCAATCGGGAATATACTCAGGCCAATCTGGATGGAATCTTTTACTATGCCGTCTTTTTTCCTGTTGTTGAAATTATTTCTGCAGCTTCTCTTGGTTTTATGGTCTGGTGGGGCGCTCAGGGGGTCCTGGAAGGTGTCGTAACCATGGGGCAATTAGTAGCGTTTCCAATGTATCTGTCCCGCTTATTTCAACCGGTCAGAACATTGGCTGATAAATTTAATACTCTTCAAATGGGTCTGGTGGCCGGAGGTCGTGTATTTGAAACTTTAGATAATCCGGAACAAACTGAAGATAATGGCTCTATTGCACAAGGAGATCTGAAAGGACCAATTGAATTTAAAAAGGTATTTTTTGCTTATAAAGATGAAGATTACGTACTCAAAAATATTTCTTTTAAACTGGAACCCGGTAAAACCCTAGCCATTGTAGGAAGTACGGGCTCGGGTAAATCGAGTCTGGTCAGTTTGATCAACCGCTTATATGAAATCAATCAGGGAGCGATTTATATTGGAAATCATGAACTCAAATCATATTCCTTGAGCTTTTTACGCAAAAAAATTGCGCTTGTGCTTCAGGATGTGTTTTTATTCCAGGGTAGTATTTTTGAAAATATGAGCCTAAAGAATCCCAATATCTCCATGGATCAGGTCATTGAAGCTTCTAAAACGATTGGAGCCCATCATTACATCATGCAATTACCCGGAAAATACAATTATATTCTTGCGGAACGTGGTGTCAATCTTTCGGCTGGCCAAAGACAATTAATCTCTTTTGTCAGAGCTTTGCTCGTGGATCCGGATATCTTGATCCTGGATGAAGCGACCTCCTCCCTCGACTCAGAAACTGAGTTTATCCTGCAGCAAGCAATTGAAAAACTGATTGCAAAACGAAGTTCGATTGTCATTGCTCACCGTTTATCCACCATCCAACATGCGGATTATGTCATGGCTCTCGAACAAGGTGAAATTAAAGAATTTGGCAGTCCAAATGAACTCCTGGCAAAGGAAAATGGTTTATATAAAAAGCTCTACGAGACCTACTTTCAAACGATAACGGCCACCACCAACGAATAGGTGTTTTACAATTGTTAAGTTTTACATATTAGTTATTTATTTAATACATTTTATTATCTTTGCACGGGATGGCCACATTAAGAACATATCATTATTCATCAGGAAAAGGATTTGCTGAAAAATTCTTTGGCAGTCTGATCTTCCTCTTATTTCTTGCCGGATTATTTTATCTGTTTTTTCAGATCTATATTCTGATGTGGTATGCCTGTCCAATCTTTTTGGCAATTGCCTTAATTCTGGAACCTAAGCTGGTTTGGACTTATATCAAAACAATTTGGCAAAAGATCCTTGCTTCCCCTGTTGCCGGTATCATTCAAGCAGCCATTAACCTGATTGGTCTGCCTTTTGTTAGCATTGGTTTAATTTTTAAAGCCTGGATCTACCGAAAATTTGGTCGCATCAATCAACAAATCTATCAGGATCATTACGAAGAAAAATTTACTCCTTTTGAAGAACTGGATCCGGTAGAACCTCATTCCCAACGCACTAAAAAAGTTGTACCTGCAGATAGCCGATACGACGATTTATTTGAATAATCGAAACCTGTGTTCGTATTCAGCCTATTTACTGCAATCCTAACATTTGTATACCTCTGTCTGATTTTATATTATATCTACCATTGGAATCAGATAAAACCGGCTCTGATTCCTGATTCAACAGAACGTCCAACTGTAAGCATTATCATCCCGGCTCGCAATGAAGAAGATGCCATCATGGCATGTGTGCAATCTTGTTTAAATCAAAACTATCCGCCTGATCATTTAGAAGTCATCGTTGTCGATGATCAATCAGAAGATGATACCTTTGATTTATTAGAAGAAATTACAGATCCCCGGTTTGTTAGAATGCGTCTGGGGGTTTATAAAAAAACGACTATTAAGGGTTCAAAGAAAAAAGCCCTGGCTTACGGAATCAGTCACGCGAAAGGAGAGCTGATTTTTACGACCGATGCGGATTGCCTCGTCCCTCCAAATTGGATTCAAAGTATGTTGTCCTATTTTAATGATCCCAAAATAAAATTAGTGTCCGGTCCGGTAAAAATAAAAGAAGGAAAAAGTTTTATTTCCCGGTTTCAATCTTTGGATTTTTCTGCCAATGGTTTCGTCAATGCAAGTGGAATTCAATCGGGTTTGCATTATTTATGCAATGCCGCCAATTTAGCATACCGAAAAACTGTTTTTCTGGATCACAATGTATTTGAAGATAATTATCACATTGCTTCAGGAGATGATATTTTTTTATTAGAAAAAATTAAAACACATTACCCGGATGGAATTGCATTTTCAAAATCCGATGAATCCATTGTTGAAACCCGAGCCCTGACAAACTGGTCTGATTTCATGAAACAACGCTTTCGTTGGGCCGGAAAAATGAAGCTTGTAAAAGATTGGAATTTAAAATGGATTCCTGCCTGGATTTGGTTGCAACGGTTTTCTCTCCTTGGATTTTTAATTTATTCCCTGTGGTTGGGTTCTATTAATTATATCCTGATTGCCCTGACGGCTGTTGTTTTGCAATGGATCGTTGATTTTCTGTTACAATATGACGCCTGTCGTTTTTATAAAATCCCTAATTGGCCGATTTGGTTTATCGTTTTGAAACCAATTCATACTTTTTATTTTCTTTTAATTGGGATGAGTTCATTTTTACCTTTAAATATAGAATGGAAAGGCCGAAGCAATCCGCATTGATGCGTACTTTTACTTTATGAATTACCGTTGTTTCTTTCTGATTCTGCTTGTGCCTGTAATTTATTCCTGTGCCAATATCAAAGGGATCTCAGGAGGACCAAAAGACGAAAGAGCACCTCAGCTTATAGCAAACAAGTCGAGTCTCCCTTTTCAAAAGAATTTTAATGGTAAACAGCTCAATTTTTATTTTGATGAGTGGATACGACTCGAGAATCCTCAATCTGCAATCACAATTTCACCCAGTTTAGAGTTTCCACCAAAATATATCTTAAAAGGTAAAAATCTGGTGATACAATTTGATGATAAAGAACAATTAAAACCGAATACAAGCTATTCCATTCAATTTGGAGAAGCGATTAAAGATATTACGGTAGGAAATGTACAACGTGATTTACGTTATATTTTTTCCACAGGCGACTATATTGATTCCCTTAAATTGTCTGGCATCGTTAAATTAGCCCAATCTAATTTACCAAAAGATAGGGTTCTGGTTGGATTGTATTCAAATCTGGATGACACTGCTTTTCAAAAATTAAAACCTTTTTATTTCTGTTTTACAGATACCAGCGGCCGATTTAAATTAGAAAACATCCGTCCGGATACTTATAAATTGTATGCCTTAGTTGATAAAAATCAAAATTATTATTTCGATCAGTTGGGTGAATTCTTTGCTTTCATGAATGAACCCATAGAAATTAAAGAAAATAAAGAGCAGCAGGTTGAATTATTTCTATCTGAATCAAAACCTCCTCTTTTTATTAAAGATAAAATAAACCGGAATGGAAAATTGAAAATTACCTTCAACGAAAAGCCTGAAAACTACATCCTTCACACAAATCAACCCGACCAAATCAAATGGACCTTAAGTGCTGATAGTTTATTGATATGGAATTTAAGTACCAATCCACAAGAGCTCACTTTAAGCTATCTGAACCAAACAGATACTTTAGTTCTCTCTGCAAAATCTATCAATGAGCTTCCTGTCGAGAAATCGTTAAGCATGATGGATCGCATTTTAAAACCCGGAGAGCTCCCCGGATTCAAATATCAAGATCCCATCTTGGATTTGGACCTCAGTAAAATTTCAAGTTCAGACTCCAGTATCATAATCCATGGTTTTGAAAAAGACAGCCTGGACCAGCGATCCATCCGGTTAACAGGAAGTTTTTCCGGAAAATCAGAATTTACTATATACGTTCAAAAAGCTGCTTTTAAAGTTTGGCCTGATTTTCAATCCAAAGCGGATACGTTTACCATTCGTTATTATGATAAAGCAAATTTGAGCAGGCTGATATTAAAATTAGATTCTTTAAATACGCAACAGGCTTATGTAATAGAACTGATAGAATCAGAAAATGTAGTTGCTAAACGGGTATTGAATAAAGAGTTTCATCCGACCGAATTAATCTTCCCGAATATTTTACCAGGAAACTATAAATTGCGTCTCATTGAAGATATAAATCAAAATCAACATTGGGATCCTGCCCGATTCGATCAAAAAGTTCAAGCAGAAATGATTAAAATCTTTAATTTGCCGGAATTGAGAGCTGATTGGGATATTGCAGTAACTATAAAACCCTAACATGAAATTACACACAAAAGATCTTGTTAAATCCTTTGGTGCCCGAACAGTTGTAAACGGTGTATCTGTTGAAGTAGAAGAAGGGGAAATTGTAGGTTTGTTGGGACCAAATGGCGCTGGCAAGACTACTTGCTTTTATATGATCGTTGGATTTATCACGCCTAATAATGGAACGGTTTATCTCGATCAAGATGAAATTACACGGGATCCCATGTATTTACGTGCACGAAAAGGATTGGGCTATTTACCACAAGAACCTTCAGTATTTCGCAAATTGAGTGTTGAAGATAATATCCGCGCGATCCTCGAAATGGGTAGCCTCTCCAAAGAAGAACAACGGGATAAATTAGAAAGCTTGCTATCAGAGTTCAACTTGATACGCGTTCGGAAAAATATGGGCGATTCGTTAAGTGGAGGCGAACGCCGAAGAACTGAAATTGCAAGGTCCTTGGCTTCAAATCCTCATTTTATTTTATTAGATGAGCCTTTTGCTGGTATAGATCCCATTGCTGTTGAAGACATTCAGATTATCGTACAAAAATTGAAAGCTAAAAACATCGGGATATTAATAACGGATCACAATGTTCAGGAAACCCTATCTATTACAGATCGCGCCTATTTAATAGTCGATGGAAAAATTCTCATGTCGGGTACAGCAGAAGAATTGGCTGCAAATGAAACCGTGAGAAGAGTTTATCTGGGACAAAATTTTGTCTTGCGACCTAAATTAATTTAAACTTCCTGGCAAGCTGATGATTCCATATTTAAAATCAATAATCATTTTTATTTGTCTCATAGGGATCCTTTCCTCTTGTCAGGAAGAAACACCTAAAATGGAGCGACAGGTAAAATTAAGTGCAGATAGTCTGTTTCAAATAGAACGTGCGCTGTTAACGCGTGAATTAGATTCAATTTGTGTTCAATATAAACATACTTACCATCAATCGATCCTGGATTCTATTGTATTGCAACGGAAGAAAGAAATTTTACAACTTCAACAAGGCTTATGATCCGTCCAAAAATTTTATTTATAGCTTGTTGTATTTTAGGGATCTCCTGTCAATCTAAAAATGAATTGACCAGCGATAAGATTCAGATGGAGTTGGACCGTTTGCGCGCAAATTACAAAGAAGAACGACTCATGCTCTGCAAAAAAGAAATGCTGAGTCAAATTGAATTAGAAGCAGATTCTATTTTAATCGTTTTATCCAAACGCATAAAGTACGATAGTTTGACTATCCCTTATGATTCCATCCGACCTGAAAATCCACAAATCCAATTTCCGGAATACAGAAAACCTGAAAAACCAAAAACTGACAGCATAAAATAGCCTGCCAGGTTAAAACAAGAATAATCCTAGTACTGCAAATCCCAATAAGGATTTCTCCTTCGGTCAATACAATCTTTAATATAATTACTGACCAACATCCGATATTTCTGATGGTTAATAAGTTTTCCCTTTGCTTTTATACTGGGAATTAAAATTTCCTTTTTAATATCTATTGATTCAGCAACAATGATACTGGATTGATCATTGAGGTCAATTTCCAAAATCAATCCTGGTAGGCCACCATAATCCGCAGGTCCCAATGGAACCAAGATCTGATCCGTAAACCAGGCAACGATCTTTTGCAACTTAACAGAGTCATAGCTTTCCGCTTTCATGCAAACATAACCTTGAATCTCCTTGATTTCATTTCGAATGATCCATTTGCGTTTGGGAATGTTATCTTTTATGAGGTAGGTCTTTCCCAATAAATCAATCCGGTCAGATAAGGTTTGTTCTTTAAAATTTCGTCTAATCTCATAGACGGCTTTACGGTAACTCCAGATAGATTCCTCCGATTTATCTTGCAAAACATAGGTATAATAAGAAACACTGTCGTTGAAAATCAATTTCATTTTGTCAGCATTCGAATTTGAACGTCCCCAACTATATTGAATTCGGTCTCGCTCTTCCCGACTCAGAAAAGGCATTGATGAAGCAATTTTAGTCCAGTTATTCGTTTTTGAATAAAGTACTTCTCCATGTATGGTTTGAGCTTTTAAGGTGGCGGTTGACAGGCTGAATATTCCTATAAGGAATACAAAAAATCGAAAGGGTCTATATAAGAATTCCATAAATTATTCATTCAATTAATTAATGCATCCAATCATTTGCCCGTTTTACACTTGCTGTTATCCCTTTCATATTGTAACTTAAACTCAACATAAAATAACGCGATAGCAGATAGGTTCGCGTATCGGTAACTTGATTGAAATTGGTAAATTGCTGAATGGAAATGTTTTTATTAAGTAAGTCATAAGCAGATAATCTTAATTCCATTCTTTTGCTTTTCAAGAGCAATTTATAAATCGAAGCATTCAAAATTGGAATCGCATATTGAAAAGCAAATTGATCATTTTGATAATTCCGATAGTCCAGGGTCAGATTTGAATACAAACCCCATAGGAGTTGGCCATTCACCTGGGCATTATAAATCTGACTAAAAACCTGATAATTTTGTCCAGTCTGAATGGAGTAACTCGTATTAGATACATTAAACCTGCTGTCAAAATAAATTGAATAGCGGTCATTCGGTGTCCAGGACACATTTAAACTCAAACCTCCATTATTAATATTTGCATTATTCAATACGGAATTGATGATGCTCTTCGATAAATTATAATTGTAATTCAGATTCAACCGCAGGGTTAATCTGTTTTTTATTATTGGAAATCCATACCCCATATAAGTTCCCAATCGCTGACCGCCTTTGTAATTGACCACCCTTGTCGTGCTTACTAAAAAACTATCCGTAGTTTGCTCGGTTACATGTTGGTTTTCAAAGTACGTATAATTCATATTTATATTATAATTAGTAAACTTAATTTGATTGTTTCCACCAAAATTAGCACTCATCTGTCTACTCACCTCAGGATCCAACTCGGGGTTTCCTATTCGGATAAAAAAAGGATTGGAATTATCTACAATTGGAGATAAGTTTTTAAAACTGGGCTCCTGGACATTCTTGGAATAATTAAAACCCAATCGTTTATTGCCTGGCAATTGATAATTGATTGAAAACGTTTCCAAAAAATCAGTGTACGCACGATTAATTTTAGTCAAAGGCACTAAACCTTCCTTAAACTGTCCATTCAAATCAATAGATTGGATCGCTAAACCTCCGGAAATATTAAATCCTGATTTTCCGTATTGTAACAAGGATCCAAATTTTAATAGTTGGAATTTGTGATCATTCTGATAAGAATAATCCGGGTTGAGCAGCAAGGTATCTGGCTTCTTATCAAACACAGACCGATCCAACAAATCCGATCGCCGGATAAAGTTTCCAATAAATTGCAATGCAAAATCATGAGGTAAGGGCTCCACATAAAGCGCGCTGGTTTTGAAGCTCTGAATCGTTGTATTAAATGCGATATCTTGTTCCAATAAAGAATCCGTTAAAACCATTCCATTCTCATAAAAGCTTGTTGAAGAATATAAATCTTCATTATTTTCACGGTCATTCTGATTGAAGATGGCATTGAACCCCAAGTTTCTTCGTTTATTTTTAAATTTCTTTTTAAAAAATACCACGCTTTGCCATCCCAAATTTTGTCTATCCGAGTTTCTACTCTGGCTTAGTTTACTGGTAAGGATTTCCTCACTTGAATTATTTAAAAATAAACCGGTACTATTTTGATCCGTAAAAATTCCATTCCCTCTCAATTTAAAAATAAAGCTGTGTAGTGAATCTATTTCTTTCTCCAAAATAAATTCTGCCCGGTGTGATGCATTTTTACGATCTAATTGGCTTTCATCATCTGTTGAATATTGGTTGTCGGGTAAAAAAAACTGTCGGTTTCGGATGGCACGGGAAAATAAATTATTTTGTTTAAAAGAATAGTTGGCGGTATATTTTAATCGTGGTTGATCATAATTATAATTAAAACCTGCTTGAGAATTTTTTGGAATTCCCGCAGACTCATCTCCAAAATAAGCTTCTGCGCCACCAAAATCATCTGAATTTTCATCTGAGCTCATATAATAATACCTGAATGCTGATGAAAAATTAAACAACTCTTCTGCAGTATTCCACTCCCAACTTTGTTGTCCTCTGAAATCCTGATAATCATTCCAATTCATTCCATTTCTACCCGTATTGTTTTGCACAGCAATCAGGCTAAATTGCTCTTTCTTATTAAACTTATTGTAATTGCCTTTCAGTTCCCATTTGGAGGGTTCCGTTTTCTCTCCGGTAATAAAATCTTCTCGTTGTTCAATTCCAAGTCCTGCAAGAATTTTTCCAAAGCCCCCTTTTTTAAAGTCTTCTTTCAACTCCAGATTCATGGTTTTTTGATCTTTCTCTAAGCTGAGACCGGTTAACTTTTCCTGTTCTGTTTTTTCATTAAATACCTGAACTTTTGAAACACTTTCTGCCGGTAAATTCTTAGTAGCCATCGTGGGATCTTCTCCAAAAAATCGCTTCCCATCCACTGTCAGTTTATTGACCGATTGTCCCTGGCTGCTAATAGATCCATCAGCGTCCACCTGGATGCCTGGTAATTTTCTTAATAGATCTTCTACAGAAGATCCGGCCGGAACTTTAAAGGTAGTAGCATCGTATTCTATGGTATCTCCTCTCATTTTTAAAGGAGCTTTTGCTTCTTTAATGACGACTTCAAATAAAATCTGGTTAATTGGTTTTAATGGGATGGTTCCTAAATCAAATAAATTTCCAGAAGAGGGATCTAGTCGTATTTCATAAGGAAAATATCCCAGATAGCTCACCTTAATAATAAAAGGTATTTTGATCTTTTGGCTGAGTGTAAACCTTCCTGCTCTATCTGTTTGGGTAAAACTGATATAACTGCTATCTGTGGCATCTAATAAAAGGACACTAGCCAGTTCCAAACTCTGCTGTGCGGTATCCGTAACCCGTCCTTTTATTTCAATAGCTTGTGCTGCAAGCTTGCAAAAACAGATCGATAAAAAAAAGATAATAACAGGCCCTTTCATCATGTGTTTAAATCATTTTGTTCCTCAATCATTGAGAAGCTTCCTTATTAACAATTTCATTCAATGCAATTAATTTATCAGATACATCCAATTTACATTGCATGTATTTGTATTTTAGATGAGTGCGTGCATGAATCCAATCTCTTAACGCTGCGAATCGATTTGCAGTACACCTGCTTGGAAATTTTTAGAGGATCTCCAAGGATAATAATTACCTACTGCTGATTAATAGATTAGGAGCGGCTGATAACATTTCCTCGCTTGCTTTTGATTTATACTTTTCAAAATTGTTAATAAACAATTCTGCCAAAGCATTTGCTTTCTGGTCATAAGCTAATTTATCTTCCCAGGTATTACGTGGATTTAAAAGTTCTGACGGAACCCCTGCACAGATGGCAGGATATTCCAAACCAAATACTTCATGCCGGTCATAAGGCACTTCATTCAATTGACCATTCATCGCTGCGGTAATCAAAGCCCGTGTATAGGCTAATTTAATGCGGTTTCCAACTCCATATGGACCTCCTGTCCATCCGGTATTGACCAACCAAATTTTAGGTTGGAATTGATCGATTCGCTTTCCTAGTAAGGCGGCATAAAAAGTTGGGTGCAAAGGAAGAAAAGGGGCTCCAAAGCAATTTGAAAACGTGGCTTTGGGTTCGGTTATACCTGCTTCCGTACCGGCAACTTTTGCAGTATATCCGGAAATGAAATGATACATTGCTTGTCCGGTAGTTAATCGACTAATCGGAGGCAAAATACCATAAGCATCGCAGGTAAGGAAAAAGATATGGCTGGGATGGCCTCCAACAGAGGGTAACTTTGCATTTCTAATATGGGCAATCGGATAAGACACCCTTGTATTTTCAGTTATGCTGGAATTAAAAAAATCAGGTACATTTCCTTCTGGGTAAAATGCAATGTTTTCTAAAATTGCACCCGGTTTAATGGCCCTATAAATGTCAGGTTCTTTTTCTTCTGTGAGATCAATGCATTTTGCATAACACCCTCCTTCAAAATTAAAGA
>CAYMGR010000001.1:19710-35558 GCA_964389985.1 uncultured Saprospiraceae bacterium
TTTTCTTCTGTGAGATCAATGCATTTTGCATAACACCCTCCTTCAAAATTAAAGATCCCCTGATCAGACCATCCGTGTTCGTCATCGCCAATTAATGAGCGATTAGGGTCTGCTGAAAGAGTTGTTTTGCCAGTTCCGGACAATCCAAAAAAGATAGCTGTATCACCCGCAGCACCAATATTCGCAGAACAATGCATTGATAAGACGTCTTTCTGAAAAGGCAATATAAAATTAAGAATGGTGAAAATTGATTTCTTGATTTCACCTGTATAAGCTGAGCCACCAATTAAAATCCGCTTGGATTTAAAATCAATTATAGAAAAATTATGCTGGCGTGTCCCATCAACGGAAGGATCTGCTCGAAATCCCGGAGCGCAATAAATACACCATTCAGGATCAAATGATTCTATTTCTGCATCTGATAAGCGGATAAACATATTACCAGCAAATTGTGCGCTCCATGGGTATTCTGCAAAAATGCGAACCCGGATTCTATATCGAGTATCTGCACATGCGAATGCATCTTGAACAAAGACATCTTTCCCTTCAAAATAAGCTGACACTTTATGTAATAAACGATCAAATTTATCTTGAGGAAATGCTTTATTAAATTTATTCCAATCAACCGTGTCGTGTGTGATTTCATTATCCACGGTAAATTTATCTTCCGGGCTTCTGCCTGTAAATTCTCCGGTTCGAATACACAAAGCTCCACTATCACTTAGGGTTCCTAATTGCCGACGAAGGCTTTCTGCAACTAGTTCATCCGCTGTAAGATTACAATATTGATTTGAGGTGTTTATTATTCCAAAGCTTTCGAGTGCAGAATGTGGTGAAATTTTACCATAAAAACCCATAATTCCTGATTTAAGAGCGCTTGATTAATGCCTGCAAAGGTAGCATCAAATTGAATAGGTCATCACAACAATTAACGATTCATTAATCGGCCTAAAGCATGTATTATAAATATAATCTCTACCCCTTAATATCGCTTTTTAGCTTCAATTGAGTTGCAATAAATTACTAAATGCTTGACTAACAAGCATCTATTTAGAAAAGCAAATTCCAATTAATTTAATAAAGATTCCACAAACAGAGAATATGCCCTTTAAGGTCTTAAAATTTTTGGCAACTGAATCCGAATAGTTGTGCCTTTTCCGGGCTCAGAATGCTTTACACTTATTTTGCCCTTGTGATAATTTTCAATGATTCGACGAGCTAAAGAGAGTCCAAGCCCCCAGCCTCTGGTTTTAGTGGTAAAGCCAGGTTTAAATATGGTATTCCAAAGGGCGACCGGAATCCCCTTTCCACTATCCTGGATATCTACAAAAATCCAGTGTGCATCTTGCGATAAATCAAATTGAATCATGCCCTTTTGATCCATCGCATCCAGAGAATTTCGCAATAAGTTTTCGATAACCCAGGAAAATAAATTAATGTTGATGGCAGCACGGAAATGGTTGGGTTCTGTTGTTAAAAAATTAAAAGAAATATTCTTTGAAGCTCGTGCGGCAATATAATTCTTACAGGAAATTAAAATGGGCATTAATTCGGTATCAACCAGTTCAGGCTTGGATCCGATTTTAGAAAATCGGTCGGCAACTTGTTGCAATTTCTGCACATCAAACTCCATTTCAGTAATCACCTGTTGGTGTTCGGTTTGGCTTAGAGATTGTGTTCTTAAATGTTCTATCCATCCCATCATCCCAGAGATCGGAGTGCCTAGTTGATGCGCCGTTTCTTTGGCCATGCCAACCCAAATTCTATTCTGTTCTTCTTTACGGGATGCATTAAATACTGCATAGCCAATGCCTGCATACAGCAATAGCAAAAATAATTGGACCAACGGAAAATAACTTAACCAGGTTAAGATTTTTGGGTATCGATAATAGATCGTATAGTCATCACTGATTACTGGAGGCGGGCCACTTTTCTTCAAAGATTCAATTAAACTCAGCGTATCTGTATTTTCAGGAAAATTATAAAACTCAATTACATTGTTTCGATAAATAGAAACCACTTGAAGATCCTGAATACTTTTCGTTAAGATCTCCATTTCATAGCTTACATCTTCATTCAGATTATTGGTATTTGTTATTTCAATCAGTGTGGTTACAAATAACTTTACCTTACTTAACTCAAGTGCAGAAAGCTTTTTAGCAAGAAAATTTGAGTAAAACAGTGGGATGATCATGAATACTACTCCTAATCCAATGAGGATAATTTTCCATCTACTTGTATGTTCGTATAGATTCATGAAGAGATTAAACGACTAAGACCGAAAATAATTGCTGGTTGTTTGAAAATTAAAGGTACAAGAATTTCAATTTAGACAAACGAATAATCCCGCAGCTTTTTTCATTTTACTTTACAATTTGAAGTTTTGCAAATTTGAGGATAATTTTTCGCTGAGGATTATCAATTTCTGAAAACAGGATGGTTGCAACTTTATTCTCTTTAGAGCCTTCAATTGAAATGACCTTTCCCTTCCCAAATTTCTGGTGGATCACTTGCATTCCAGTTTGAATGGCCTCTGAAGGACTTGGATTAAAATCTTGAATGACTTCCCGGGTAAATTTGGGTTTTGAAGGCATCCACTTTTGATTGATTGGCTTGGATTCACTTGTTAAATCAAAAACGCTGTTTCGGGTAGATTTATCTAGTTCCATTCGCTCCGGATCAATTTCTTCCACAAATCGACTCGGTTCACACATTCTTAAATTACCAAAAACATAACGCGTATTGGCATAAGCTAAAGCCAAATATTGTTTTGCGCGTGTAATGGCTACATAAAAGAGTCTCCGTTCTTCATCCAACTGATCCGGATCCTTTTGGACCATATAACTTGGGAATAAATTCTCCTCCAGACCAGCAACAATAACCGCATTAAATTCCAGGCCTTTTGCAGAATGCACAGACATCAAATGTACGTAATCAGAATCTGGATCTGCTTCATCCAATTCTGTAATCAGCGAAATCGAATGCAGGTAGGCTGCTAAAGATCGATCGGTTGATTCATTTTCATCAAAATCATCCTGCTCTGTAAATGATTTAATGCCATCCAACATAGACATCACATTTTCCATACGCTGAATGCCTTCATTACTCAGGTCTTGTTTTAATTCAGTAGAGAGCCCTGAAAGTTTAAATGCATAATTTGCAGTTTGATAAGCATCTGCTTTCAGTGAATAATGCCTGACTTCTTCGATCTGCAATTTAAATTGCTGAAGACTTTGAGCTGTCCGAGGACTTAGATCAAAATGATTGGTTGCTTCCCAGAGTGAACAATCGTTGGCTGCTGAAAACGCTATAAATTTTTCGACCGTAGAGTCCCCAATCCCTCGTTTCGGATAGTTGATAATGCGCTTAAAGGCTTCATTATCTTTACTATTAATAATCAAGCGCAAATATGCCAGTAGGTCTTTAATTTCTTTGCGCTGATAAAAAGACATTCCTCCAAATACTTTGTATGGAATATTTTGTTTGCGCAGTTGTTCTTCAAATATTCTGGATTGGGCATTGGTTCGATATAAGATAGCAATTTCACGGTTTTTTAAATGGTATCGATTTTTTAATTCTACAATATAATCGGATACCTTTCTTCCTTCTTCAACATCCGTAGCGCATTTTAAAAGTTTAATTTTATGACCGGTTTCTACTTCTGTCCAAATTTCTTTTTTTATTTGCCGAACATTATAATTTATGACGTCATTTGCTGCCTTTACGATATGCGGAGTACTTCGATAATTCTGTTCCAGTTTAAACATTTTAGCATCAGGAAAATCTTGTTGAAAATCCAGAATATTCTTTATGGTGGCCCCTCTGAAAGCATAAATAGATTGTGCATCATCCCCAACAATACAAATGTTTCGTTCGCTTCCGGGATAAAGTACCAACTTCTTGATAATCGCATACTGAAGATAATTGGTATCCTGAAACTCATCTACCAGAATATATTTAAACTGTTTTCTGTATTTATCTAAAACCTGATCCGGATTCTCCTGAAACAAACGAAATAATTGCAAAAGCAAATCATCAAAATCCATTGCACCTGCTTTAATACAATTTTGAGTATATTTTCTATAGATCTTATAGGTTTCGGGCATGCCATTTTCGGCATCCTGCTCCAATAAAACAGGATCCTTTTCATACATAAGAGGCGTAATCAAATTGGATTTTGCAGATGAGATTCTGCTCCGGACCGCATTCGTATTATAGGATTTTGAATTGAGATTATACTCCTTAATGATTTCATTTATTAAGCTTTTACTATCTTCTGTATCATAGATAGAAAAACTCGGTGGATAACCAATTTTAGAGGCTTCTACTCTTAGAATTCTTGCAAATAAACTATGAAAGGTTCCGCTCCAGACTTTTTTCACTTCCGAACCAACTAGTTGATGAATGCGTTCGGTCATCTCACGGGCTGCCTTATTGGTAAATGTCAAAGACAAAATTTGATAAGGTTTTATCCCGGATTGAATTAAATAGGCCAATCTGAATGTCAAAACTCTTGTCTTCCCGGAACCCGGACCAGCTATCACCATTACAGGACCCTCTGTAATCGTTACAGCATTTCTCTGGACTTCATTTAAACCGGATAAATAATCAACAGACATAAGGGTGCATTAACGTGGGTTCATTCAATCTAACCCTTGTTTGAAAAATAGAATGATCAAGTTAAAAGGAGTTTGGAATTGAAGACCACAAAAATACAGGAAACTGTTGTTAAATTGCATTTTAACAACAAAAATTAAAGCTTTAGTCCTTTAAACTTAAATGTGCTTAATGTTTATTTTCTTCCAACGAAAAATAACGAATCATACTGATGACTTCCCGATCGTTTTTCAATTCAGGAATTAAGTTTAACAAGATGGTATGTTCACCTGAATTTTCAAGTAAAGCTTCTTCTAAAGTAGCCAGTCCATTTTCTCTGGAATCGGTTAGAAAATAAAATGCCGTACGGCAATACAGCAAATCTGCTCCAAAGCTATATTTATCAGCTCGTAATAAAGTTTTTTCAGCTTTTTCAAACAATTTATTCTTGAGCAGGAAGCTGATAAATAAACACCAGTAACGGCTTTGTTCGAGACCGCAATTTGCAGATTTTCTATAGTGGGTTTCTGCCTTACGAACGTTTCCTAATTTTTCATAAGACATTGCGATACCTGCATGAAATTCTTCCCGTTGATCGTCCAAATCTATTGCTTCAGAATAAGCTTTAATGGCTTTCCGCCAACTTTCTTCTGCCATATAACATTCTCCAAGATAGAAGAATATTTCTTCGTTATAGGGATCGTGATAAATGGCTTTTTGCAATTTAAGCTTTGCTTCCTTATGACGATTTAATTTAATAAGGCATTCAGCAATATATACAATGAGCTCTGCATCCGGACCAAACATTTCATTTGCTTCCTGATAGCAACGCAATGCTTTTTCGTACATATTAACTTGCAGACATAATTCTGCACAATCCAAATATCCCTGTTCAAAATGGCTGTTGATTAAAAAAGAATATTCCAAAGCTTCTACCGCCTTTTCATATTCTCCTAAACAAGAATAGGCATGACCTAAATTATACCAGGCCAAATAGGAATAGGGATTTTTGTCAATGATTTCCTGATGAAGTTTTACGCTTTCATCATATTTCTTAGAAAATTCAACACTGACCCAAATTTGTTCAAGGGCTTCATGATTATTTGGATTCAAGGTTAATGCTTCCTTGAGGGTGTCAAACATTTTATTAAAATCTTTCATTGTTTCGTAGATAAAGGCTTCCACTAATAATAATTCAGTTAGATCGGATTTTGAGAAAGTGCATTTTAAATCGTAAATAATTTTGATGCTTTCATCAAATTGTTGGGAGAGGGCAAATGCTTTAGCTTTCAACATTGAAATTTCATAGTCAAAAGGGGATAAGGCATAGGCCTGATCTAATACCAAAATTGCTGCTTGTGGTTTTTGCAACGAAAGCAATAATTTAGCTTTTATCAAGAAGAAATCGGGTTTGTATTGGTACAGCCTCAGGGCGAGACCGGTTACTTCCAATGCTTTGTCAAGTTGACATTGTTTCTCATAATGCTGGATTAATCTTATATAAGATTTCTCCTCCCAATGGTCCTTGTGAAGGATTGGGCCTTGTTCTTCAAATTCTGTGATAAGTTTTGAGAGTATATGATCCGGCTTCGTTCTTTTCGGCATACCTTTTCTCGGGGATTATTAAATGCGTTGTAAAAGTAAAACAAAAATCCAAAAATGTACCAGCAGTAGCTTGTTTTTTCAAATTCATGCAACGTATTAGTAATTCTTTACATCTTAATAAAAACAAGATTTACAATATCTTACACTTGTCATACTTTACAAATGTGATTTATACCATTTCGTAACTGCTTAATTTTCATTGCATAGCAGAACAGTCACTTTTTCTTAAATTAGGCTAAATTTTTTTTAGAACTTAAATACAAACCGGTGAAAATCAAACAGGCTGAAAGAAAATGGTGTCCTTCCAGCTTATCTTGTTTTAATAGAATGGCCAAAATACTGGCCAATAATGGTTGCAAATAGATATAATTACTCACCAGTTCTGCTTCGCTATGTTGCAAAGCATATGAATTTAAAGCATAGGCTAAAAAACTCGTTGCGATGAGTACAAAGGCAAATGCCATCCAATGATATAGATTAAAATCTGAAAATGCAACTGCTGGGATTTCACTATAACCAAAAATAAAAACAGGAATCAATGCCACAGCAAATGTCCATCGCATGGTTTGAAATGCTCCGTATTTATCAATTAATTCTGGTACCCGCGTCAAATAATATGCATACAAACTAGCATTCAACAAGACCATAAAATCACCCCAGCCACTGGTATGATCTACCGTTTTGTCAGACTGATGTAGAATTAAATAACAAGCACCGATAAATCCCAAAATACAACCAGACCATTGTACCTTATTAAGCGTTCCACCATTCCATGTTTTAATGACTAAAACTAAAATTGGCGTACACACCATAATCAAGGCAGCATGGAGCGGCGAACTCAAATGCAATCCATTAAAAAAAAGTAATTGATTCCCTGCAACCCCACTAATAGCACAAATTAGGACGAGTCCATAATCCTTCCGCTCAATCGAAGGTGATTGAGGTGTAAAAATCCAGAATAATAAAAGGGCTGTTAAAACTCTGAATAAAATAAATGCATTGGGACCAACAAATCCCGGATCCATTAAATATTTTGCAATACTAAAATTTGCACCATAAATTAATGCTACAAAAAACAGAGCCAGGTGACTGCGTAGTTTGTTTGACACATCAACAGCAATAAATGGAATTTAATTGTCGTGTAAATTCTAATTAGCTTTTAAGCCATTTTTTGGTGACGCTTTGAACTCCGGATTCAAATCGTACAAAATAGATGCCCTTGTACCAATCTGCAACAGATAGATTAAAATGATTTTGAACTCCATTCAGACGTGTAGAAAAAATTTCCTTACCAAATAAATTAAGAATTGTGATTTTACCGTCTGCACTAAATCCTGGCATAAATTCTAATTTCAATTGATCCCGAACCGGTTGTGGGCTAATGGTAAAATAGTCGGGGCTTAAATCTTTCGTTGCTGTGGTGCCATCAAATTTAGTACCACTGTTCAGCACTTCCTTGGTATTCATATCTTGAATCCAGGCTAATGCATACATCTGATTTTCTACCCAGGATGGTGCTAAATTAATGCTGTAATTCCTGGTAATAGAACTTCCGGAAGCAGCTAAACTGACATCGTCTCCGTCAGCCGAGCTGATAAAATCCCGAAAAACATTATAGTGGATTTTCTCACCATTTGGTGAAGCGTAATTTAATTCTCGTTCCAAAATAACTACAAATAATTTATAGCTACCACCCGGACGAGTGCCTACAGTTTTAACTTCTACACTTACGTTACGCTGTTGTGTTCCTGTTTCAGTAACTTTAATTTCTAAAGGGGATGTTTTATTGAGTTCTGCACTTAAAACAGCATCTGTAACTCCGTTTGCATTCTTTTTTGTCAATCCATGAATGACTATGGTAGGTGTTCCCTGGATTCCGTAATAGTTCGATCTGGTCACATTATCCGTTGGATTGGCCTGATAAAGTAAACACTGTGAATAAGGAATAGGTGGATGAACCGTCATATGGTGATACTCATTCTTATAAGCTTGTAATCGGCTAAAAAATCCAGGATTTTGACTGGCACAAATCCCACAACGTGAATTGGTAAAATGCTCTAAAAAAATATAGCGTTTAGACTGAGCCTGTGACAGATCTAAAAAGACTAAAAAAATGAGAATAACTTGTAAAAAACGCTGCATAACTTTCATTTTGACTGCAAATATATACAGAACGCAGCATTTGACTAATTGTTGATAAAAATCGACTCCGATTTGATCCGCCTGTATTGAAACCAGATGGTTCTGCCTGATTTCAGTATATTAAAAAAATTAACTATTTAAAAGGTAAAGCAAAAGTTGATTCCCATCCAAAATGATTAAATAATTACCATTGACCGAATAGCTATGTTTTCGTTCCTTAAATTGATAAATTTTTTGCTGCATTTGATTTTCAAGAGAGAAGCGGATCAGTTGATTATCTTCTTCAAAAAATAAGTTTTGATTGGAAAGATCTATTGAGCGAATGTTCTTCATCATCCAGCTCTTATCTTCAAAAAGTTGGTCCGTAAACCTTCGGACTCCATAAGATTCCTGGAAAAGATAAATATACGAATTACTTCGCTTAATTTGATTTTTTTTATGGAGATCATTCGCTTGGGGCTGATCAATCAAAGCAGATTGAATTTCAGAATGATTCAGATAATCCTTAAGTTTAATTTGGCCATTTGAATAAATGATGATTTGATTGGTAGAGAAATAGGCTGCACAAGCTTCTGAATTTAATTCAATTTCATCAAATCGTGCGATTACTTCCAAATTTCCGTCTATTACTTCCAACTTATAATTTCCTGGATAAAATAACAAAATTTTAAACGGATCACTGACATCCAGTTGAATGAGATCCCAGGATTGTTTAAAACTGGTCTTTTTAATGAGATTTAAATGGACATCCAATTTAGATAAACTGCGTTCGCGATGATTCAATATATAAAATTGATTTAAAGGGTCTGCATAAACACGATCCCCTTCAAATTCTATTTGCCGGATCAACTGAAGCTGACCCATACTCCATATGCTGAAACAGCAAATGCATATACTGCTAAGGATAAATTTTAGCAGCGGGGTTTTGATAGAATCTAAGATTAAGTTCTCCATCTTTTAAAACTGCATACGACTGAAATGATAACCAATCTCCTAAATTGATGTATCGACTGCTCTTATTTTTAAGCGTATAATCAATGGGTAAATGCCTGTGACCAAACACATAAAAATCGGCTGGATTAATTACGTTTTGCTCCTCTGCATATTGGATAAGCCATTCTTTTTCCGGACCTAAAAATTCAGGAATTGCATCTTGGGCTTCGCGACTTTTAGAACTAAAATAATCTGCAAGAGAAATTCCTAAATCGGGATGAATCCATCTAAATAATTTTTGTGCAAACCGATTTGAGAAAACGTTTTTCAGGATTTTATAGCCCTGATCACCCGGCCCGAGTCCATCGCCATGTCCGATTATAAAACGTTTTCCCTGAAGAGTGACTTCAATGGGATGATGAAAAATTGGAATTTCCAACTCCGATTTTAAATAATCAAACATCCATAAATCGTGATTTCCCGTAAAATAATAAATGTCAATGCCCCGATCCTTCAACTCCGCTAATTTTCCTAAAATGCGAATAAAACCACGCGGAACCACTTTTTTATAATCAAACCAAAAGTCAAACACGTCTCCCACCAAATACAAGGCCGTCATATCCCCTTTACAGGAATCCAGCCATTCAACAATTAGTTTTTCACGGGAACTGGAATCCAGCTTAGATGGAGTTCCAAGATGAAAATCTGATGCAAAATAAATCGCGCTCAAAGAAAGTATTATGCTGGATCAACAAAACGTGAATCCGTTTCCATGGTCTTCCCACAATTGGGGCAGGTTCGCATGGATTCAGAATTATAATACTCCTTAAACCTTGGAATGAAATCCTTTTCAATATTTTGTAAAGGAAAATACGTATCGTGCAATTTGGTGTTGCAATGATCGCAAAACCACATCAACCCGTCTTGCTCTCCTTGTTTGCGTTTGGCCTCAATGACCAGTCCAATTGTGCCGGCTGGACGCATCGGAGAATGGGGTGTTTTTGCTGGCAATAAAAAGATTTCTCCTTCTTTTATAGGTATATCTACTGCTTTACCGTCTTCCTGGATACGAACGTTAATATCTCCTTCTAACTGAAAATACCATTCTTCTGTTTCATTATAATGATAGTCCTTGCGGGCATTTGGTCCGGCTACAACCATCACAATAAAATCATCGGCTTCTTGAAATAAATTCCGGTTACCTACCGGAGGCTTTAATTCGGCTCGGTGCTCTTCCACCCATTTATGAATGTTAAAAGGTCTGCGTATGGACATTTTCAAAATTTTGCTAAAGGTAGTACTTTAAGAAATGCCTAACAAGCCGGATTTTGATTTTTAGACGAACCGGTGATAAGGCAGCTTCTGAATTTAATGTTTTAGCCCAGACAAGTTACAGCTTGATTTAAAGAGAATCAATACCTTTGCCTCTGCCATCTTCAAATTAAATAATTCATTAATGATGGTTAATAGCCATTTAAATGATCTTCTAAAGTATTTAAGTTTTGAATCAAATTACATGTTTTTGCTTTTATGTTTTGACAGGAAGCTGCTTGAGTTTTACTGCTCTGGCTCAAACTCCTCTCAGTCCGTTTGAAAAAAATCCAGCCCAAACAGCGAGTTATCAGGAATGCATCAGCTTTTACCGTGAATTAGCGAAGCATTCAAAATGGGCCCGACTGGTTGAAGCAGGCTCTTCTGATGTTTCATACCCTATCCATACGTTTATAATCAGTGGAAATAATGATTTTACTCCCTCAAAAGCACGAAAATCAGGCAAAGTTGTGCTCCTTATCAATAACGGAATTCATCCTGGTGAACCCGATGGGATAGATGGTGCCATGTTGTTTGCAAGGGACTTGATCCAAGATTCAAAATTTCATAAAATATTGGACCACCTGGTCATAGTAATCATTCCGGTTTATAATATTGGCGGTGCGTTGCAACGCAACAGTACCAGTAGAGCCAATCAAAACGGTCCGGAATCTTATGGATTTAGAGGGAACCGTCAACATTTAGACTTGAATCGGGATTTTATTAAATGCGATTCTAAAAATGCTGAAAGTTTTACCAAAATATTCCAGTATTGGAACCCGAATATTTTTTTAGAAAGTCATACAACGGATGGAGCGGATTATCCCTATGAGATGACCCTAATCAGTTCGCAAAGACAAAAAATGCAAGCAGATTTAGGCCATTTCATGCATGAACGATTTTTACCTGCGTTTATGCAAGATATGAAACAGAAAGGTCTTGAAACAGCTCCATACGTCAACGCTGAAGACGATCCGGCAAATGGCATTTATGACTTTTTAGACAGCCCGAGATTTTCAAGCGGTTATGTTAATTTATTTAATACACTGGCCTTTGTTAGTGAATCACATATGTTAAAAAATCATGCCATCCGGGTAAAAGCACACTATCAATTAATGCATAGTTTGGCAAAACAAGCTTCCGGATTTTATATGGATTTGATTCATACTCGCAAAAAAGCGGATAGTCTTACTTTATTACAATCAAAATTACCGATAGCCTGGGAAATTGATACCGATCGATGGGATAGTTTAGATTTTAAAGGATATACTCAGGAACCGTATACCAGTTTGGTTACCGGACAAGCCCAAATTAAATATAACCGGAATAAGCCTTATCATAAGAAAATCCCATGGTACCGCTATTCTAAACCGACTCGAGAAATTCAAATACCCGATTATTATATTCTTCCGGCAGCATACTCAGAAGTTATTAAACGTCTGCAATGGAATGGAATAAAGATGTGGACTATTGGGAAAGACAGTTTGGTCCAGGCGGAATTTTATAAAATCATAGACTATAAATCACCTGCAAGCCCCTATGAAAATCACTTCCTTCATAGTTCAATCAAAGTAGAAACACACACCTTATCCCAACTCTTTTTGAAAGGAGATTATCTGATTCCAACACATCAAAGAAATAAACGATTTATTGTTGAAACTCTGGAACCCGAGGCGCCGGATTCCTATTTTGCATGGAATTTTTTTGACGGCATTCTTCAGCGAAAAGAATATTTTTCTGCTTACTTATTTGATGAAACCGCATTTAAAATATTAGAACAAAATCCTCAATTAAAATCCCAATTTGAACAGAAGAAAATCGATGATCCGGAATTTGCTAAAAACACGAATGCCATGTTGGCCTTTATCTATAACCAATCTGCCTACAGTGAACAGAATTATAAAATCTATCCGGTTGCCAGGTGTTATAAAGCTAAAGAATAATTAGCTTGTTATATATTTAAAATTAGCTAATATTATCATCTCCTTATT
This sequence comes from uncultured Saprospiraceae bacterium, assembly GCA_964389985.1. Lineage (GTDB taxonomy): Bacteria > Bacteroidota > Bacteroidia > Chitinophagales > Saprospiraceae > Vicinibacter. Next base: position 32,289 of record CAYMGR010000001.1, read on the forward strand.
TGAATAAGCTTATTTGAAATTTAGGCAAAAGTTTGACGCTATAAACCTATCTTTGCCCTTTAAAATTATAGTTTTATGGGTCGTATTTTTGAAGTTCGGAAACATAAAATGTTTGCTCGTTATGCCAAGATGAGTAAGCAATTTGCACGCGTAAGTAAGGAGGTATTTATGGCGGTTAAAGCTTCCGGACCTAATCCTGAAAATAATGCACGGTTAAGGGCTGCATTGCAAAATGCCCGCTCCTTCAATATGCCAAAAGATCGCGTGGAAGCAGCTATTAAAAAGGCCTCCTCAAAAGATGAAAAAGATTTGGAAATTATTACCTATGAAGGTTATGGCCCACATGGAATTGCCGTCCTGGTTGAAACGGCTACCGACAATCCTACCCGAACGGTTGCCAATATCCGTTCGTATTTTAATAAATATGGAGGTAGTCTTGGAACCAGTGGTTCGGTAGATTATTTATTTGAGCATAAATGTAATTTTCGAATTAAGAAAAAGGAAGGCTTGAATGCCGAAGAATTAGAACTTGAGTTGATCGATGCCGGCTGTGAAGAATTATCTGTGGAAGGGGATGAAATTATCATCTATGGTCCATTTGATTGTTTTGGAAGTCTTCAAAATTATTTTGAAACCCATGAATTAGAAATTATCGCATCTGGATTTGATCGGATTCCAACAGTAACAAAAGCCTTAGAATCAAATCAAGAGGACGAATTAAATAAACTTTTGGACAAAATTGAAGAAGACGAAGATGTTCAGAATGTTTATAGCACGGTTGAATAAAATGTAATCCTTCCATGCCATCATCAGCTCCATCTTTTGCTCAACGTATCTTATTGGATGGTAAATTCCAGCTTATTGCAATTTTTAGTTTGGCTTTTTTGTTATATGTCAATACCCTCAATCATAAATTTGTTTTAGATGATGGAATTGTAATTAAAGAAAATAAATTTGTAAAACAAGGCATTTCCGGCATTCCCGATCTGTTTACCAAACATTCCTTTCATGGTTTTTTTAAGAAAAGCGGTAAAGAAAAAATAGTTGCAGGAGGCCGTTACAGACCGATGACCATGGCCTTTTTTGCGGTCATTTATGAAATTTTCGGAGAGGACCCATTCATCTTTCATTTTTTTTCCATTTTGGTTTATGCGCTTTTGGGAGTGGTCATGTATAAAACCTTACAAAAACTACTGGCAACACACTTTGCAAAAACAAATCAGACCCTAGCTTTTTTTTGCAGCATTTTATTTATAGCTCACCCCATCCATACGGAATGTGTGGCTAATATTAAGGGTATGGATGAAACTGCCAGTCTCTTATTTTCTTTATTATCCTTATACGCCATTCTATTTTTTGTAGAGCATAAAAAATTTTATTACCTGGCTTTAGGCTGCCTGTCCTTTATGACCGCTTTGCTTTCAAAAGAAAATGCAATTGCTTATGTTGTCCTCATTCCTTTAGCTTGCTATTTATTTAATACAAGAGACTTCAAAACATTAAGTTGGATAAGCAGCGCCTTGATCCTAACTGCATTAAGTTTTGTTGCTATCCGGGGAAGTATTCTGGGTTTTAATCCTTTTGGAACGCTATCAAAAGAATTAATGAATAATCCCTATTTGGTTTACAAAAATGGAGAAAATATCCCAATGGCGCTTTCTGATAAAATAGGCTTAATTAGTTATAGTTTATTTGAATACATCCGATTGCTCATTTTTCCATATCCATTGACGCACGATTATTATCCCAAACAAATTCCAGTTGTTGGTGCATTTTCTTTGCAATCCATTGCAGCCTATTGTATGTATGGCTTTCTTATACTCTTTGGATTGATCCGGTTTCAAAAATCACCTATTCCTGTGTTTTCTATTGCCGCTTACTTGATCCCTTTGATATTGGTTAGTAATCTATTTTTTCCAATCGGGACCAACATGGGCGAACGTTTTGTTTTTATGTCGTCGCTTGGGTTTTGTGTTTTTGTAGCTTATCTGCTGGTGTATTTTTTTCAAACAGACCAACGAAAAGCATTGTTTGTATTAAGTCCTATCCTCTTGTTGTTTTCCATAAAAACAATTAGCCGCAATCCGGTTTGGTATGATAATGCGACCTTATTTAAAAGTGATATTAAGATTTCAAAAAACAGTGCAAAATTACACAATGGATTAGCAGGAATCCATTTAGAAACAGTAAGAGATTCAAAAGATTCACTGGAAGTAAAGCAGGCACTCCTCGATGCAAAAAAAGAAGCAGATCGTGCCATTGAAATAAATCCATTATATATGGAGGCGCACTTACAATTGGGTAACTCTTACTATTATTCAAAAAATTATGAAAAGGCCATTGAGAAATATAATTTTATCCTTCAACATACACCTGAGGATGAGGATGCTTTTAAAAACTTACAATTTGCATTAAGAGAACGTGGACGACAAATTGGACTTCAAACCGGTGACGTGGTAAAAGCAAAAGATTTTATTAAGAAATCTTTAGGGATGAATCCCGATGATCTGGAAGCACTCATGTTGATGGGAATTGCAGAAGGATCCGAAGGCAATACCTCCAATGCACTTTATTATTTTAATCAGGTTTTACAAAAAGATCCAAAAAATGCACAAGCTTATTTTAATTTGGGCATTGCCTATAGAAATGTGGATCAAACAGCAAAATCTGATTCAATGTTTCAACAAGCGGTCTTATTGGATCCAAAAATTTATGAAAAAAATGGTCAATTCAAAAAATGAGTTGGCGAATTAGTTTTATCATCCTCTTCTTTTGTAGCATCCAAATCAACGCACAACGCCTGGATGCCAATCAATGGGCAGATAGTCTTTTAGCTAAATTAAGTTTAGATGAAAAACTAGGTCAGTTGTTTATTGTCCGATCCTTTTCTACTCAAAACGATCAACAAATTCAGGATGTTAGTCAATTAATTCAAAATTATCATATCGGAGGAGTTTGTTTCTTTAAGGGTAGTTCTAGCCATTTGTATGATCTGGTACAAAAATATCAACAACTTTCTCCGATTCCGTTATTGATGAGTATGGATGCTGAGTGGGGATTAGGTATGCGAATTACTGATGCGTTTTCATTTCCTAAGCAAATGAGTCTGGGAGCGCTACGTGACAATAAGCTTATTTACCAATTAGGGCGGGAAATGGCTATTCAACTTAAGTTGTTTGGGATTCATATGAATTATGCCCCTGTATTAGACATCAATAACAACCTAAACAATCCAGTTATCAATGAACGATCGTTTGGTTCCAATCGCCT
>CAYMGR010000002.1:0-33075 GCA_964389985.1 uncultured Saprospiraceae bacterium
CAACTGTATAGGAACAAGGCTTGTTTCCCAGAGTAAGGTCAGACTTGCACTTTCATTTCGAATATCATAAATGTCAATCGTAAATGTTTCTATCGTAAAAGGAATTAATTCCGGTACCACTTTAACATGGGCTACTTCCTTGGCAGGATCGTAGTTATCAGGCACCCCAGAAACAGTAATGTCATTATATAGCATAACTTCCCAGCTATTTTCTCCAGGAATTGTAAACAATGCATAAGTCCCTTTGGCAACCTTGGTGCCGCCAAAATCCACGTCATCACTAAAACTAATTTTAGTACATGCATTCGCACCAGTACGCCAAATTTTTCCGTAAGGAACTAAATCTCCAAATACAATCCGGTTCTTTTTACTCGGTCTTGAATACTCAACATTGATGGTAGCCAAGCCAATTTTCTGTTCAATTTTGGATACTGGGCTTGGAGCTGGAGTAGTAACTTGCCCATACAAGCCTGTAAATGAAGCAATTAAGGATAAAATAAGCCATTTTTTCATAGTCTATGTTTTTATCAATAACAACAAAACCTTCAAATGGATGCAAAAAATTACTAAAAAATATATTATAAATATTAATAATATGTTATACCTTTGCCTCATTCGGATTAGCGAAATAATCTGAATACCAAAACCAGATTAAGAAAACTCAAAATTTAAGAAAATGGTAATTGCAACAACTTGCGTTTTATGTTTTTTATTCAGTTGGTTTTTATTACAAATGAATATTTCAGAACAGGAGCAATAAATTTATTTATTTGATTTCCAAACGCGTAATCAGATTTTCCTTTAATGCTTCATTCAGCTGCTGAATGATTTGATCTTTTTTAAGATTGAGTTCGTATCTTAATGGTGCAGAACTAATCCAAACAATCAACAAGCCATCCTTTAACTGATATTTGGTAGTATACCGAGCAATAGCCTTATACCGATCAACCCAAATGGCTTCAATTTTTTTATTAAGTAATTTTCCTTTCAGATGATTCTGATCTGAAAACTGCTTTAATAAATCCTTGATCTTAGTTTCGTGATCACGCATCTTTGATAAGTTGATTCTCCTCTACTTTGTAAAAAAAACTTCTTTCATTTAAATCCAAAGCTAAATTCTGCACCCGACTTAAATGAGTGTCAGTAATAAAACATTGCTGAATCTTTTCGCCATTTAATAATAACAATAATTTTTCAACTCTAGTACTATCTAATTTAGCAAAGATATCATCTAATAAAACGATAGGAGATTTTAAGGTGCTCCGTTTTAGATATTCTAATTGTGCTAATTTAAGTGACAAGACTAATGTTTTAATTTGCCCTTGCGAACCAACTTGTGCTACTGGACGACCATTTATCAAACATTCCAGCTTGTCTTTGTGGATGCCTGTTTGGGTCGTGCCCAACAGAAAATCTAATTCACGTGATTTCAGAATTGCCTCCTCAAAATTTTCTGAACCCTTTGACACATACTGAAATTCTGTCTGCTCATTGAATCCACAAATTTTGAAGCTGTATTGTTCTTGAATGGGTTTTAATTCATCCAAAAGTTGTTTCCGCTTTTGGTGGATTTGTTGATTATTCACAATCATAATATGATCATATGAATCCAACAAAGTGGAATCCATTCTACCAACTTTCTTCATCTGCTTTAAAGCCGCATTCCGCTGCTTTAATAAGCGCATATAACTGGATAAACTTTCAAAATAATCCGAATCTGTTTGAATTAAGGTTTGGTTTAAGAATTTCCGGCGTTCTTCCTGCTCGTGTGTAAATTGATATATTTCATCCGGGGCGATCATTACAACAGGAACCTTACTGATATGATCGACCAATTTTTCAACTTTCATCTGATCCCAAAAAATTTCTTTGGTCCCTCCCCTTTTAAATTTAATATCCAGACTATTGAGTTTGGAGGATTCCAGGATTTTAGCTTCCAATCTGAAAAAATCTTCACCGTAATGAATTAAATCATTATCCTTTGTTTTGCGAATGCTCCTTACCATACTGAGGTAATAAATAGCATCCAGAAAATTGGTTTTTCCGGCACCATTCTTGCCGGTTATAAAATGAAAACCCGGACTCAATGGGAGTCGAACGTCCTGGAAATTTTTAAAATTAAACAGTCTTAATTCTTGAAAAATCAAATCAATGGTATAAACCGTAAAGCTAAAATGTCTGTTCAATTAAATAATCATTGAGAATAAGAATCTTTAATTGAATGATGCTTTTAATTTTGAGGTCTAAAATAGATAAAATGCGATTTTTAATAGCCTTTGTTGTATTCCTTCCAGTGCTTATTTCTGCACAAAATCTCATGACCCCGGAAATTTTGTGGTCCTTGGGCAGGGTTAATGGTGAAGCTTTGTCCCGTGATGGCAAGACACTCTACTACACCGTCACTTATTATGATGCAAGTAAAAATAAAGGCAACACCCAACTATATTCTATGGATCTGCTTTCCGGTTCGGCTCAAAATGTATCACAAGCAGAATCTTATGCCGGAAATGCGTGTTTTGACAGTGGTGGAAACTTAATCTATTCCAAAGACGGCCAAATGTACCATCAATTATTACAAAAAAGCCTGGGAATCAATCAATTAGAATATTCAAATCTACAACCCTCTCCAAATGGGCAATGGATGGCTTTTTCAAGATCAGTAAAGATCAATACACCTAAGGCTGATCTCTATCCAGATTTACCCAAATCAACTGCATTGATATATGATGATTTAATGTTTCGTCATTGGAATGTTTGGGAAGATGGGTATGCCAATCATATATTTTATGGCCGAATGTCTCCAGATGGGATTTTAAACGAAAAGGATATCCTATATGGAGAAGCTTTCGATGCTCCAACCATGCCCGATGGAGGCACTGAAGATATGACCTGGAGCACAGATAGTAAATTTATTGCCTATGTAGCTGTTAAAAAAACCGGCAAAGAGTACGCTGTCAGCACAAATTCAGACATTTATTTATATGAACTGGCAAGTGGCAAAACGCGAAACTTAACGGAAGGCATGATGGGTTATGATAAAAACCCTCAATTTTCTCCTGATGGAAGATACCTTGCCTGGACCAGTATGGCTCGTGACGGGAATGAATCGGACAAAAATGAAGTATTTTTATTAGATTTAAAATCAATGACCAAGCGAAATCTCACCCTTAATTGGGATGAGACCGTTAATCAGATCTTGTGGAACAAAAATTCAAAAAACTTATTTGTTACAGCCCCGTTTCGTGGTACCGTCCAAATTTTTTCAATTGAAATACCTGTCAATGTAGATCAGAAAACCAATATTCTCCAAATCTCTAAAACAGAACACGATTACAGTAATTTAATAGGAGTCGGCACGCAATCCATATATTGTCACAGGACAGACATGAATCATGCGGTTGAAATTTACTCTGTCGATTTAAATAATGGTGAAGCAAAACAACTCACCAATGTCAATGGGGCTGTTTATGAGAAAATCAAAATGCCTTTAATTACAAAAAGATGGATTAAAACGAGTGATGGTAAAAACATGTTAAGTTGGGTCATCTTACCTCCAGATTTTGACTCCACCAAAAAGTACCCCACACTCCTGTATTGCCAGGGCGGCCCTCAGTCTGCTTTAAGTCAATTTTATTCCTTTCGATGGAATTTTCAATTGATGGCATCAAATGGATATATTATTGTTGCTCCAAATCGAAGAGGAATGCCCGGATGGGGTAAATTATGGAATGAACAAATTTCCGGTGATTGGGGCGGACAGTGTATGAAAGATTATCTTGCTGCAATTGATCAGGTTTCGGAATCTGCTTACGTTGATAAAACACGCAGAGCCGCTGTAGGGGCTAGTTTTGGTGGTTATTCGGTATTTATGTTGGCAGGGATCCATAAAAATAGATTTAAAAGTTTTATTTCACATTGCGGAACTTATAACCTGGAATCCTGGTATGGGAGTACTGAAGAATTATGGTTTGCTAATAATGATTTAAAGGGTCCTTATTGGGCTAAAAAGAAATCAAAATCTTATGAGAAGCACTCTCCCCATAAATTCATAAACAATTGGAATAAGCCTATCTTAATTATCCAGGGTGGTAAAGATTACAGAATACCCGATACTCAAGCTTTTGAAGCCTTTACAGCCGCTAGAATGCATGATATTAAATCAAGATTACTTTATATTCCTGATGAAGGACATCACATTCTTAAAATTCAAAATGGGCTGGTCTGGCAGCATGAATTTTATCGCTGGCTTAAAGAGACCCTTTAAATCATTATTTTTGACCAAATATTAAGATATGCCCGAAATTTTAACGGCCGAAAAATCCAAGAAAAACAATAAGCAGGTAACTGCTTTTTCAAAGGACACCTGGTTATTATGGTATGAGACCATGCTAAGGATTCGTCGATTTGAGGAACGGACACTCATGCTTTATTCACAACAGAAAATAAGAGGTTTTTGTCATGTCTATATAGGTCAGGAAGCTATTGCAGCAGGAATGGTCACTGCAATTAGTAAAGATGACGCAGTTGTTACTGCATATCGACAACATGGCAATGCTATATCAAGGGGCATTCCGACAAAATTATGCATGGCCGAATTATTTGGCAAAAAGACAGGCGTTGTTAAGGGTAAAGGGGGTTCCATGCATTTTTTCTCAAAAGAGCATCGCTTTTTTGGTGGTAACGGCATCGTAGGTGCCCAAATTCCGATTGGAACTGGAATCGCATTTGCAGAAAAATATAAGGGTACCAATCATTTATGTGTGACTATGTTTGGTGACGGAGCTGCAAGACAAGGAGCTCTTTATGAGTCATTTAATATGGCAATGAGTTGGAAATTACCCGTTTTATATATTGTTGAAAATAATGGTTATGCCATGGGTACTTCCGTGAGTCGAACTAGTAATGTTGAAGAATTGTACAAAATAGGGCGTGCATTTGATATGCCCTCAGAAGTAGTAGATGGTATGAATCCAGAAACCGTCCATTTAGGGCTCGCCAAAGCTGCCGCTCATATACGCGCAGGTAACGGACCCTATTTTCTTGAAATAAAAACCTATCGATATCGGGGTCATTCCGTTTCCGATCCCGGAAATTACAGATCTAAAGAAGAAGTCGAACAATATAAAACTCTGGACCCATTGCTTGTGACCGAGTCAAAGATTATTAATCAAAAAATTGCCCTCCAATCTGAATTAGACCAAATAAATGAAAAAATCAAATTGGAAATTGATGAAGCGGTAGAATTTGCTGAAAATTCTGAATTCCCTGGCCCGGAGGGTCTTTATGAAGACAATTATATCGAATCAGACTATCCTTATATTCGGGACTAGTTAACATAGAACCCATTAATAATTGGTCTGAATTGAACTCCATGTATTAGTTTTGCGGAGTTTTTTAATAAATAGATAGTATGGCTAAAGGATATCGTTCTGGTGTAACCCCAAAAAATCTTAGAACAGCTCAGTCAAAAGATGAGACCTTAATAGACATTGGGCAGGTTAAACATCAGGCAGAAGATTTTTATGAAAAACATAAAATGACCATTCTGGGCGGTCTGGGCGTCTTGGTGGTGCTTATTGGCGGCTGGTTATTATACAAGTTTATGTATCAGGAACCCAAAAATACCGAAGCACTTGAACAATTATACCAAGCAGAATTTTTATTTGAAAAAGACTCCTTCGATATGGCTTTAAACAACCCAGGAGGGGGCTTTGCTGGTTTTGCAGAATTATCAGAGACCTATTCTTCAACAGCAGCTGGCAATTTGGCCAAATATTATGCTGGAATTTGCTGCCTGAATTTACATAAATATGAAGAAGCCAAGTCCTATCTTGAAAGCTACAGTGCGTCTGGAGAGCTCATGAATACTCTAAAAAACGGGGCTCTTGGAGATGTGTACGCCGAGTTGAAAGAGTTTGATAAAGCTTTAAAGTTTTATGAGAAAGCTGCCAGTTCTGAAAACGAATTTTTGACTCCGGTCAATTTGAAAAAAATTGGCATCCTTAAAGAAAAACTTGGCGACAAAGAAGGAGCCTTGAAAGCCTACAAGGAAATAAAAGAAAAATACTCTGAATCTCCAGATGGAAATAATATAGATAAGTATATTATTCCTTTGGAATAATCTAAATCTTATGGCTGGAACCTTGCCCAGCTTGAGCAATTTGAGCATCCAGGAAATATCAGGAGCAAAAAACTTCAGATATGCAATTCTTTCTGCTTTGTGGCATTTAGATGTAACGGAACAACTTGTTAAGGGTTCCCTTGAAATTCTTAAGGCCTGCAAAGTTCCAAACGATTCCATTCTGATTGAAACTGTTCCAGGATCATTTGAATTACCTCTGGCAGCAAATTATATCCTTCAGTCAAACTTAGCTGATGCGGTTATTTGTTTGGGCTGTATCATTCAAGGTGAAACAAAGCATGACGAAATCATCGCGAATACTGTTTCTCAGGCTTGTATGCAATTAAGTATTCAGTTTGCAAAACCAGTAATTTTTGGGGTACTTACCGTCCATAATCTCGAACAAGCACTTGAACGCTCGGGGGGTAAATTTGGCAATAAAGGATGCGAAGCGGCCATTGCTGCTATAAAAATGCTTGAACTACATAATCGACTTCATGACAATTTAAAGAAACCAAAATGATTAAGTCCCTAAAGTCTATTCATAATGGTTATTTCAAATTGGATGGAGGTGCCATGTTTGGTGTTGTACCCAAATCCATGTGGTCTAAATTAAACCCACCAGACGAAAAAAACTTATGCACCTGGTCTTTGAGGTGTTTACTGATAGAAATGGAAAACAAATTGATCTTGGTTGATTGTGGAATGGGAGAAAAACAAGATGATAAATTTAGATCGTTTTTTGAACCTCATGGAAATACGAATCTCCTCTCAGTCCTTTCAGATCAAGGGATTCAAGCTGAAGATATCACGGATGTTTTCTTAACACATTTGCATTTTGATCATTGTGGAGGAGCTGTATACAGGGATCAAAACAACCAGTTGATTCCAAGTTTCCCTAATGCAGTTTATTGGTCGAATGAAAGACATTGGGACTGGGCAATGAATCCAAATGATCGTGAACGGGCCTCCTTTCTAAAAGAAAATTTTATTCCCCTACTAGAAAATGGTCAACTTCGTTTTATTGAATCAGATAAAAACACCCTGGAATGGTTACCAGGAATTGTTATTCGATTTAGCTATGGTCATACAGAAGCTATGATGACACTTGAAATTGAATGGAATGATCAGAAATATATTTATTGCGCTGATTTACTCCCCTCTTCTTTTCATATTTCTATGCCTTATATCATGGCTTATGATGTTCGACCCTTGGTTTCGCTACAAGAAAAAGAATTTTTATTAAGACAAGCAGTTGACCACAACCACATATTGATTCTGGAACATGATCCTATTGTAGGAGCAGTCACCGTAAAATATGATGATCGAGGTCGCATTGTCATGGATCGGGTCATCCCAATTTAATGATTAAGGTTTCCAAAAAACTTCCTGCACGTCTTCCAGATGATTTAGATATCTGGCCAGAACAAAAAGATAATCCGATAGGCGATTGAGATAAATAATTATTTCCTGATTGACAGATTCCAATTGGGTTAATGACACCACACGGCGCTCCGCTCTTCTGCAAATGGTACGAGAAATATGAGCTTGAGAACTACTGTTGGAACCGCCAGGTAAAATAAAAAAATTCAAAGGAGTTAAGTCCTTTTCCATGAGGTCAATTTGCTTTTCGAGCAGGATGGTTTCATTGGGATTGATCTCAGGAACTTTCAAGTTCTTTTGTTCTGGGTCAGCTGCTAAATTCGAGCCTAAAACAAATAAATACGATTGAATCGCTAATAGTTGATCTTTAATTTTTTGATGTCCTACCATACTATTTAATAAGCCTAGGTTTGAATTCAATTCGTCCAAGGTACCATACGCTTCGATGCGGAGATCATCCTTAGAAATTCGGCGTCCACCAAATAAGGAAGTAGATCCCTGATCACCGGTTTTTGTATAGATTTTCATTATGAATTAAATTGATCTGATTCTATTTTGCCATCTCGCAATTTTACAATACGATGCGCATATTTGGCGATATCATTTTCATGAGTGACCAGGATAATCGTATTGCCATTCTTATGTATTTTATCCAAGATGGCCATGATTTCTTCACTTGTTTTTGTATCGAGATTCCCTGTAGGTTCATCCGCCAGTATGATCGCTGGGTTATTTACCAAAGCCCTTGCAATAGCCACACGTTGTCTTTGACCTCCTGATAGTTCGTTTGGCTTGTGCATCACCCGATCTGCCAAGCCCACCTGGCTTAACTTTTCAAGAGCGATCCCTTCTCGATCTACTTTGTTCATACCGGCATAAATAAGAGGCATGGCCACATTCTCCAGTGCAGACATCCGGGGTAATAAATTAAAGGTTTGAAAAACAAAACCTATTTCTTTATTTCTAATTTCAGCTAATTCATTATCTGTCAGTAGGCTGACTAGTTGGTCATTTAATAAATAGGTCCCCTCAGTTGGAGTATCCAAACAACCAATGAGGTTCATTAAAGTTGATTTTCCACTACCAGAAGGCCCCATCAGCGCTAAATATTCATTTTTTGCAATATCCAGTTGAATCCCTTTGATGGCATCAATGCGTTCATCTCCCATCCAATAGGTTTTCTTGAGATCCCGGAGCTCAATAATATTTTTTGACATGATTAGGCTGTTTATTACAAAATTAACGAATACACTTCAACGAATCTAAATCAGAAATACAGATTCATCCTGCAAATTTGGGCTTTTCAATTAACAAAATACAAGGAATTCGAACATCGGGTTTGTTTTAAGTACCAATTAAACAATTTTAACGATTAATCAATAAATACAATCCGGATTTATTAGCCAATAGCCTAATCTTTTATGTAAAAACATTAATTTGCAGATTCAAATTGATCCAATGAAACATATAGCTATCGCCGGAAATATTGGAGCAGGTAAAACCACCCTCTGTGAGTTGCTTTCAAAACAATTTTCCTGGGATGTATTGTATGAAGACACCAGTATCAATCCGTATTTGAGTGATTTTTATTACGATATGCCTAGATGGGCCTTTAATTTACAAGTTTATTTCCTGAATAGCCGGTTTCAACAAATAGTCGAAATCCAAAAAGGAAACTCTACTGTAATTCAAGACCGAACCATTTATGAGGATGCTCATATATTTGCTCCAAACCTTCATGAAATGGGTTTGATGTCTAAACGGGATTTTGATAATTATTTTTCCTTATTCCAAATTATGATGAGTACGATCAAGGCACCTGATTTATTGATCTATTTAAAAGCATCGATCCCGACCTTAGTCAACCACATTCAATTAAGAGGACGGGATTATGAAGGCAATATGAGTTTAGATTATTTAAAAAAACTAAATCAACGATACGAACATTGGATTTCTGAATTCAATCAAAGTCCTGTCATCATTGTAAATACGGATGAACTCGATTTTATCAATAATCCGGAGCACTTTGGAAAAATAATAACTGATGTCAGTTCTCAAATTTATGGCCTTTTTTAGCAAACTTCCATGAACGAGAAAGATCTTAGTTAATGAACCGTTTAAAGGACATCTTTTCGTTTAAAAAACCATATGAGAAGCATGCTCAATCCAAGTGAAAAAATAATCACTAAGTAAAAAGAAACCCAAGAACTTCCTAAACTCAACGGCATGGGTACATTCATGCCGAAAAAACTAGCCACCAAGGTTGGGACCATTAAAATAACCGTAATTACTGTCAGTCGATTAATAAATTTATTTAAATTATTAGATATTATTGAAGCATAGGCTTCCATGGTACCGCTTAGTATGTTTGTATATAATTGGGCCACTTCACGTGCCTGATTATTATCGACTATAATATCTTCAAATAATTCACTAAGTTCTTCATTATCTTTTACAGCAATAAAATCTGTACGCTTCATTTTCAATTTTAGAAGTTCATTGGCACTTAATGAGTTTACAAAGTAGACCAGACTCTTTTCAATTCGCAACAAACTTTGTAATTCAGCACTCCGACTTGAATGATACAGCTCTTGTTCAATTAAGTTGCGCCGCATGTTGAGTTTCTTTAAATACTCCAAAAACAACCTTACATTTTGCTCGAAAATCTGAAGAATAAAAAACGTTTCGTTTTGTGGGTTAAAGTTTTTTACTTTTTTATCTATAAATTTATCAAGGACTGGGTTTTCAACACTGCATATTGAAATTATTTTTCCTTGACAAAGTACAATACCCATAGGAACTGTTATAAATATAGGTTCATTTTCTTTATCTGATTCATTAATGACTGGGGTATTAAAGATGATACTTCGTGCTTCATCATATTTCTCATACCGAGCCCTTTCTTCAACGTCTAAAGGGTCTGTAATAAAATCAGATTCAATACCTAGTTTGGCTGCAAATTCATCTAATTCACCAAATTCAAAAGGTGGACTAATATTAATCCATAAGGAATCTTCCAAATTGAATACTTCCTCGCAGATATTCTGTGAAACTGCATAATAACGGATCATCGCTTGAAAGTTCGATTAACATGATATGAATTAGAATACTGAATTTTTAGAGTTGCTAAATTACATGAATCTATACAATTATTCACTAAATTAGGGATTAAATCGTTTAAATTCCATAAATTCAATTATGGGCGATATTTATTAAATTACCTATCTGCATTTTACATATTTTAGAAATTATATCCTATCGAAATTTCAATGCCTTAACAGGTTTTATAGATTGAATAATTAAACTTGGAATGGTCATACTAATGATAATGACTACAAAAAAGAGCACATTCAAAAAAAGTACAGGTCCTAGATTTAAATCAACCGGAACATATGACAAGTAGTAATCGCTCTCGCTCAAACGGATTATCTGAAATTTTTTTTGAATCACACACAAGCCAAATCCGATCAAATTCCCGATCAAAATACTCCACAGTAAAATCCGTGCTGCATACCTTAAAAAGATTTTACGCTGATCCCATCGCTGCATGCCTAACACCGTTAATATACCAATCATGTGGGTCCTCTCCAGGATTAGTATCATCAGGGTGGTTGCCATATTAATTAGACAAACGGATAAGATTAAGAATAATATAAAATGCTTATTCGTGTCTTGCAAAGCAAGCCACTCAAAAATATTAGGAAATTTTGAACGAATGGTCTCAGAATACCAATCTAAGGGTAGCATATTATTATAAATATATTCATTAACCAACTCTGTTTGATTCAACTCCTTACAAAACAATTCGAGACCTGTTACTTCCCCTTCATGTTTTTTCATAATTTGTTGCAATAGTTTAATATCCACTAATCCAAAACGTCTATCATACTCCCCTAAGCCCGTATTATAAACGCCAACAACTTTAACTTTGCGCTTTAAATGCTCATTGTCTACTATAAAATTTAAAATTAAGGATTGGCCAGTATCCACTCCAAGTCGTTGTGCCGTCTCTTCAGATAGTAATATTTGTCGAACCCAGGATGTATCATTTAATGTCAAAATATGGCCCTTCTTTAAGAACTCTTTAAAAAATTTCCAATCAAAATCCTGACCTAAGCCTTTAAGAAATAGACCCTCAAAATCTGAATTTGAACCTGCAATAGTAGGATAAATTAAAAATTGCTGGACATGTCTTACGGGAGCAGATTCCATTCCAGGAGGAATGACCGATTGCAGGGTATCCAGAAATCCTTTATTAAGTTTTATGGTAATGGGCTCTAAACTGCGATTGGATTGAATATCCGTAATGTGAATATGACCCCAAAAGCCAAAAACTTTTTGGGCGATCTCCTTTTGAAAACCATTAAAAATACTTTGAGATATAATCATAACACTTAAACTCAAAGCGGTTGCTATGATAGACAATCGAATAATACTTCTGGTAAAGGATTTTCTAAAACTTGAAAAGGTTTTTTTTGAAATATATGCGCTTAAATCCATAATGTTGGGATCCAGATTCAAGCTTTCTCCCTGAAAACTTGTAATTTTGCAAACTTACAATGAATAATTTGAGTATGCAAAAATTAGGGTTTTTAGACGAATTGAAATGGCGTAATATGTTGCATGATTTTACTCCTGGGTTAGAAGCCTATTTATCAGAAGGCATCCGATCAGCCTATATTGGATTCGATCCTACTGCCAAGTCCTTAGGACTTGGTAATTATGTTCAAATTATGCTTTTAAGTTTATTTCAGCGCGCCGGACATCAACCGATCGTTGTTATGGGTGGAGCCACTGGAAGAATTGGGGATCCATCAGGAAAAGATAAAGAACGCGAGTTAAAAACCTATCAAGAACTCGATGAAAATATCCAATTTCAAATAAAACAATTAAAACAATTATTAAATTTTGATGAAGGCCCAAATAAAGCGATACTAGTAAACAATTTCGACTTTTATAAAGACATGAACGTAATTGATTTTCTAAGAGATGTTGGAAAACACACAACCGTCAATTACATGCTTTCGAAAGAGTCCGTTAAAAAAAGACTTGAAACCGGAATTTCTTATACTGAGTTTTCTTACCAATTATTGCAAGCATATGATTTTTATTGTTTATACAAGACATTTAATTGCAGAATCCAAATGGGGGGATCTGATCAATGGGGAAATATTACTGCTGGTACTGAATACATTGGAAAAGTGGAATCAAACGCTAAGGCCTATGCTGTCACTACACCTTTATTAACTAAATCAGACGGTAAAAAATTTGGTAAATCTGAGACTGGGAATATTTTTCTGGATCCTACCATGACCAGTCCCTATAAATTTTACCAGTTTTGGATCAATTCTGATGATGCAGATTTGCCCAAATTGTTTAGATATTTTAGTTTAAAATCCAGGCAAGAGATTGAAGAACTTGAATTAAACTATGGGGATGATTTACGACATTTAAAAAAAGTATTAGCTGAAGAAATTACAATAAGAGTGCATGGTTCAAAAGCCTATGCTTCAGCATTACAAGTTTCTGAATTACTTTTTAATAAAGATTGTACAGCCAGCTTTCTACTGTCCTTAGAACAAAATACATTCCATCAATTAAAAGAAGAGCTTCCCAATTTTACCCTTTCCAGAAACCAATTAGAAAACAATAAATCTGTTTTGAGTTTGCTAGCAGAACATACTTCAATTGTAAGTTCAAAATCCGAAGCACGAAGAGCAATTCAGGGTCAAGCCATTTCGATTAATAAGATTAAGATCCATGATTTGGAAGCACAGATCCATGCCAATGATCTTATCCATAATAAATATTTAATCGTTGACAATGGTAAAAAGAATAAATATTTAATAGAGGTCCAATAAAATAAATATGGATATTGGCAAAGATCGACTAAAGACTATTTTTAGTAATGGGCTACTAGGTAAAAAAAATAAAATTCCAATATCCTTTACACAATTAGAACGCGCGGCTTCCAAAAAACTGCCTAAAGAATTTTTTGAGTATATTTATACAGGAGCCGGCACGAATCAAGGCGTAGCTAACAATACCATTTCATTTAAGCGTTATAGAATCAAACCACCTGTTTTGAGAGGATGCGAAACACCTCAACTTCAAACAAAGCTTCTAAATTACACCTCTCCGCTCCCACTCTTTTTTTCACCCGTTGGCGTTTTAGAACTCGCCCATCCAAACGCTGATCTTGAATTGGCTCATGCTGCTACAAATACAAAATTAACAATGGTTTCCTCCAATCAAGCTTCTATAAATTTGGAGGAATGCTCCAAAGTGCTTGGTTCGACCAATCACTGGTTCCAACTTTACTTTAGCAAATCCAAAAAATTAGTAGAAAGCTTTGTCCAACGTGCAGAATCATCCGCATGCAGTGCGATTGTCCTCACGCTTGATACAACCACACTTGGATGGCGTACAATGGATCTGGACAATGCGTTTCTCCCCTTTATTTATGGCAAAGGTTTGGCTCAATATACTTCAGATCCGATCTTCAACCAATTAATGGAGGATAAGCTGTATGCGCAACCGAATCATTCTAAAACCATTAAACCCAATCTATTTAAGTCCTTACAAATTTTAAAATCTTATCCTGATTCCATTTATCACAATTTTGTAAGCAAAAAACCCATGAAGGCAATTCGTTGCTTCCTCGACATTTATTCAAATCCTCATTTGAATTGGGATGATGTGGCTTGGTTAAAATCGATTACTAAACTTCCAATTATTTTGAAAGGAATTCTCCGGGAAGATGATGCATTAAAAGCCATGGAATCAGGCATGGATGGCATCATCGTGTCCAATCATGGAGGTAGGCAGATGGATCAAGTTCAATCAAGTATTGATGCGTTACCTCGTATTAAACGGGTAGTGCCTGCCGATTTTCCTTTATTTTTAGATAGTGGAATACGTACAGGATTAGATATTTTTATTGCATTGGCATTAGGTGCAAAAGCTGTTGGACTAGGAAGACCCTATGTTTATTCATTAGCGCTAGCAGGCCATAAAGGCATTGAAGAATGCATAGAAAATCTAGCTTCAGAGCTTTCCATTATAATGAGTTTATGCGGATGTAAAACGATTCAGGACATTCATCCAGACTATCTTGAATGTTAATTGCTGATTATTTGCAACGAGCATTTACTATAAATTTTAAGGAAGCTGAATTCATACAATAGCGCAGACCAGTTGGTTGAGGACCATCGTCAAAAACATGACCCAAATGCCCTTTGCATCGAGCACAAAGCACTTCCGTTCGAGACATACCATAATCATTATCGGAAATTTTAGAAACGACTCGCTCTTCAATTGGTTTTGTAAAACTTGGCCAACCGGTCCCAGATTCAAATTTGTAATCTGAGTCAAACAGTGGAAGACTACAGGCATTGCAAACATAAATTCCGAGTTGATGATTATCCCAATAGTTTCCGGTAAAAGCTCTTTCTGTTCCCTTTTCACGCATTACGTGAAAGACCAATGGCTCTAATTTATTTTTCCAATCACTTTCACTAAATTCAACCGGCATGATCTGAGCAGGAATTTTAATGATTGAATCTTTAAGGGAATCGACACCTTGTCTTTCATCTTTAGAAGTTAGGGGCTGTCGATTGGTTGATTGACACGCAAGGTGACTAGCCATTAAAATGAATAACAGGTAAATCAATTTAAGATTCATCTTCGATTTTTTTGTTTTGATTAATTGCGATTTCAACTATTTTACGGACCAGATTAATAATCGTAATAAAAACGATGTAGACAATACTAAATACGGTAATAATCCAGGAATACGTATCCACTTCAAATACTGATTTGCCCGAAATACTGGAGTTCAACGCTACAAAGAGAACCAAACATGCCAGATAAGTATAGATTGAATTTCTAAAATAATGAAGCTTGTCTTGGGTGGTAAAACTAAATACACTATTGATTAGAATAAAAAAAAGCAGCAATGCCGTACCAAAAAGCCAACAATAATTAATTAAATAAATTTCTGAAGAAAACCATTCCATCACTTTCAACATGGCAAGTGCCAAAAAAAACAAGGCCCCTACAAATAGACCTTGATAGATCGGCTTGATGGAATAGTTGAATATAGATTTATCCATACCCTAAACGATTAATTCCGCAGTTAAATCATATGCATCTGCTTGGACCACCTTCACATTAATGAAATCACCTATTCGAAGGTAATGCTCATTTGATGCTTTAATAAAAACCTCATTATCTACCTCAGGACTATCAAATTCTGTTCTACCAATGAAATGTCCGTCTTCCTTTCGATCTATCAGCACTCTGAATTCTTTATTGATTTTTTGTTGATTATGCTCCAGGCTTATAGATTCCTGGATAGCCATCAATTCAGATGCACGAAATTCTTTTAAATCATCGGGAACTGTTTCCATTAATTCATAAGCACTGGTGTCTTCTTCATGAGAATATTGAAATACTCCCATCCGCTCAAATTGCATTTCTTTAACAAATTCACATAATTCCTTGAAATCATCTTCAGTTTCTCCTGGAAATCCCAACAAAAAAGTGGTCCGTATATGGATTCCTGGTACACGTTCTCGAATGGTTTTAACAAGTTGAACGGTCTCTTCTTTTGTAATTTGTCGTTTCATTCCTGCTAGAACCTGGTTTGAAACATGCTGCAGGGGCAGGTCTAAATAATTACAAATTTTAGGCTCCTCCCGAATCACATCCAATATATCCAATGGAAACTTTGAAGGGTAGGCATAATGTAATCGAATCCACTCAATTCCATCAATTTCAACCAATTTTCGAAGCAATTCATTTAGGGATCTTCGCTTGTATAAATCTAATCCATAATAAGTCAATTCCTGAGCAATTAAGATAAGTTCTTT
Source organism: uncultured Saprospiraceae bacterium (assembly GCA_964389985.1). Lineage (GTDB taxonomy): Bacteria > Bacteroidota > Bacteroidia > Chitinophagales > Saprospiraceae > Vicinibacter. The sequence goes on from CAYMGR010000002.1 coordinate 16,378, forward strand.
TACTCCATAACTAGCCAAATGCTTCGCTTGCTTACATAAATCTTCTATAGGAATTGACTTATGAGCTCCCCTCATAAGGGGAATAGCACAAAAACTGCAAGTCCTGTTGCAGCCTTCGGAGATTTTTAGATATGCATAATGTGATGGGGTCGAAATAATCCGTTCTCCAATCAACTCTTTTTTATAATCCGCATTGAGCTTCGCAAGCAATCCCGGCATCTCCATTGTTCCAAAAAACGCATCTACTTCGGGAATCTCCTCTTCCAAATTTTCTCTATATCGTTGGGATAAACATCCGGTAACATATAATTTATTAAGGTATCCCTTTTGCTTCAAATCTGCATATTCCATTATAGTATTGATGGATTCCTCTTTGGCCCGATCAATAAAACCACAGGTGTTAATGATAACTGTAGGGGCAATTTCATCTACAGGATTGTGTTCCACCTCAAGTTGGTTGTGCTTTAATTGAGTGATGAGATTTTCAGAATCGACCCAGTTTTTTGAACAACCGAGGGTTACAATCTGAATTTTATTAGATATTTGTTTCTTGGTTTTCAGATAAACGTTTAGACAAAGATAATAAGATACCAAAAAATAGGTTTTATTTAAATGAGATTCACATTTCTTTTCCTTTTCCTAAGTCTATTGTCTTATAATAAGATTGAAGGCCAGTTTGGCGCTCAAATTGAATTAGGCCCTAGCTTGTATTCAGTCCCTCAAGACATTCCAGATTATCAAATCGACAATACAGTACATTATGGGCTCGGACCATCCTACTGGTTTCGATTAAAGCACCGGCGAGTAGAATTCAGCCCTACGTTTCTTGTTTTATATAATGAAGCTAACTCAATTTCAAATGCGATAAGCCTACAGGAAATTCAATTCAAATTAGCTATACCCATCCACTTTTATCCAATGGATTTTAATGATGATTGCAATTGCCCAACCTTCAATAAGCAAGGCCAGTTTTTTAAGAAAGGTTTTCACTTTATACTGAATCCGGCATTTATGCAATCCAATCAACAATATAAAACAAATAGTGGCAAGGTTAAAAATTCTGAATATGCTTTTGTCTTAGGTGCCGGAGCAGGCATCGATGTTGGTCTAAACAAAAGCTGGACATTTAGTCCATCCATTCAAATCAGCAAATCGTTTAACGAACCATTTTTATTGAATCCAGAACCTGAGCCTTCTAAAACTTTAAATGTTCAACGTTGGAGTGCCGAACTTGGCTTACGGTTTTTATGGTATGCACGAAATAGAAGATATTGAGCATTCAGTTTTGCCTGTTATTTTACTTTTTTCTTGCGTTCTTTTTTTACAAATGCGGTAGGTATTTGTTCTTGAATAATTGCCTTTATCTCCTCTTTATTCATTTTAGAGGCTTGATCAGCAGTAATTCGTTGGCCGTCTTTCTTTGGAAAATTGATTAGTTTTTTCCCATATTTAATGTAAGGTCCCCACCTCCCATTTTCAACGGTTATTTTATCCTCATCAAATTTTAATATATAACGGTTAGCCTCTTTAACTTCCTTTGCATCAATTAATGGAATCACATCTTCCATTTTCAATTTCTCAAAATCAATCCGCTTAGGAATATTAATAAACATTCCATTCCATTTTACAAATGGACCAAAACGTCCTTTTCCTTTAGAAACAGGTAATTCGCGATAAAAACCTATCGGTGCATCTTCCTGATGTTTTTGTTTAATGATCTCAATTGCTGTTTCCAAGGATATTTCTAACGGATCAATCTCTTTTGGAATCGATATGAATTGTTCTCCTAATTTGATGTAAGGACCAAACCGCCCTGATCCAATGATTACATCTGATTGGCCATATTTTCCCAATTCACGTGGAAGTTTAAATAAATCCAAAGCCTGTTCGAAACTAATAGTTTCCATGCTCTGGCCAGGTTTTAAATTGGCAAAAATGGGCTTTTCGTCCTCTTTCATTTCATCCCGATCCCCTAATTGAACAACCGGACCAAAACGAGTTAACTGAACGAGAATTTTCTTTCCGGTAGCAGGATCGATTCCAAGGTCTCTTCTCCCCTTTGCCCGCTCACCCTGCTCCATAACCACATCAACATTATTATGAAAGGGCCAATAAAAATCATCGATCATTTTTACCCAATTCAAATTTCCTTCCGCTATTTCATCAAATTCTTGCTCAATTTCTGCTGTAAAACTATAATTGATCACATCAGGAAAATGCAAGGCTAAATAATCAACAACGATCATTCCAATATCTGTTGGGTATAAATGATTTTTGCCCGCACCTGTAATTTCAATTTCTGCGGATTGACTGATTTTACCACCTTCCAACCGGATAACCTTAAAACTACGTTCAATACCCGGGCGACTTTCTTTAACAACATATCCCCGATTCTCTTCCATGATTTTACTAATCGTAGGCGCATACGTGGAAGGTCTTCCTATTCCCAATTCCTCTAATTTCTTAACCAGGCTTGCTTCTGTATATCTTGCAGGAGGTCTGGTAAATTTTTGAGTGCCTATGATATTGACATTATTTAATTGATCGCCCACTTTTAAAGGGGGTAAGATAGTTGCATTCTCTTCATCTTCTTCATCTGATGATTCCAGGTATAATTTCAAAAAACCATCAAATATTAAAACTTCTCCCGTTGCTTGAAAATTATGCTCCTTTGTTTTAGAAATGAGTATGTCCACTTCTGTTTTTTCCATTTCTGCAGCGGCCATTTGAGAAGCCATTGCACGTTTCCAGATGAGCTCATATAACTTCTGTTGATCTGAATCATCACCTGCATTTCTTAAATTCATATACGTTGGACGAATGGCTTCATGCGCTTCTTGAGCTGAAGCATTTTTTGTCCGATATTGACGTGTATGAACATATTTTTTGCCAAACTGACTTTCAATTTCCAAAGCCATTTCCTGTATAGCCGTTTCACTTAAATTGGTAGAGTCCGTACGCATGTATGTGATCCATCCTGATTCATAAAGCCTTTGTGCATTGCTCATCGTCCGGTTTACCCCAAAGCCTAATTTTCGACTCGCTTCTTGTTGTAAGGTTGAAGTAGTAAAAGGAGGCGCTGGATTTCGCTTTGTTGGTTTAACTGAAACCTGACCTACTTTATAGTCTGAACCATTACAAATCTCGAGGAATCTTTGAGCCTCTTCAGCAGTATTAAATTTATGATCCAATACAGCTTTAATCTGTTGCTTAATTTTAGGATCCTGACTTACAAATAATGCATCAATCTTAAAATAGGCCTCTGATATGAAATCTTTAATGCTTCGCTCCCGATCAACAACCAATTTAACTGCGACTGATTGAACACGGCCAGCTGACAACTTATTTCTGACTTTTCTCCATAATATCTCAGATAATTCAAATCCAACCAGTCGATCCAAAACTCTGCGTGCTTGTTGTGCATTTACCAGGTTTAAATCAACTGTTCTAGGCGATTTAACTGCTTTTTGTATTGCTTGTTTGGTGATTTCGTGAAAAACGATTCGGTTTACTTTTTCGGGATCTAGACCTAAAACCTCACATAAATGCCAACTAATGGCCTCCCCTTCCCGGTCTTCGTCCGTTGCCAGCCAAACTTCATCCACTTTTGATGCCCAATCCTTTAATTCTTTGACAACTTTTGTCTTTTCCGGGGAGACAATATAATTAGGTGTAAATTTTTTATTGATGTCAATGCCTTTACTCCCTTTATCTAAGTCTCGTATATGGCCATAACTGGACTTTACCTTAAAATCCTTGCCTAAATACTTTTCAATCGTTTTTGCTTTGGCGGGTGACTCAACGATTAATAGCTTACTTGCCATTCAGTGCTAATTTTTCATTTAAAATCGGGCAAAGCTATAAATTTTTAAGCACTAGATATTTTTTTCAATTTGACCGATCAGTAAAAAACATATAATTACAAGGTATAATTCAGCCAATTCGAGGCATAATCAACACACAATCTATTGATAATCAATTTTTAATATTCCCCTTATACAAGGTGTCAACTTTAAATTTAGAGATTTTTTTTGCGTAATCTGCTTTTCGTTTAGCAATATAATTCTCTATCAACTTTTCTTGTTCCAGATCTTTATTTGACAAATGCCTGTACCAACACCGAATGAGTAAATCCTCCATATCATCCGGAAAACTCAATCCTTTCGATTTTAAATAAAATGACAAACGACTACCTTCTTCCAGACCCCAATTAATTTGCATCCACCTACCCAAACTAAAATGAAGCTTACTGGCCAAACTATCTTCTGAAATCTGGATCAAGCCGGCTGCTACATTAGAATCGGTCAAACGATCCAATTCCAGCATGGCATCTTCTACGTTTTTTGGAATATAAACATCATTAATTCGTTCTAAATGAATTCGTTCCTGATACATTTTCTCAAATTCTTCTGGGGTATTTTGAGAAAACAAATTAGATGCAAATACAATGAACAAAATGATCAATAAATGATTCCTATCCATATGAATGATGAACGAAAAGATATACTTTTTAGTCTGTTTTATTAAATTTAGTGGCCGATCCTAACACAAAAAGCTCATTTTGAAAACGAATAAGACTTTTCCCATTATAGAACTTACTATAGGTCTTGGTTTTAGTCTCAGTTTATTGTGGCTATTGAATGATTTCATAGCTCTTCTTGTATGCTTTTTAATACCCAGTATTTCATTTTTTATTCTAATCATCAGTTTCATTGCAGAATATCTGGAAAAATCAAATCTACCTAAATGGTATTATAAATTGATGTTTATTCTTATCCTGTTACCCCTACTGATCCTATTCATATTTGGATCAATCAATCAATTTCATTTTGATTGGGAAAAATAAACGAAGTACTCCACCAGCTATTCAATTACATTGTATCGATTATTTTTAATTTCAACGATTCGAATAAATTTATTTTCAAAATAATCTGGTATAGGATTCCCATTCTGTCCTTGTTTATAAACAGGAATGATTTCAAATTCGGTTTCCAGAGGCTTTTGAAATTGCTTTATCGTTTCATATTGAAACCCTTCTTCGGAATTTTGTAAAGCTGACATTAAAAAATGGGTTACATCATATCCTTCTAGGGCATCGTCTCCCGGAAATTCCCTGAATGCCTCAAAATATTTCTTTCTGAAATTCTTGACTTCAGGCCTTGATTCATCCGTAAAATTGCTTATTGACAAACGCACATTCAGACCACTTATAAAATCAAAAATGTCGGTCTTTAATTCTGTCCATTTTGAAAATCCATAGACATAAACCTGCTTATTTTTCTTTTCTGCAGCAACGCGTCTTAAAAATTGGTAAATATAATTTTCATCTTTTGCGGAAACGAGAGGCAGAATAAAAACTGTTGGGCCCTCCGATTTAAAATACTTTTCGAGTAAAGGTTCTACTGCCTTAGATAATTCGTCTTCAGAAATGATCTCTTCACGCATCCATTCATTTCCTGCATAATTTTCATTAAATATTTTTAGTCGTGAGTCCGTTTTTGATTTACTAATCAATATTATATTTTCAATATTAAAATGTTTCCGTGCATGTAAATTTATATTTTGAAAATGTGTATTTAACCCAGGTTTCAACTGTAAATAATATGGATTTTGCTCGGTTATAGTAGAACTGCTGATCCAGGGACTAACCAAAAATGTTTTGTTTAATTTTGCCCATTGGGCTGTGTATTTAAGGGATTCTGTTTTGTAAGGACCGATTATCAAGTCCGGTAGATTATTCTTATATTCTGCTAAGAGTGCTTCTGTTTGGTCTGATTCTCCGGTATCTTTAATATCTAACTGAATGTGTCTATTATTGGACTGGTTTAATTCATCCAAGGCTAATTTCATACCGGCGTAAAATTGAACAAATCTTAAATTATTAGAATTCAATTTATTTACGATAGAATCTTGATCGCTCACTTTAAATGGAATGAGGGCCAAAACATGATACCTGCTTTTTGCTTTGGACGAATGACCTTTCTGAATTTGTGCTAAGCTATCCTTTAAAATAATTTCTGGCTTTTCGACATTGGTTACAATCTCTTCTTTCCATTCAATCGTATCAACTTTATCGGGCAAATTCTTATTTGGCTTGATTACCGGAGGATTGGGTTTTTCATGATAAACTTGCCCCTGTTTTGCTTTCTTTGATGTACCACATGAAAACAAAATGAGAATAGAAAAAATGACAAGTTGTTTATTCCCACTCAATAGTTGCCGGAGGCTTCGAACTAATATCATAAACAACTCGATTTATACCTTTAACTTGATTAATAATTTCACTTGAAATTTTCGCAAGCAAACTGTGAGGAATTTCTGACCACTCAGCAGTCATGCCGTCGGTTGAATTAACTGCTCTTAAGGCAATAACCCGTTCATAGGTCCGCTCATCTCCCATAACACCTACCGTATGTATGGGCAATAAGATAGCCCCTGCTTGCCAAATTTTATCGTAATACCCTTGTTCTTTCAAATTTTTTATATAGATGTGATCCGCCAATTGCAGTAAATGAACTTTATCCTCCGAAACATCACCTATTATTCGAATTCCCAAACCAGGACCAGGGAATGGATGCCGATTTAATATTATTTCTGGTAATTCCAAAGCCTTCCCAACTTGCCTTACTTCATCTTTAAATAATAACTTTAATGGCTCTATAATTTTTAAATGCAAACTATCCGGCAATCCTCCTACGTTATGATGCGATTTAATCGTAACAGAAGGACCATAAACGGAAACGGATTCGATAATATCGGGATAAATCGTGCCTTGACACAACCATTTTACTTCTGGAAATAATTTAGCCGCATCTTGAAAAACATCTATAAAGACCTTCCCTATAATTTTTCGTTTTTGTTCTGGATCTGATACCCCTTTTAACGCATTATAAAATTGCCTTTTTGCATCAATTCCTTTTACATCTAATCCTAAATCTTTATATGCATGCAAGACTTCTTCAAACTCATTTAAGCGTAGTAATCCATTATCAATAAAAAAGCAATGCAGGCGTTTACCTATTGCTTGTTTCATCAATAATGCCGCGACGGAAGAATCCACACCACCAGATAACGCCAATAAAACCTGCTCTTGCTGGACTGCTTGTTGAATCTGAAAAACAGAATCTTCAATATATGATCTTGTAGTCCAAAGTGAAGGAATTTTACAAATCTTCTTTAAGAAATTCTCCAACATTAATTTCCCAAAGATGGAATGCATCACTTCAGGATGAAATTGAAATGCATAAAGCGGATGGATAGAATCGTTTGCTCGAAATGCAGCTACCGGTATACTATCAGTTGCACCGATAATGTCAAAAGAATCAGGCACCTTGTTAATGGTATCACTATGAGACATCCAAACTTGTGAGTCACCTGGAATCCCACTCCAAATGGGGTCCTCTTGCAGTATCTTAAGATTGGCTTTTCCGTATTCTCGCTTGTTTGAAGCTTGTACGGATCCCCCAAGATTCGAAGCAATTAATTGCGCTCCATAGCAGACTCCTAATACGGGATAGTTCTTAACTAATTCAGTTAAATCGACATTAGGATGCTGTTCTTCCCGAACCGAACTTGGACTTCCTGATAATATTACAGCTGCAATGGATTGATCATTAGGAATGGGCTTGTGAAATGGTATTATTTCACAATAGATCTCTAATTCCCGGACACGGCGGGCAATTAACTGAGTCACCTGGGACCCAAAATCTAAAATAATAACTTTATCCATAGAAAATTTCCATACTAATATGGAAAATTGATTATTTACGTATTCAGACCTCTGCCTTCCTTAACTATCTTACCTTCAGCATCTAATTGCTTTAATAATTTATCTAAAATGCCGTTTACAAACTCTTTAGACTTATCCGTACTGTAGGTTTTTGATAATTCAACGTATTCGTTGAGCGTTACTTTTGCAGGGATGGTCTTAAAATGAGTCATTTCTACAACACCCATTTTGATTAAGATCATATCGATTAAAGCAACTCGTTCTGAATCCCAATTTTCTAAAATTGGATTAATCAGGCTTTCCAGTTCTGCATCCTGTTTATAGGTATTTTCTAACAAAAATTTCCCAAAGGTCTCCACGGTATCATCATCTGGAATATGCTCTTCAAAGATTGGACCTGAATTTGGTAAAATTTTTAAGGTCTTTTTTAATGCTCCTATGACCAAAGACTTATCATCTGTCCATCCTCTGAATCGATCATCCATAATTTCGTTGAAAACTTCGTTTTTCCTACAAAATCGATACAACTCTAATAATATTTCAATATGATCATCATTTGAAGAATCGCTTCCCAGATACTTTTGGTAAGCCTCCTCTTTACAAAACTCCTTATAGATTTTGCGAAATAAATCCTCATCCAATCCTTCCCCGCATTGTTCAGACTTAAACTTTGACTGTAAAATCTTATTATTAACCAGACTGGTAATCAATTGGTTAGAATAAATTTTATCCGTAAATAATTTATCTTCTTCCGACTTTAAATGCTTTGAACCTCTAATTCTAAAGTCTTCTGCTCCGAAGGAACAAACCTTGATAATACAATATAAATTAAGTAAATACAGCCGAAAGGAGTCCTGAATCGATGCAAAGTATGCATTTAGCGCATCTCTGAAGTTGAGATCTCGATCCTGGGCCAAACTATACAATTGTTGCATCACTTTGACGCGAACATTCCTCCTACTCAGCATGTAGTGTAACGGCTTTTAATTGCCACAAAAGTAAGCCGTTTTATGAATTTATGAAATTAAAAAAAGATGTAATTTATCTTTTATCCTCAGCAATTTGAAATTTCATTCAAACTAATAGATTTTCGTCCCATACCCATTCAGGTAACGATTTTTCATTTCAGTAGCGTCTGGCAGCTTGCGATGGTGCCATTTATGAATAATTTGGCCATCTTTCAACAACAATAAACCTGGATTGGATCGCATGATGGTTTTTAACAATAAATCATCCGCCTCATAGCAAGGAAATTTGATTCCTAAAGTTTGCTTTAAATCCGCTATACCCTCTTCAGTCAACGATCCAAATACAGCGGAGGCAATTGCTAAATCTCCAACACTGTCTATTAATGGGAGGATCTTTGATTTAAAAACCTTCACGTAATCTTCATCCCATATATATTGATTCCTTTTTGTTGTTTTTAGCTCTGTTCCGGTAAATACTTTTTCAAATCGAACAGAATCTCTATTTTTATATTTCATAAAAATCGTATCCGTCCGATACATTGAATCCACCCGTTCCTCCTTAATGGTTGTGCTTGTATATTTTACTTTCGGACTAATCACGACCAAATTATATTTAGTCTCATTTAAAAAACTTTCTGTTGCCGGATTTCCGTCCAAATAAAGAATTTCAAAATCAGATATTTTGGTACGGGGAATAGCTGGTTCAGACTTAATTTGATCAAGGGTTTCCCAGCTAGCTTTAAAATTCGGGTTGTTTTTAAAGGAATCCAAAAAATCCTTTGCCGGGACCTCTAATTCGCGTTTATCGACCTTACTTCTTATTTTATATGCTAAAATTTCTACAGCTCCCATTGCTTTTTGTTCGGCAGCCAATTGGTTTTTAATATTAACTCCATTCCGAAAAGGTCTGAAATCGATAATCGGTTCGTTCCAAATAAAATTACTGAAACAAAATAACACGAATGCCAGGGTGCTAAATACGGTGATACCCGATCTTAGAATGGGACTAAATAATTCATGACAATGTTTCCATCTAAAAATAAACCAAAACGCCGGAATCATTAAAAACAAATCTTTGAAAAAAGAAATTTTAGGTTCCAGTTTAATAAAATCGCCAAAGCAACCGCAATCGGTTACCCTCATTTGATTCTTATTATATTCTGTCCATTTAGAAAACTCAAAAAAGTTGGCTTCTGTAGGAACATAACCCGTTAAATAGGTAAATCCTGTTAATATGGTAAAGAAAACCATGATGGCAAAAAACAACCAGGAACCGATTCGTTTTTGATATCCAATAATCAACATAATCCCCAAAACGATTTCAAGAACGATCATGAACACTGAAAAACTTATTGCATGTTGCGAAAACCATGGAAATATGGGCGCCATAAATTTTAGAAAAGAACCCTTGCAAGTGTCTTCAAAAGCTGTAAAATATTGTTCCATTTTATAAGCCGTCCCTAATGGATCAACGGCTTTTACAAATCCAGAAAAAATAAATAAACAACCTGCAAAGTTTTGGAGAAAACTATCAGGATAACTAATTGATTTTTTATAAGCTCGGCCAACTAAAAATGTAATAAACAGGGCCACCAATCCAACGTACAAAAGCAAACTTAGTAAGGTCATTGTTTAATTATTATTTTAAAGAAAAGCAAAAAACTGTTTTAATAAGTAAATGTAAGTCGAAAAGTTTAAAAAGCACTTTCAATGAAATGTTAATAGCTTTGCATGCAGGCCATGTTATTTACACTCCTTTGCATCCTGTGTACCTCTTTACTGGGAATTCTCTTCAAATTGACTGAAGGATTCAACACTAGATTGCCTGTTATCATCCTGTTAAATTATTTAACCTGCTTTGGAATTGGCCTTCTTTGGAAGGGAAACCAACTCATAACATCGTTTAAAGTTGAATTCATTCCATGGATTATTGGCCTTGCTTTATTGTTTATCTTAGGCTTTAATGCTTATGCTTCCACGATCCGATCGGCTGGTTTAGCTTTAGCGACTTTATTCCAAAAAATGTCTATTATACTCACTGTAATCCTTGCGATCTTATGGGGTGAAGATTTTAATTTTATTCAACTGGTTGGATGGCTGCTTGGCTTGATTGCAATTGGATTAGCCTACCTTCCAGATCAAGATTCGATCGATAGCAAAAGAACCTTGTTAAAATTAGTAGCCACTTTAGTTCTTTCATCCATTATTGAAATCAGTTTTCTACAGTTGAACAAACAATTAGATTTAAATGAATTTATTCAAGAAATTTTTACATCTTACTTATTTTTAACGGCTTCCATATTTGGACTGCTCTCGTTTTATCAGGTCCATCGAAGCTTTGAAATCAGAAAAAATGAACTCCTTTTTGGAATCGGCATTGGTTTGCCAAATTTTTTTTCAATCTATTTTATGATGAAAGCAATTCAAACAGAATGGCAAAATGTATTTTTCTTTCCTGTATTAAACTGTTCCGTTGTAGTCATTTCAGCCCTTACAGGGTTCTATCTATTCAAAGACCCGCTTACTAAACATCAACGTTTGGCCATCGGACTTTCTTTGATAGCCATTTTACTAATTTCTTTAAAATAAACCGAATCTTTGAAAGCCAGTTTTTATCATAGCATCCAACGAGCGGAACCTTTCGAACTTGTAGTCAAAGGAAGCAAGTTTATCGCCTATGCATTTAATATTTCTGGCAAACAAGAAGCCGATTCCAAACTCGAAGAAATAAAACAAATGCATCCCAAAGCCAGGCATTGGTGTTATGCCTGGAAACTTGGTACGGATGAATTTTTATACAAAGCTTTTGATGATGGCGAGCCCTCTGGATCGGCCGGAAAGCCGATTCTAAATCAAATCGAATCCTTTGGATTAACGTTTACAATGGTTATTGTAGTTCGATATTTTGGTGGCAGTTTATTAGGTGTCCCTGGCTTAATTAAAGCTTATAAAGATTCAAGCTGGCATTGCCTTAATACTGCTGAGAAATCAATCATAGCTATTCGGAATCGCTATTATTATGAAGGGTCTATTGAAAAAATTCAAACTCTTTTAAGTATTTTAAAAAGTCTAAACCTCCGCGTTGAACAATTTCAACTATCCACACCTTCTACTATTGCTTTTGATATTCCAATTCAAGACGAATCCGCTTGGTTTGCAAAAATTAGATCTAAATTAGAAAAAAGAACAAGCCCGGCAGATTCTCTAAATTATACATTCCAGGATGTTCAATTTATTAAAAAAGAAACCATCATATGAAAATAGTCGGGCTGACCGGAGGAATTGGTAGTGGAAAAACAAGTGTAGCTCATATATTTGAGGTTATGGGTGTCCCCGTGTACTATTCCGATCTTCGTGCCAGATGGATCATGGAAAATGACCCTATTGTAATCAAGCAGCTCACTCAGCATTTTGGCCCTCAAAGCTATATCAAACAAGGCCAATTAAATAGGAGCTTTATTTCCAAAAAAATCTTTGGTAACCCAAGCGAAACAAGCTGGTTAAATCAATTGATACATCCACTTGTGCAACTTGATTTTAATAACTGGGCGGAGCATCAGACAGCTGCTTTTGGTATAAAGGAATCTGCCCTTTTAATCGAATTACGCGATCAACAAAAATTAGACAAACTCATTCTGGTGATTTCTGATGAGCCTAGCAAAATCCAACGGATCCAAAAAAGAGATGCATTAACGGTTCAAGAAATAAAATCAAGGATGGAGGCCCAGATCTCGGATGCTGATCGGATTCCATATGCTCATTTCATTATTTACAACGAAGGTCGACAGAGTTTAATAAAACAAAGCATCCAAATTTTTAAACAGCTGGAAGCAGAATATAGTGGATCCAAAACATCCAATTAATTCGGCGTAACTTTGAAGCTCAATTGACAATCTATGGTTTCATCTATTTCAAATCAACTAGCCCAAACGTACATTCAGTTAGAAGCTCAATTTGGAGCCCATAATTACCACCCCCTGCCTGTTGTCTTAGATCGTGGTGAAGGTGTATTTGTCTGGGATGTAAACGGGAAGCAGTATTTTGATTTTCTCTCAGCTTATTCTGCTGTAAATCAGGGACATTGTCATCCTGTTATATTAAATGCCTTAATCACCCAGGCACAAAAATTATGTTTAACGTCCCGGGCGTTTTACAATGACCGATTAGGTGTCTTTGAAAAACAGATCTGTAAATTGTTTGGATATGACAAAGTACTCCCTATGAACACGGGAGTTGAAGCAGTAGAAACAGGAATTAAATTATGCAGAAAATGGGCGTATAAAATAAAAGGCATTTCTAATAATCAAGCCAAAATCATCGTATTTGAAGGAAATTTCCATGGTCGGACTATGACTGCAGTTTCTGCATCAACAGACCCTAGTAGTTTTGAAGGTTTTGGCCCTTATCTCCCAGGTTTTATTAAACTTCCCTATAATAATATTGAGGCCTTAAAAAATTGCATAGAATCAGATACGAACATTGCCGGTATGCTAATTGAGCCTATTCAAGGTGAAGCAGGTGTTGTGATTCCGGATGATGACTTTTTAAAAGAAGCCTATAATTTATGCAAACAACATCATATTTTGTTTTTAGCAGATGAAGTCCAAACTGGAATTGGCCGCACAGGTAAAATGTTAGCCTGTGATCACATTGGGATAAAACCAGACATCCTGATCTTAGGAAAAGCTCTTTCAGGTGGTACCTTACCCGTATCCGCAGTCCTTGCCTCTGATGAAATCATGCTCTGCATTCATCCCGGAGAACATGGTTCTACATTTGGAGGAAATCCTCTCGCCTGCTCTGTTGCAATGGCTGCCTTGCAAGTCATTCATGATGATCAATTGCTTGAGAATTCAGAGAAAAGAGGTTTACAACTTCGTGATGGCTTGCAAAAAATCAAAGAAAATCATCCGCTGATTTCAATTATACGCGGTAAAGGATTACTCAATGCTATCGTAATTAATTGTCCTGAAAACTCAGATATGGCCTGGAATTTATGCTTGATTTTGGCAAAAAATGGCTTACTCGCTAAACCTACCCATGGCAATATCATTAGACTTGCACCTCCGCTCTGTATTACTGAAGAGCAAATTGGTGAATGCTGTACAATTTTTGAAAAATCGATGCTTGAATTGGAAAAACAAGCTCCATGATGTATTTTTGATCCTAACTATTTTCAATATTAAATTTTGCTTTTATTAACTTTTAGCTGTATATGTTCGTATATACAGAAAGAGGCTTTTTAATTAAATCCTAATTATTAGAAATTCAAATTATTGTTTTAAAATTAAAAAATTAAGTATCTTTACTTCAAATTATGTATAATCGTATGAGAATCTTAGGTTTAGCAGTTATTTTATGTTATTTTGGATCGGTGCAATCCCAGACTATGCAAATTAAATTTTGTGGTAAAACCTCAGCTGTAGTTCCGGCAATAGATGGAACGGGGCAGGATCAACGGTATAAAGGAGGCATTCGCTTAGATTTTATTAGAATTGGCAAGTTATCTCAATCCAGAACGGCCCCATTTTACACTTTAGGATTGGCTACTGGTGTTTCGTTTAAAAACTCTACCTGGGTGGATGGCTGTGCAAATAATTCAAACCAAACTTATTGCTCAGGTTGTACCACCTGCAAACCTATATTAAATACAAGCAATGGAAGCATTGGCGTTTCTGAAGGAAAAATGGTAGAAAATGTTAGGTTACGCTCTTCAAATAACGATTTTTATCTTGAGAGTACAGGTAGTCAAAATGTGGTTTGTTTTGTAACAGATCCGATTGATGTTTCAAGTGTTGCCGGAAAAAAAATAGAAGTCAATGTTGGCTATGAAGGCACTTCGAAAGATGGATTTTCAACCGTAAATGTGAATTTTAATTACCGATACAATAATGAGAATTGGGCAAATCTATTAAATCAAAATAGCAATTTTCTTCGCGTAATCGATACTGCAATCCTCATTAACATCAACGTTCCCACTGCTGTAGAAAGCTTAGATGAAACGGTCGATTTCACAATTTCTCCTAACCCGGTAAATGATAAATTTTTTATTAGTCTCAATAGCAAAGAACGTTTTGAGGCGAGCTTAGCGATCCGAGACATTCAAGGTAAAATTATTGAACAAAAGTCTTATACCATAAGAGAAGGATTAAATTCTATTGAGTGGAATTTAAATCATTTGAATCCTGCATTATATTTATTTCAAATTGCAGATCAAAATGGACGGATTAGCTCTTCTAAATTTGTAAAAGATTAGTTTTCCGGAGTTCCTTTAAGAATCCTTTCCCGGTTTTCAATAAAAAACAACATAGAATCCGGATTGCGCATGGCGCCTGGATTATAGGCTTTATGGACATCAACACCCATTAATAATTTCTTTACAGGACTTTCCATTTTCTTTCCACTGATCGTGTAGGGCAATTGCGAAACTTGAAAAATTTTATCAGGTATATGCCTCGGACTGCATTGGTTCTTTAAAGCTGTTTTAATTTGTTGGATTATTTGTTCATCCAAAGCAATTTCATCGTTTAATTCTACAAACAAAGGCATGTAATGTGCACCACCTTCTAACTCCAAATTAACAATCAAAGCATCTTTTATAGCTTCCATCCGATCCAGAACATTATATATTTCTGCGGTTCCAATCCTTACCCCATGGCGATTTAAAGTTGAATCTGAACGGCCAAAAATGATCACTCCATCGTGTTTTGTAATTTCAATCCAATCTCCATGTCTCCACATCGAAGGGTAATCATCAAAGTAACTGGCTTTATATTTTAATTTAGATGGATCATTCCAAAAACCTATTGGCATACATGGCATTGGTTTAACAATCACCAGCTCTCCCATTTCTTCTACAACAACTTCTGCTTTTTCATTCCAAGCCTCAATGGCAGCACCCAATGCCCGACACTGCAATTCTCCGGATAAAACCGGTCGCTCAATACACCCGCCAATAAATGCAGTGCAGACATCAGTCCCTCCTGACATACTACATAACCAAACATCCGGTTTAATAAATTCATATACATATTTAAAAGCATCAGCCGGTAAAGGAGAACCTGTTGAGCCAATGCTACGCAATTGCTTTTGAGGGAATTCTTCTGCAACATTTAATTGATGCTTCATACAATTAATCAAAAAAGGGGCACTTGTCCCAAAATGATGTATGTTTATTTCTTGAGAAAGTTGCCATAAACTGGATATTTTTGGGAAAACTGGACTGCCGTCATATAATACAGCAGTTGCACCAATTAATAAGGATGCATGAACAAAATTCCACATCATCCAGCCCGTTGTTGTATACCAGAAAAATCGTTCACCCGGTTTCAGATCATTGTGAAAACTTAAATATTTTAAGTGTTCCAATAACATACCACCGTGGCCATGCATGATTGCTTTAGGCAAACCAGTTGTTCCTGATGAATATAAAATCCAAATTGGATGGTCAAAATCAAGCCGCTTAAAAAAAGGCTTCAACTTAAGATTGAAATCAAGCTTATTCCAAAATATTTCTTCGGCTCTGGTTTTATTGGACTCCATCCCTTCGTTAAAAGGGATCCAAACAATTTTTTGAATACTAGGAATCTGTTCAACCAATTCAAGCACCTCCCTTCGACGATCAAAATACTTTCCATTGTAAGAATATCCAGTAACGGCAATTAATATTTTAGGTTCAATTTGCTGGAATCGATCTAATACTGATTGAACGCCAAAATCAGGCGAACAAGAACTCCATACAAAACCGGAAGCAATACAAGCCAACATCGAGATACTTGTTTCGGGTATATTTCCAGCATACGCACAAATTCGATCTCCCGTTTCTAATCCGGAATTCTGAAATACAGTCTGCAAAACAGCCACTTGCGTTTCTAATTGTTCCCAAGATATTTCATAGCGGCTGCGTTGTTCATCCTGAGCAATGATTGCCGGACCCTTTAATGTATTATTTCTAAAGATATGTTCTGCATAATTCAATTGGATTCCCGTAAACCATTTTGT
>CAYMGR010000003.1:0-32481 GCA_964389985.1 uncultured Saprospiraceae bacterium
CAACGACCTGTACAAGTCCAAACTTCCATATTAACGTTAACAGTATCTGGATACAAAATTTCTGGTCCAAAACCGTCACCGACTTTTATAATTTGATTATGACCACCGATTAAACCGGTACACCAATCTGCAACAGTCCATTGGCGAATAATTTTATAACAGCCAATTGGACCCGCGTCACAACCCGGTGTTCTTAAATCAATTGTAATATCATTGTAAGTGATGCCTAAATTACGACAAGCTGAATTACCCGGATAACCAGTTCCTTCCCACATAACCACTTCATCTGGTCCCCAGCATACTGGGTTGTTTGCTCTCCAGCTTGGATGTGCAGGATAATAAACTGGGAATGGATTTGGGTGACCTGTAAATGGTCCAGAATCTAAACAATTCCATCCTAAAATTCTTGGTAAACGCTCTCCTGCTAAGTCACCATTAGGACTTGGCAAGAAACCACCTGTAGCTCTCCAATGTACAGAGTCTAACAAGTATCCATCCACACAATATGGATAAGAAAGGTAATGAGGTGTTACATCTTTATCGTATATTTTCTCATTACAATTTAACATGGGAGCATCAACATTGTCTCTGCTAAATGGAACAGAAATATCTGAAAGCGTTCCAACGGTAACAGTAATATTTTGATTGCATCTTGATTTATTTCCATAAGGATCAACCGCAGTCCAAACGCGCACTATTTTTCTATCATATCCCAAAGCACAAGATCCCTGAGTATCGTCATCATAATAAGTTAAACTATAACTTGAGCAATTATCTCTAACTATCGGAGTACCTGTAAATGCAGGAGTAATTGATGAATAGCACGGTACACAAGTGTCACGGCAGATCATGGTTGGAGGTAATTTATCTTCAACAGTTGCATGTCCCCAGCAGCTATTACCTGTTTGAGGATCGCGAACTGTTAATTTTAATTGTCTTCCAATATCCTGAGAAGAAACCTGAACGCCAGGAACATTCGGGAACCGATCTATAATAGTATTGGTTACCCAATCACGGGCTTCGACTACATAATCATTATAACAACGATATGGACCACCTGCCAAAACTTCATCTGCACCAATGGTAGCAGAGCAATTTTCATCCAAACTAATTTGAATTTCATCATGGCAAGCTAAAGCTGTAACGGTATTAGCATAAGGAATTACGCATACATCAAATTGACAAGTTGTTTTATTTCCAGCAGCATCTGTAGCTTCATAGCAAAGGGTCTTACAACCAATTGGGAAATAAGATCCTGGACCATATGGTTGACCACAGGTTTGAACTAAAGGAATGATATCTGCTCCAAGTGAGTAAAAGACATCACCATTAAACATCCTAATTGAAAATGTACCAGCAACATTAAACCAGGTATTTCCATATTGAACACGTCCATCTCTCACATCAATTTTACAATTTGCGTCACCTTGTAATAAGGTACTACAAGGAGCAACACCATTTACATAATACTGTGAAAAACTAGGTGCGCTTCCATAGATAGCAATACCTCTTGTTTCTCCCGGAGGAATACTTAAAGGTGTAGTAAAATCAAATGGAGTTAATAATCTTGGGATTGGGGGAGGAAACACATTTTGGCCAGCTTTAGACATATCGTTTGCAACCTGGGTCCAGGCAGCTGCGTTATTTGCAACTGGCAAATAGCCTGTATTTCCGGTAGTTGCATAAATACGATACATATCCCCACCAAATCCGGTATAAGGCATAAAACTTAATCCTCTTACCCGCATTAACTGGGCACTAGTGTTTTGTACACTAAACATCACACCGATATATAAGCCTGTTGCAGTAAGAAAATTGTTTGCACCTAAATTACAACCTGGGGAGGTAGTCAAAGGACCTGAAAAAGGACAGTTATCCATGGCCATAAATGGAGGAGCATCCCATGCTGCTTCGCATTCACCAGGGCCTAGATTTAATACTACACTTTTTGGACAACCCATAATCGTTGGAGGCTCAGCATCCAATACAGTGATTCGTTGAGTAGCTGTATCTATTGCACAACCATTTAAACTTAACCATCTAATTGTATACGATCCAGCACCTGGAAAATTAATTTGACCACTACAACGTGTGTATAAACATTTGTCAAATGGATTGGCAACATTATTTAGTGAATAGAAAATACCATTATTCGTTCTGGCGCAACTAGTTATCACCGGTTGCAAACATGCCACACCACCTAAAGGAGTACAGGTACCAGGAGCCATTGGAACGATAGTAGAACCAACAGGACCAACAATATCAGCAATATTTTCAAAATTCATAGACCATGCCAACATAACACCTACATCTGCTCCTACGTCATCAATGATCACTAATTGCCAAGTACCATTAGCAGCTGTGAAAGCATTTAAAGACTGGACGGTTGGGGTAATCGTTACACCACATGCAGAAGCTGTTAAACTTCCTTCAGGTTTAAAAATGCCTGTATATGGTGGAGTACCGGCAGTTATATTAAGACAAGAGGTATCACAAAATATTGTATTTGTAAAATTGTCATTTCCTGCACCATTGTCCGTTGATAATTCAAGAATTTGACCAGTCGGACTTCTAAGAAACATATCAATGTCAGAATCAAATGTGTGTGTAAAATTTACTTGGATGCTTGATAAACGCACACAGGTACCAGACAATCCTGAAACGACATTATTAAATAAAGTTCCACCAGTAGTTTGAGGTGCCACCGTACAACCACCCGTTCCAGTGGATGGAATCGCACTATTTCCAGCAGTATTAATAATACTCCCGGTAAATGTTTGTGCTGAAATAGTATATAAAGAAAGAAGTATCAGAAAGAGTGTACTGATCTGATTCTTTAAATTCTTTGGTAAATAATTATTCATGAGTTTGAATTATAAGCTATGTAATGGGAATTATTGTTTAACCAGATTTACTAAATCAATAAAATTTTGATTCCAAACCTTGGCATAAAATCGATCAAATGCAGTCTGATCTGTTACCCCAGCTTTATTTACTTCATTATTCAAAAAAGCTGAAGTCAAAGCATAGCTGGTCGTGGTTTTGATTTGACTAGGCTCATTTAAATAGTCAAGAGCCATTTTATACAAATCCAACTTATCCAATAAATTTTGCGAAGGATTCGACTTAATCGTTTGACTAAGCTTGCTGATTTCATCCTCAATAATTGATTGGGCTGTCAAATTATCCTTTAATGCTGGTAAAACAGCCTTTTGAGCAGAGAGAGCAGAAAAACTCATCAATGCAAATACAAAAAATAAAAATTTAAAACTATTCATGAGATCAATTTTATAAAATCAATTACAAAAAATACAGTTGCGTTATAACATTGAGCCTATAACAAAACAAACCAAACACTTAGCTAAACAACTAAGTATCAGGATTTTAAATAAATGACTTGGATCTAGAGGTTGCTTCGTCCGGTAGATGAAAGTCTTGAGTTTGGTTAATCACACAATGGCATAGACGCTTCCGCACTATTCCACTGCAAATATATACGAGATATTCAAATCTAAGAAATATTTATTAATTTTTTTTAATTAATTAATAAACTGAATATCAAATATATACAAATCTATTTTTTAACTAAATCAAAAATTTGAATAAAAAAACAGGCAGATTCAGTAAATTCCTTAATAAATTCTTAATTGGTGTTTAGACTGGCCCTATAAACTATTAGCTAGCTTTTATTTGGCTCACTAATTTGGTCAATGAGTCTTTTGCATCCCCAAAAAGCATAAAGGTTTTAGGTCTATAGAATAGCTCATTGTCAATTCCGGCATAACCGGCTTTCATCGAACGTTTGAGTATAATTATGTTTTTGGCATCTTCCACCTCTAATATAGGCATACCATAAATCGGACTTGCCGGATCTGTTTTAGCCGCAGGATTGACTACATCGTTGGCTCCGACCACCAATACGACATCGGTCGAACTGAATTCCGGATTGATTTCTTCCATTTCAATCAGCCGGTCATAACTAACATTACTTTCAGCTAATAATACATTCATGTGGCCGGGCATTCGTCCTGCTACCGGGTGAATGGCATATTTTACATCCACACCTTCATCTTCTAAAATACTTTCTAATTCATGACAAATATGCTGAGCTTGAGCGACGGCCAATCCGTATCCAGGTACAATGACAACTTTTTTTGAATATTTCATTAAAACTGATGCGTCTGACAGCGAAATTTCCTTTGTAGACCCTTGTGCGCTAGTAGCTGCGCCCCCTGCTGCTGAGGCACCAAAATTACCGACCAAAACATTTAACAAGGATCGATTCATTGCTGTACACATGGCTACTGTTAAAATAGTCCCTGCAGAACCTACTAAAATCCCACCAATAAGCATTACGTAATTGTCATAAAGAAATCCACCACAAGCAGCAGCAACCCCTGTAAATGAATTTAAAAGCGAAATAACGACTGGCATATCTGCACCTCCAATCGGGAAAACAAATAGCAAACCATACGCAACCGATAAGCCAAGTATTGAATAAAACCATATCGGGCCGCCTACTACTTCCAAACCAAATAAAATAGAAAGTGCAAAAATGGAAACTAACAATCCGATATTAAGAAACTGTTGGGCAGGTAAATTGTAATCATTGATTTTTCCTTCCAGTTTACCAAATGCAATCATACTGCCGGCAAAGCTGACTGTTCCAATTATTAATCCTGCTAAAATAATCGTGATTTTAGAAGCAAATTCTTCCGATGAACCATGACTCAAATGACCAAATTCTATAATTGAAATGATGGCCGCACAGGCTCCACCCATACCGTTAAAAAAAGAAACCATTTGAGGCATGGCAGTCATTTGAACCCTCTTGGCCATGAAATAGCCAATTACGGTTCCAATCACCAAGGCAATAAAAATCCAAATTAAATTTTTAAGATGCATTCCTTGTGCATCTCTATAAATAAAAATAGTCGCAAAAATAGCGAGGATCATACCAAATGCCGCAATGCTATTCCCCCGTCTGGCCGTATCTGGTTTACTTAACATCTTCAACCCAACCATAAATGTTACGGCTGCGATTAAATAAATCACTTCTAATAAATACTCCATCATTTCTTTTTCTTAAACATTTCCAACATACGGTCAGTAACCACAAATCCTCCCACCACATTAAGCGTCCCTAAGATTACAGCTACAAAACCTAAAATCAAATGCAGCGTTTCTTCTGCCTGACCCATCACAATGATGGCTCCAATAATTACAACTCCATGGATGGCATTTGCACCCGACATGAGTGGCGTGTGTAAAACAGACGGTACATGCGAAATCAACTCGATTCCTACAAATATCATCAGGATAACCAAATAGATCGTTTGGATATGTGTGCTAATAAATTCTAGTATTTGCATTAGGATCTCAGTATTTTTCCGTTATCAACTATTAAGGTCGCAAGGGTAATTTCTTCCTCACGTTCATTTTTAAATCCATCTTTAGTAGCTAAATGCATCAAAAGATTATATACGTTTTTTGCATATAATTCACTGGCATTCGTTGCCAAACTTGATGCAAGATTATTTATTCCAACAATCTTCACCCCGTGGCTTGTAATAATTTTACCATCCTGAGTCAACTCACAATTTCCACCCTGCTCAGCTGCCATATCCACGATCACAGCCCCGTATTTCATTTTTTGAACTTGCTCACCGCTGATCAACAGGGGTGCTTTTTTTCCGGGAATGAGTGCTGTGGTAATTACTAAATCTGCATTAAACAGGGATTTATTAACAGCTTCCTTTTGCTTTGCTAAATATTCGGCAGTAACTTCTTTGGCATATCCACCTTCCGTTTTAACTCCTTCATCCTTGACACTAATAAACTTTGCGCCTAAAGATTCTGCTTGTTCTTTCGTTTCGATGCGAACATCCGTCGCTTCAACTACTGCCCCTAGGCGTTTCGCGGTAGCAATGGCCTGAAGTCCAGCTACCCCTACTCCAAAAATCAATACTTTAGCCGGGCTTACCGTGCCTGCTGCGGTCATCATTAATGGAAATGCCCGAGTCATCTGATCGGAACCCAATAAAACCGCTTTATAACCTGCTAAATTGCTTTGGGAACTTAATACGTCCATGCTCTGTGCCCTGGAAATTCGGGGTATTGCATCCATAGAAATGGCTGATTGTCCAGCGGCAGATATGGTCTGGATTAAATCCGGATTAGACAAGTGATATAAGAGACTGACCCAACACAAACCGGATTTTCCTTGTTGAACTTCCTCTTTGGTAGGTGGATTTATTTTGAGTGCCAGATCAGAAGATTGTAATAATTCTGCTTTTGATTGAGCCAGCTTGACTCCAACGTTTTCATAATCCTGATCCCTGTATGAAGAAGCCTCCCCAGCTGATTTTTCAATGATTACTTGAAAACCTTTGTCAATAAATTGTTTAGCAATCTGAGGATTGAGTGCCACTCTTTTTTCGCCTTCCCGTGTCTCTTTTAGTATTCCAAGAACCATGTTCTTTTTTTTAAAGCTGCAAAATTAAACTAATTCAAAAAATCAGGGCCTCAAAATTCAAATGCCCTAATAGATCATTTAGGCTTTATTCAGATAAAACCGATTTTTAAACCTCTCTACCCCCATATTATGAGGAATTGCCATGCCTTTGACCAGAAAGTTTGCCAGGACTTCAGCACAATAGGGAGCCAATGAAAAGCCTTTGGTGCCTAATCCATTCAAAACAAAGATTCCGGATTGATCCGGATGGGGGCCGACAACAGGTTTTCTGTCTCGAACAGCAGGCCGTATTCCATAATTATGGTTTATAAGCTGATAGCTAAAATCAAGCTTTGAGTCTAAAAAATGGACTTGGTTCTTCCTTTCCGTTTCAGTAATGTCTAAATTTTGATCCGTTAATTCAAAATTGGATCCGCACCAGAAAATTTGCTTGCCTTGAGGCACGATTGCGTAATTGGACTTATAAATAAATTCATTGGATAAAATTTCAGCATAAAATTCTAAGCACTCCCCTTTTAAAGGAACAATGGGCAACCAATTAAAATAAGGGTTCTGTGCAATTCGATGCCCTTCAGCAAATATGATTCCTTTGCAAATTTTCAGTTCTTTATAAATCCAATGATTTTGTACCTGATGCAGTAATTCAAAATTAAAAGCTTCCCGAATGATGTTGCCTTTCCTTTCATGAGCTTCATCCCAAGCCGAAAAGAGTTGACCCACCTGGATTTTATAAACTTTATTTAATAAACCATAGTTAAGATTGGTTTTCTTATATCCTAAAGCCTGGTGAATCTGCAGATCTCCAAGATATTCTTGATATACCGGATCAGCGCTTCGGGCCAGCCATTGGTTTTCTTCTGCTGGGTTTTTTAATTCCTCAAGCAAGACAAATTCTTGAATTAACTTTACTTGTAAACCTTGTTCAAGAGATTGATAAAATTTAAGAAAACTAATTTTTACTTCTTCATAATTCCATGATTTGACAAATCGCTGTCCTGTAATTGGATTAATGAGTCCTGAGCTTACTTTACTCGATGCTCCCGGAAGATCAAGATGCATGATGATAAGATTTTGCTCCATTTGAACCAATTTTTCCGCTATGCAAAGGCCTGCAATTCCTGCACCTACAACTAGATAATCAATTTCTTGCATTACTCAGAATCGATCTTTTAATGGAAGAGATTTTCGAATTAATTCGTATGATTCATCTATTAATTCTTTTAAAAATTTGTCCGATAAACTGGATTCAAAATCTACTGTATTCCAATGTTTTTTATTCATATGAAATCCGGGTTGAATCTCAGGATACCGGGCTCGTAATTCAATAGCTTTTTCGGGATTGCATTTTAGATTCACTTTAAAATCACCTGACTGAAGTCCAGTTATAGCAAATATTTTACCCTTTAACTTCATGACCAAAGTATCCGGTCCAAACGGAAAATCTTCAACGACGTTTTCTTTAGCATAACAATAATCTAGAAAGGATTGAATATTCACCCCGTAAAAATAGAGAAAGATACGATCTTTGTCGGATGGATTCAATCATCACCCAATTCAATTGCAAGGTATTATTGTTCTTATTCTGCTTAAATAGCACTGCTGCTCAGTATAAGCAAGTCGAACTTTTTCCGGGAGATTCATCCTTTAGTCTGATCAATAAATTGGTTTCTGCTTATCGTCCAAGCAATGTATTGGACTATTCCAATGCCCGAATTAAAATGTACCAGGAAATTTATAATGTGAATGATTCCGTTTCCTGTGTTTACTCCCACCACACCCTTTATTTAAGTCCGTCATCGTCTGATCCAATTGGATATCTTGCAAAAAATGGAAATGCAAACGGCATTAATTGTGAACATACCTTTCCACAAAGCAAAGGAGCAGAAACTGGAAATGCCCGATCAGATATGCATCACTTATTTCCAGCCAGAGCTGCAGTTAATGAAGCAAGAAGCAATTATCCTTTTGGTGAAATCAGTGACCAAAAAACAACCGACTGGTTTTATCGATCATTTTCACAATCTACCATTCCTGTCCAACAAATTGATGAATACAGCGAATCCATAAATGGTTTGTTTGAACCCCGGGAAGACCATAAAGGAAATGTGGCACGCGCTATTTTTTATTTTTTTACAATGTATGAATTGCAAGCGGATCGAAGTTTTTTCGAAAGCATGAGATCTACTTTATGCAGTTGGCATTTAAAAGATCCAGTCGATTCACTCGAATGGACCCGGACCTATTTAATCGGAAATTATCAGGATCAAAAACCAAACCCATTTGTGTTGGATTGCAGCCTGGCTAAAAGATGCTATTGTTCTCAATCTCCTTCTTGTAATCTTATAAATAAAAATGAGTCTGTTCATCCAATAACTTTAAGCGTATATCCAAATCCATTCACTGATAATATTGAACTTAAATCAACTGAAATTCAAAATCCATTTGAATTGAAACTATTTAATAGTTTAGGAAATTGTATTCTAAATGATGCCATCGACTTCCAAGCAGGAAATTATTCAATCCATTTGGGCCATTTAGAATCTGGATATTATACCATCTTGCTGATTCATTCCAACAACCAGCAAATCCAACGTATCAAGCTCATAAAAAACTAAGATTCAGCATTAATAATTTAAGGTTTAATAAAATATATTAAATATTAATTATATTTATATTTATTTGATATACAGTATATTATAAATGTATTTTGATTTTTATAGGTTAGGTTGTAAATAAATATGGCATAGTTTATGTGCTAGTCATTATATGGCTATCAACATAAAAGAAATTAACCGCAAGCATCTTCTAAAATCGGATGTCGTATACCGGATCAATTATGGATTGAGCAGCCGTTTAGTCAATTTTCGAAACGGCATCATGTATTTAGAAGTAATGTTTACTCGGAAGTGGAAAAAAAATTATGATGAAACAACGGAAGAACTTGCTATTTGCTGGCGAGAATCGAATGATGAATTGCGCAAAGCAATAGGTTGCAAAGTTTATATTATTGACGCCCGACAATATCCTTATAAAAAAGAACTTTATTTACAATCAGGAGTTGCAAGCTATGATGCAAAAAAAGGAATACTTTTTCTACAAGAGCAACTGAATTAGTCTACCCATTCTGCCATAAATAAATTAGTATCATGGCTTCCACCGTTATTTCGGTTGGAAGACCAAACTAAGTATTTTCCATTAGGAGAAAACATAGGAAATGAATCAAAAGTAGGATCAAATGTAACTTGCTCCAATCCGGTTCCGTCCAAATTAATCAGGTACAAATTAAATTGATAGCCCTTAGATCCCGCATGGTTGGATGAAAAGATAATTTTATTACCGCTTGGATGAAAAAAAGGAGCCCAATTTGCTTTTCCCAATTGAGTTACTTGCTGATAATGCCCACCATTCAAATCGCAAACAAAAATTTCCATTTCTGTAGGTTGAACAAGACCTTTAGTCAGCAAATCATAATATTCTGCTCTCAATTCTGATGTCGGTGGCCTGGAAGCACGAAACACTATTTTACTCCCATCCGGTGAAAAGAAAGCACCGCCATCATATCCCGGCAAAAAGGTAATTTGTTTTTTGTTTTGCCCATCAATGTCCATTGTCCATAAATTCAAATCACCTTGTCGTAGTGCGGTGTAGACAATTTTATCCAGTTTTGGAGATACTGTAGGTTCTGCATCATAACCTTCAATATTTGTAAGCTGCATCTTTAGATTCCCTCTTAAATCTGCAACATAGATGTCATACGAATGATAAATAGGCCAAACGTATTTCCCTCCAACCTTTCGTTCTGGGACAGGAGGACATTCAGCGCTATCTCTGTGGGTAGATGCAAAAATAATGGTGCTGTCACCTGGCATAAAATAAGAACAGGTATTCCGTCCACCTCGACGAGAGATTAATTTTGGTTTTATGCGAGCTAAATCATCTTTAAATGGGTTAAAATAGAAAATTTGATCACAGGATGCTCCCCATGCAGTATAATCTGATTGAAAAGTCAATAATTGGCCATCAAAACTCCAATAAGCTTCCGCATTATTCCCACCAAATGTTAGTTGGCGAATATTCTTTAGATGTTTCTCCTGTGGATAATGCAGCTTTTCTTGAGAAATCGTATCCGTAGTCATGATGGTCGGAACGGATTTATTGAGCTCCTTGTTTTGACAGGAAAACATAAAAACATAGGCAAATAACACAATTGGTGTCATTTTTGATAGAAATATGCCGTCTAAATTATACATAAAATGGGTTCTGAAAAACTAAAATCTGATATTGATATAGCGCAATCAATTACGCTCAAACCAATTACAAAAATAGCTGAAAAGTTAAACCTTTTACCAGATCAATTACAACTATATGGCGCCTTTAAGGCAAAATTAGAATTGGACCTCATCCAAGAGGAACAAATTAAAAAATGCAAATTGGTTTTGGTTTCAGCAATATCTCCAACTCCTGCCGGAGAAGGCAAGACGACAACTTCAATTGGTTTATCAGAAGCATTAAATAGAATTGGTAAAAAAACAACCGTTGTTTTACGTGAGCCATCCCTGGGGCCTGTTTTTGGAATCAAGGGAGGTGCAACCGGAGGAGGATGGTCGCAGGTCCTACCAATGGAAGATATCAATCTTCACTTTACCGGTGACTTCTCTGCTGTTGAAAAAGCCCATAATTTACTGGCTGCATTAATCGATAACAATCTGCAAAACAAAAAATACGGTTTGAATTTAGATGCTCGAACCATATCATGGAAGCGTGTTATGGACATGAATGACCGAAGCTTGCGAAAAATCACCATTGGATTGGGAGGCACCGGAAATGGAATTCCAAGAGAAACCGGTTTTGATATTACAGCAGCTTCAGAAATCATGGCAATTTTATGCTTATCAAAAAACCTTGAAGATTTAAAAAAACGTCTGGGAAATATTTTTGTAGGCTTTACCTGGGATCGCAAACCCATTTTTGCAAGAGATTTGAAAGCGGAAGGTGCTATGGCAGCCCTCTTAAAGGATGCTATTAAACCAAATTTAGTTCAAACAATTGAAGGCAATCCTGCAATTATTCATGGAGGTCCATTTGCGAATATTGCTCAGGGCACCAATACGATTATTGCAACTAAGATGGGAATGTCATTATCAGAATATGTAGTAACCGAAGCAGGTTTTGGGTTTGATTTAGGTGCAGAGAAATTTTTAGATATCAAATGTAGAGCTGCCGGTTTATCTCCCAATGCTGCTGTAATCGTAGCTACTGTAAGAGCTTTAAAATACCATGGTGGTAAATCTTTAAAAGCATTAGGAGAGCCTGATCCAAAAGCTGTACAAAAGGGATGCGAAAATTTGGAAAAACATTTAGAAAATGCCAAACAATTTAACCTTCCAGCTCTGGTAGCCATCAACAAATTTGTAAGTGATACTCCGGAAGAACTTGAGGTTATTAAAGAGCGTTGCAGCAAATATGGAACCGATGCGGTGTACTCGGAAGTATGGGCAAAAGGAGGCGAAGGAGCCATTGAATTAGCTGAAAAAGTTGTGAACATCGCTGAAAATTGGAATGAGCCATTCATTCCGTGTTATGAACTATCCTGGACTCCTGAGCAAAAAATCTTTGCCATTGCAAATAAAATTTATGGAGCAAAATCGGTAGAATTTACTCCTGAAGCCCGTCAGGATCTGAAGCGAATTCAAAATTTAAATTTAAATGAACTTCCGGTTTGTATTGCTAAAACGCAAAAGTCGCTATCAGATAATCCAGATTTAATTGGCAGGCCTAAAGATTTCATCCTAACCGTAAGACAAATTGAAATTGCTGCTGGTGCTGGATTTATCGTACCTATCACTGGCGAAATCATGCGAATGCCTGGACTACCAGACGAGCCATCTGCTGAAAAAATTAATATTGATGAACAAGGAGTTATTAGTGGACTGTTCTAAATTGAATCTTGTTTTTTAAAGGAGGAAAGAAATCGTATTTGTATTTCTGAATGTATCGAATTGTAATTCCTTTTACTCCATCTTTGCTTCTATGACTATCTAGAAACTCTTTTAGAGTATTCATTTTGGCTTGCAACTTAATA
The DNA here is from genome assembly GCA_964389985.1 of uncultured Saprospiraceae bacterium. Lineage (GTDB taxonomy): Bacteria > Bacteroidota > Bacteroidia > Chitinophagales > Saprospiraceae > Vicinibacter. The sequence continues at coordinate 12,558 of CAYMGR010000003.1, forward strand.
ATTTAATAATTCCATTTTCTTGGTGCCATAAATTTTTCCGTTTATTTCCAGACTATAAAAGTAGGTTCCGCAAGAATAATTATTCCATTGATAATCGTACATAATCTCATTGATGCCTTCATGCAATTTTAAAGGCATTTTTTTATAGACTTGCCCATTTTCAGAAACAAATAATAATTGTGCTGATTGAATAAAAGATAGATCATGAACAATAATTGGAATTAGGGTCAATTCATCAAACGGATTGGGTTTATTTTGAATCAGTTCTATATCAGCTTGTTTTATTTCTTCCTTCGTTTCAGTTAACGCTCTGCCAACATATTCCTGGCCAAACATTGAATACCATTCTAAACTATCTATGCCGCTCACAGATATATAATATTGGGTAGGATTCAGCCCTCCGACTGTAATTTCACGAGCATCACTGATCACAATTGTATCAAAAAATGCGCTGTTTATCCTCCTAATCCCATACACAAATTTTAAAGCATTTTGAGGATTCTCCACTCTAACCGAAAGCGCTTTAATTCCTGGGCTTACCGTAAGAATAAATGGGGCCAACTGACTACTTGCAGCATTGCTAGCTGTGATTGCATTGACAATGGCATTGTTTTTTAAATAATTGAAATTAACATACAAGCTATCCAGGATGCTGTCACCATTAAGGTCTTTCCCTAAAATATCTCTCGAACTGTGTTGTCGGTCAGCATACCCAGCCTGTGAAGGGTTCCCGTCCCCGTGTTCGTATGATGAGGTAAATCGAATCGACGTATATCCTTGTTCACGAAATGGAATGTGATCACTACCTCTGCCCGATCTGTCTTCACCAAACATTACATCAATCTTGGTCACATTAGGCATTAAGGGTTCCAATTTTTGTTCCACTAAAATCCGACTTAAACGCGCAAGACCTTTAGGCATACTATTTGTGATTCCTGCAGAAAAAATTCGCAATCTTAAACTATCAAATTGCTGGGGACCGGGACAACCAGGAGGAGAAGAAGTTTGACCACATTCAATTCCACCTACGATATCATTATTGAGTACTGCTTTAATTTTAATAGTATTTTGCTTACAATATTCAGCAATGGCCTTTGAACCACCTAAGCCCTGTTCTTCTCCTGTAATCCATATTAACAATACGGATCGATTATATTCAATTTGTGTGAGCACACGAGCCAACTCCATCAATAAAGCTGAACCGCTTCCATTATCATCTGCCCCTTCTGCCAAACAGCTTGTATCACAATTTATTTCACACCGACTGTCAAGATGGGCCTCCAGAATGACCAGTTCATCTTTTTGGGGTCCGGATCCTGGAACGATAGCCATGAGTTCTGCATGTCTTAATCGATCGCACATTTCAAAATCAAATTCAAATTCAGAATAAATAAGTCCAGGAAGTGAAGATCCTTCAATTATCGACCATCGGCTTAACTGAGACTTTATATAATTTCTGGCTCCTCGGATTCCCTTCAATTCTTGTTGAGGATCATCTGATATTGTATTTCTGTTTTGAAAAGAAACAAGTTGGGTTAAAAAAGAACTCAGTGAGTCAGAATTCATGGAATTGACAAGGTGATCCGCCAGATTACTATTCGCAACAATTTTGCGTTTTGGGACCTGCTCGCTTGCATAATTTCCCTTCAAATAATCTGAAAATAATGGATTTGTAAAACTGAAATTAGTTTGTGCTGTTAATAAAACAGGGGCCAAGAGGAGACTTAGGAATATCTTTGTACAGGTTTTCATCTTGCTAATTTACATAATTTTTAAATATGAAGCTACGAACCAATAAGAACTCCATCCGGCTTCGATTAAGTCAAAAAGAAGTTTTAGATTTTAAACAGCTTGGTTTCATTCAGGAAACACTCGTTTTTTCAACTCACGATTCGAATCCTTTTAGCTATTCACTGATCCAGGCAGATCATAAAGAAATCAGTGTTTCGTTTAATAATAATCATCTTAGAATCTATATCCCACTTGAAACGGCCAACCATTGGTGTGACTCTGATGAGGTCGGATTTGATGCAACCATTCCCATTAATGAATCCCAGCATTTATATGTCTTAGTTGAAAAAGATTATCAGTGTTTGACTCCAAGACCCCATGAAGACGAAACAGATAATTTTCCAAATCCCAATGCTGCATGCTAAACAAAAGAATTACTGGGATCCGGGCATTTGATATTCAGCGATTAACCGATCAATTTGAACCAAAGGCAGACTTCATTGCAGAAGAAGAACCTTTAGAAATTGTGCTTTCTTACATTCAGCATGGGAAACCAATTCATAAAACTTTATCCATCACCATGCGGACTCCCGGTGATGATGAAAATCTTGTTCGTGGTTTTCTCTTTACTGAAGGTATCCTCCCACATCCAGCTCAACAAATAGATCGATTTGAATATCGTTTCAGTTGTGTTGGAGATATGGTTGAACAACAAACCATTGTTGTCCATCTAAAATTGGGCATCCTACCTGCTATTGAGCAATTAGACCGACATTTCTATACCAATTCGAGTTGTGGGGTTTGTGGAAAAACAAGCATTGACCTAATGATGGATAATTGTTCTTACTTGTTAAAAAAAGACAGCCCGATTCTATCTAGTAAAATTTTGTATAAACTCCCCGACGAATTAAATCAAACGCAGAATCTCTTTCAAAAAACCGGAGGCATTCATGCGTGTGCTTTATTTGATAACACGGGTAAGTTACTCCATAGAGCGGAGGATATTGGAAGACATAATGCACTTGATAAATTAATTGGGATGGCTCTATTGCAGCAGATGTTACCCTTGGACAACAATATTATCTTACTGAGTGGCCGTGCAAGTTTTGAACTCATTCATAAATCTGCGATGGCAGGCGCAGCAATTGTGGTAGCAATAGGTGCTCCTTCCAGTTTGGCTATAGAAACCGCCCAGGCTATGGGAATGACTTTAATCGGTTTTTTAAAGAATCAGAGCGCCAATATTTATTGTGGATCCCAGAGAATTCACATAGAATGAAATCATCCCTTTTTGGTTTAATCCTTTGTGGAGGTTTAAGCAGTCGACTTGGATACCCTAAACATCTTGTTACAAAAGATCAGCTTGAATTATACAACTGGTGGGTTCACCAACTTCTTTTGATTTGCAATCAGGTTCATATTTCTTGCAGTATATCTCAATTAAGTAGCATCAATTATCCGCATACCCTGGTTGATCAAAAAGATGCTACAGGACCCTTAGAAGGAATTTATCAAGCCTTTCAGTTTAATTCCAATGTAGATTGGCTGATTGTAGCAGTAGACCTCGTCCACCTAACAATAAAAGATTTAAGATTACTTGTAGCCAATAATTCTGATACATTTGATGTAATTGCTTTTTCCAACCCACAAACAAACGCAGCTTTTCCACTCTGCTGCATTTACAAGAAATCTGCCAAAGATCAAATCGATTTAGTTTACCATGGCGAATTAAAAGCACCTAAAATGGTATTAAGTCATTTAAATACGAAAATGATTCCTGTTGAAGATCCCATAAAATTAACTGGAATAAACACACCTGAAGAATTATCAGCATGGCGGCTTTCTACTGTGTAATCAACTCCTTACTCTTTTAAATTTTAGTAAGAAACTGAGGGAATCTTCTGCTTCAAAAATAAATTAAAATCATCCATTTCAAGTATGGTTTCAATTTTAAATTTATTGGCAAAATGATCCTTCAAAGATTCACGAACAACCACTAATATATAATTACTTTGATCCTGAGAGGCTGCTTCCAAATAAGGATCAAGAACTAAACCGAATCCCTCCTTATTAAGTTCCAAAGGTCCATATTCATCAAGCAGCACTAAAGGGAATCCCGATTCAAAGTCCTTAATAAATTGTTGTTCAACCTGTTTAAAACTTGATTTCGAAAAAAGATATTTACCAATTTTAAAAACCTGATCCATTTCAATGGGCTCCGACAGTTGCATCTCTATATACTGCTTCGTTTGTATTAAGTAAAATGATCGGCATGTCTGAACCAAGGGAGACAAAAAACCCCCTACATGTTCACAATGGGCCAGTCTATTGTATAAGAAAGTCGTTTTTCCAATTCCTGTTTTGCCGGTCAAAACCACCAGAGGCATATTTATTTAAAACTTATAATTTCAAACAAGGCGATTGTAAAAAAATGTTTTAATCGTCTGAGTCCATTATATTGACTCGTCTGACTCCATGCATAATAGACGATTAATCGCAATTTAGGAAATAGCTCTATAATTTCATCCACTTCATTTTGATAGGCAGGAATTTTCTTGTTTAAGTATTTTTTAACAAAGGAGGTAGCATAAGGCATTACAATGTAAAACCAAAAGAGAATCATTGCAATTGAACGCAAAAAATAGTACAGCAGGAAGCTGTTATAAAATTGTTCGTTATCAAACAAAAAGAAAGTACACAAAACAAACAAGATGATACTTGTGTATAATATCCATTTAACCCAATTGGGTCTTTTCTTTCCGGACTGGACTATATGCATATTTTGAAACTCTTGCAGCGAAGGATTTTCTCTGCTAATGATACTGATATCTTTAAATTGTTCTAACAAACTATAGATAAAAAAAGCAAGTAAAATTGAAAAAACAAAATAAACTGAAAAATAAAATCCAACAAGCCAAGAGGATGCATGAAGGATGCTTATTGCAAAAAACTGCTTACTAATATTTTCTATAAAAACATCAATTGCATTCCAAAAGCTCATTCCGCCAATTACGGTGAGTGTGATTAGTTTTTGGGAGGCGGTTTCCATAAAACTCAAAATACTCACCATTAGGATACTGATTAAATGAATTCCCAGCAGACTGTATAAAAGCCATGCGCAAATAGCCTGAAAACTAACCGCAAAATAGGCCATCACACTGGAGTGAGGACTCATAATTAATTTAATAATCAAAACAATAATTAATGAATTCAGAATAACGGCTTTACTGACTTTTGAAAAATAAGCAATAAAACTAATTAAGGTAACGGCTATACCACCCACCACCAGTCCTGTAAACGGAAAATTTAATGCATGCAAAAAACCTCCTAGACCGCATTCGTTTAAAGCCCAAAGTGCAGTAAGCCTAAAAATTATTTTTTGATTTTCATCTGAAATCATCTCGGGCTTTGGATTTAAGGACAAGTTCATAAAGCCTTAATCTCCTTTTACCTGAATGACTTTGGCTTGCTCTCCAAAATAATTTACAAAATTCATAAACTGATTCGATAAATCCTTATTCTGAGTTGCTTTCATGTATGTTTCACATAATGAAAAAAGAGTTTGATACATAAATTGATTCATTTCGTCTAACTGAAAATCCTTTGTCCATAAATCCAACTTAAGGGTGCCCTGTGTTTTTTCCTCAAAAAGAGATAATAAAAACGCCTTACATTTCTCCCATTCCTGTTGTTGATTCTCAGCCTTCCAATAGATTTCAGAAGGTATGTTGTCCTCATCCATGATCACCTTGAGCAACACTTCGTTTGTTTTTGCCATTCTTAATTTTTTGGAACGTAGATTGAATAATATTTACAATTCTGCCCCCCAAAGATACCCAGACCGCCATTAATATTTCCTTTTATTCTGACGTAAGAAGCAAAAGGACCTTGCCTTGTTGCACTCGTTTCCAGAGTATTCCAAAACTCAAAATGGGAAGCTGGTATATTGCACCATTTTATTTGGACACTGTCTCCTCTCCGAAAAAGACCTGAATTATCATTAAAATCTTCATCCTGTCCTATGGCTTCGCTTAAAGTGAATTTAAACTTTTGTCCATCAAAAAATACATCATCCGTAACTGAAGTGACATTGGCTATTAATCGCTCATTTTGGCCTGCAGAAAAGTAGCGGTAAAAATCTTTTTGACCCGGAATGTCACTAATGATACAGTACATTTGGGCAAATGTATCGTTAACATTTTTCCCCGGTGGCTTTGTAAACCAAAAACTATCGATAGGAATCAAATCCGGAATGGTCGTTTGACTATAAATAGTATCCCCATTTGTTATCACCCGTAATTCATAATTGGCTCCTTCTTTAATTTGAATCGATCCGGCTATATCGATATAAATACATAGATCTGTTTTGAAACTATCCGGACTGTATCCAAAATCTTCAATCAGGCGGCTTCTTATTGGTTCCTGAAGATCATTTAAACATAATTGAGATAATTGCACTCTTGAAAATCCGTCCCAAACACTGACATCTGCATCTTTAACAAATGACTTATTGATAACGTCAACATTAAAAGACGAATAAAATGGCAATGAGTAACTTACGATTGCATAAACAGGTAATCCAGCTTCAGATTTTTCAATATAACTTTCGATAACTATTTGCTTATCATATACCTGCTCAGAAGGGTTATACTCTTCTTCACAAGCTATGAATAATAAACTAAAAAAAAGCAATGAGTTTAAATAGAACCTTTGATTCATGTTAAAGATTTTTGGCATTCCAATAAAAATTCCATGTAACAGATGGAATCAATGTGAATAAAGAGACTTTATAAGCTTTAGCTGTTGCATTTCCTGAAAAAATATCAGATTCAAAATCCGTATATGTAAAAAATGGATTTTTTCTGTTATAAATATTATAGATGCTAAATGCCCAGCTGCTGTGAAACGGCTTTCGGCTTAATTCTTTTTTCTCGTAAATAAAAGAGATATCCAATCGATGATAATCATCCAGACGCTGACTGTTCCGAGGACCATACTCAATATTAGGTCTTCCTTCAATAAAAAAAACACTTTTGATCGGCGTATAGGATTTCCCGGTAGCATAAATAAAATTACCCGCCAACTGCCAATTTCTGGCAAATTCGTAATTAAATACGAGCACCAAATCATGCGGCCTGTCATAAACCGCCGGATAGACTCTGGCATTTTCAATTTCAGAAAACCAACGCTCTGTTCTGGACAAGGTATAACCAATCCAACCCGTTAATTTGCCTTTATTTTTTTTAATAAAAAATTCAAGTCCGTATGCCCGACCTTTTCCAGCAACAAATTCACGTTCTATTTCAGCAGAAAAATTTTCTACATAAGACTCTTTGTAATCTAACTGATTCCTTAAATCCTTATAATACGTTTCAATAGATGTTTCAAATGAATTATCTCCAAAGTTTCGAAAATAACCAATCGCATATTGTATTGCTCGTTGCGGCTTAACGATTTCGGTACTTGGCACCCAAATATCAGCTGGAAGCGTACTACCTGAATTACTAACCAGGTGAATAAATTGATTGGAAATAGAAATACCAGCTTTTATAGAAGCCGTTTTAGAATAATTGTAATTCAGTCCAACCCGGGGTTCTGGCCGAACATATGTTTTTACCAATTCGCCTTTGGAATAGGTATTGCTATCTATTGAAGAAACATAGGGGCCAATATGGTTAAACATTGATCCGCGAAAACCCACATTAAGTTTAAATTTCCTATTGATACTCCAATCATCTAAAATATAGATTTCTGTTTCATGGCCAAACTTGGGCTCGAAACTTGTCGAAAAATTAACTTCACCATTTGTAGCATTGACTACATTTGGGGACAACTTGTGATAGGTATATCGCGAACCCATTTTAATTAAATGGCTTGGATTCGGATAATAATCTAAATCAATTTTCGCAGAATAATCTCTTACCCCCGAATCCACATTAAATTCAAACTCTTCCTGACCACCATGTAATCCAAATTTGTAATTATTGGCTATTAAAGCCAAATTGAAAAATAAATTATCCTGAATGATATGATTCCAACGAAAGGTTCCTGTGGCGTTTCCATAGGGCAATTCAACTTTAAAACCACGATCTTGATTTGCAAATTTAAATACATCCCTTCCAAAATATCCACTCAAATAGATCCTGTCCTTTTGCCCAATTTGATAATTCACTTTCGTATTGAGATCATAGAAATAATAATTACTCCCTGCGAATTTCGTTTTATTAATAAAAGGTTGGGCAATATCTAATGCATAGGTCCGCCTTGCAGAGATTATAAAAGATGATTTCTTTTTTTGTAAAGGCCCCTGTAAGGTAAGTCTGCTGGAAATTAATCCAACTCCACCTTCTGCTACATAATCTTCATTATTTCCTTCTTTCATTTGAACATCGATCACAGAAGAAATTCTGCCTCCATAATTTGCAGGTATATTTCCTTTAATGAGTAAGGTGTTTTTAATTGCGTCTGAATTAAACACGCTAAAAAATCCAAGTAGATGCCCGGTATTATAGACAATGGCCTCATCCAACAAAACTAAATTCTGATCCGGACCTCCTCCGCGCACGTAAATACCGGAGGTCCCTTCAGTAGCAGACGACACTCCTGGCAACAACTGCAAGGTTTTCAACAAATCCACTTCCCCCAATAGCGCCGGAAGTTTTTTCATCGTTTCCATAGACAAATCAACCGTCCCCATGTCCGTGGATTCAATATTTTGCCTTGGGTTTTTAGCACTTACTTCAATTTCTTCCATTAAGACACCTGCCTTCAAATTTATTTCGATCAAGGTATCCTTATAGAGATCTAATGGTATGCGTTCAGGCATGTATCCTAAATAAGAAACCAGAAGATCATGTTGCCCTTTATCAATTGTAATTGAAAAAAAACCATATGTATTACTTACTGTCCCAATTTCAGGACGAGCTTTTAAATATAAATTGGCACCTATAATACTTTCACCAGAACCATATTCCCGAACATATCCGCTAATAGTGGCTTTGTTCTGGCCATGAATAAAGTTGACAATAAAAAGAAGATGACATAAACTTATAAAAATCGCTTTATGAATCATAGTCAAAACTATAAATTAAATGAAAATCAGATCTAGTAGTAAACAGACTAAAGCCTGACAGGTTGCAAATGAAAGCCTGCTTTTTTCAGTAAGCGCAACAGCCCTTCAGAACCGTATAAATGACCCGCTCCACAACAAAAAAAAGCATTGCTTTCTGTTGATATATTTTTGATGCTACTGACCATCGCTTGATTTCTCTGATTTAACATCAGTTGTCTGTATTTACCAAGCATTTTGCGACTTCTTTTGTAGATTGATTGGATATCTTGAAGGTTATAATCTGATATCATTTTCTCATACCTTTTCTTGGATCGATCCAATTGCTTAAAAAAATCCCGAAACATCTTAATTTGATCCTTCAATTCTATGGATTTAATCATACTAAAATGATCATCGAAATCTTCCAATCCCAGAGTCTTCTTTTGTTTCATTTTTGCCAATTGCCATAATTGATAATCCAATGATATCTCCTGACTTCTTCCTATTAATTGAAGACTTAATTGATTCAGTGCAATCATAGGATATAAACCGGTAAATTGTTCTAAATCTATACCAAATCGGTCTAAACTAACCCGACACAATTTGTTCCATTGATTCGGCTTTAAATGGTTTGACCAATTTCTAGAGTTTTCCAGTTGGAAATAGGATTGTAGATTGGATGATTCCATTTTATCTAAATCAATTTCTGCGGCAAAGCACGCACAGGAGTCAATCAAATCAGAAAACAAGGTCTGGTTATTCGAAACGATCGGACTTTGTAAATGAATGGTACCAAATAAATAAGAAGGCCTTAGGTTGCTTGAATTTAATTTCCAAAGCAAGCCGGTTCGAAAAGACATTTAATCAATCTAAGGTTAAAGATTATTCTAAATCTTCAATATGAATAGGCAATTTATTAGAAGTTTTCACAACAGATAGATTCATCAATGTTTTCAAGCGTTCCACTTCCTCAATTTGAGATAATTTTTTGAATAACAGCATTTCGTAGGATTGAATATCCTTACAAACAATTTTCATCAAAATATCAGCATCACCAGTAATCACATAACAATCAGTAACTTCTTCAATATTCTTTATTTTATCGACAAAGCTTTCCATTGCTCTGGGTTTATTCCAGGCTAAATTTACTAAAACAAAGGTGCTGATACTTAATTGGACCTTATTTGGATTTACTTTAGCGTGATAGCTTTCGATAATTTCCAATTGCTCTAATTTCTTAACACGTTCTAATGTTGGAGCAGGTGAAAGGCCTATTTTTCGTGATAATTCAAGATTAGTGATTTTACTATTTTCTTGTAATAGGTTTAAGATTTTAACATCCAATTTATCCAGCTTATCTGCCATATTTAAGGAATTTAACGAATAAAAAATTGAAAATACCCTAATTCAACGGCTAAGATAGAATAATATTTTGTAAAAACACAAAAAACAATAATTTAGTTGAATAATATTTTGCCAATTAATCTTTTAGCTGACCAAATTTTCCTTGTTGAAAGTCCTGAAAGGCCTGCACCAATTCCTGTCGTGTATTCATTACAAACGGACCTTGGGCCGCAATCGGTTCATCAATAGGTAATCCACTCAGTATCAATACAATACTATTTTCCATGGCTTCTAAAAGAAAGCTTTCTCCATCGTTATTCAAGAGGGCAAAATGATTCACAGGAACCACATCCGTTTCGTTTAATTTGACAGTACCCTCAATGACTAAAAAGGCTGTATTATAATTTTCAGGATAAGCAAACACCGTATGGCTATTTTGATTCAGCTTAGCATTGACCAAATTGAGTGGCGTAAATGTGGATGCCGGGCCCGCTACATCCCCATAGTGTCCTGCAATCACTTCAATTATGCCTTTTTGTTCCGGCAATTCAAAACGACCCATTTTATGATTAGGAATTTCTTGATACTTAGGGCGTGACATCTTATCCTTGGCAGGTAAATTAACCCATAACTGAACCATTTGAAAATCACCTCCTTGCCTGCTGAATTCCGCTTCATGATATTCCTTATGCAATACACCAGAGGCAGCCGTCATCCATTGAACATCTCCCTCCCCAATTATTCCGCTATTTCCGTAACTATCATGATGTGCAACTTTTCCTTTATAGGCGATAGTAACCGTTTCAAAGCCTCTATGGGGATGAACACCCACCCCTCTTGGTATCTCGCTTGGAGGGAAATAAAACTTTGAATTATAGTCTAACATAATAAATGGACTCATCCGCTCCATGTCTAATCGATAGGCACTCGGAATGAAATTATGCACTCTAAATCCATCCCCAACATAATGTGCTTCGGGAGGTGGAATAACAACTTCAAGCGTTCTGGTCTTCATAATTTGACTTTGAAATAAACTTAACAAGAAAAACGGTGATTAGTTGGCATTTATTTGAAAAGCTGAACCATCAAAACTGAACTTAAATGGCATGTTGAAACCTGAAAGAATGAGATGGATTATGCCTAGAATGTATATAATAGAAGGAGGAATCAATTGGAAAAGAATTCAAAATATTACAAAACTTACGTCATTCGATTCAATTGAATGAAATCGCATCCTCGTTTAACTAATTCGTTTTGCAAGTAGTATCAGATCTTTACCTTTCAGATTTAAATGATTTGGAAAATCGAGACTTTGCGTAAATAACAACTCAAATTTGTTTGATTGGACGACCTCTTTTAAACATGCAGCAGAATAATAATGCATTAAGATTTCTTCTCCGGTACTAGCCTTTTCTATTTTGGAATAGTTGATCTCTGACTCAATAGCACTTAAATACAAAACACCAGATTCTGTAAGTAAATTCCAACAATTCGCTACAAATTGATTCAATTCATCAAAATTTAAATACGGCAAACCAAATGCACAAACAATTGCATTAAAACTTTCGGTTAGCTGACTGATCTGTCTGATATCCATTTGAAGAAACTCTGCTGACGGATTCGTTTGTTTTGCGATTTCAAGCATGCCGGGAGCTAAATCAATCGACTTAAACATAAAATCAGATCGCTGTGAGAGTAAATAACTGGTTACATTGCCCGGACCACAGGCGCACTCTAATATTTTTGCATTTGGTTTTGTGACTAGTTTACAAAACAGATCCAACCCCTCTGCATAATGCTTTACATCTCCATATTTGATTGAGTAGGATAAAGCATATTTATCAAATAACGCTATGGTTTGTTGTGTGGCATCCATTCAACAAAATGATTCCTTAAGATATTTTGAAAATTAAAGGCAAATCAATTTAAATCACGCTCAAACAAATCTAGTTCATCCAAGTATAATTGCATGCAATGAATTAACCTACCTTTTAAAAAGAAAAGCTAAGATTCTTTAAACTTAAAACGATTCCATATTAAAAAAGCAAACAAAGAACCCTTTACTTTAATCCAGAAATTTCAAAACCTATGGGAATATTCCCAAACTGGAATAGTCATTCGATATTTTTTCAAGTGCACATACAAAAGCGGCACTTCTCAGACCATCAATATTTTCTTTCTGTTTAAAGGTAGCCCAAATTTGCTGAAATGAGGTGACCATTGTTTCTTCTAAACCGGAACGAACCAAATCAATTTCATCTGCTCCACGCGTCAAAAACTCACGTTCTCGGTCTCCGATTTGTTTAGAAGTCATTTTCTCTATAAGGCCCACAAAATTGGAATAAGTATTTGAATCAAACCGTTTCTCCATACGGCCAAAACGCATGTGAGACAAGTTCTTTAGCCATTCAAAATAGGAAACGGTGACCCCTCCTGCATTTAAAAACATATCGGGTACTATGATAATACCAGCCTTATTTAATATCGTTTCTGCATCTGCGGTGATAGGACCATTGGCAGCTTCACCTATAATTTTTGCCTTTATCCGGCTCGCATTTTCAATTGTAATTTGATTTTCCAAAGCAGCTGGAATCAGGATATCACATTCTAACTCAAGAGCGGCTTCTTTAGAAGGTAAATTAGTAGAACCAGGAAATCCAAGGATACTTCCATTTTGCTTGCGATAGTTTAATAAATCTGCAATATTGATTCCATTTTCACTATAAATCGAACCTTCATATTCTGAAACTGCAATGATTTTAATATCTCCTTCATCTTGCATAATACTTCCGGTAAAAGAACCCACATTTCCAAGTCCCTGAATAACTACTCTTTTACCTCTTAATCCTCTTTCCAGACCCAATTTCTTCATGGCATCCGGAGTATCGCATAATTCTCTTAATCCATAAAATACTCCGCGACCTGTAGCTTCATTACGGCCACGGATTCCATTTTGATTCACTGGTTTGCCTGTAACACAACCTGCCGCATCAATATCACCCCCTTTAAAAGTAAGGTAGGTGTCATAAATCCATGCCATTTCACGTGGACCAGTACCGTAATCAGGAGCAGGCACATCAATGCCGGGCCCGATAAAATTCTTTTTTATCAATTCTGTAGTATACCTCCTGGTAATACGTTCTAATTGGTCTTCGCTATATTGTTTCGGATTAATTCGAACGCCCCCTTTGGCACCACCGAATGGCACGTCCACGATGGCACATTTATAAGTCATCAAAGCTGCAAGTGCTTCAACCTCTTCTTTGTCAACATTTTCATTGTATCGGATTCCCCCTTTGGTTGGCAATCTATGATGACTATGTTGTGCACGGTAGGCTTCAATTACTTCAATTCGATCGCCTATGCGAACCGGGAAACGGATTTCATAAACAGCATTACATGCCTTTATTTGATCGAGGATGCCTCTGGGTATTTCGGTATATCCGGCGGCACGTTCAAAATTTCGATTTACGCTATCTAAGAACGTTGCATTACTTGATTTTGTCATGTTCTAATCTTTTTTCGATGACTCGTATTTTCTTTTCTATAAAAATTAAATAAACAATTATGCCAATAAATATAATCGTTAAAACGCCATAAACTACATGTATTTTACCTGTTTGTCGCATAAAATCCGTTTCAGCGATATTGATGAATACTAAAAAAATGGACTGTATAAGGGAAAGCATCTATTTACTCACAATAAAGTTGCGAAATTGGGTCTTATTTATAAAATAATGAAAAAAATCAAGAATTATTATCTGCCTCATCAAGCTTATATTGAATCTTTTCCACTCTATACAACAAACTGGCTATCCAAAGTCCCAACAACATAAATCCCAAAACCGCTGGGTAGAATACAAGTCTAAGGCTATTATCCATGTCCTGCGAACCGAAAGCTGGATTTCCTCCATTTCCTGGATGCAGGCTATCTGTTAGTCTAGGCAGTACGAATATTAAAGGTATTACAGCTATCAATGCGAAAATATTATAGGCAGAAGATATTCTTGCTTTACGGTCAAAATCATCTATTGAAGCCCTTAGCACCATATATGCCATATAGATCAGCATGGTTAATGCTGCCATATTCAATTTTATATCTGTAGTCCACCAGGTCTCCCAGGTATAACGAGCCCATAATGAGCCTGTTAAGCATCCGAGTATGCCAAATAGAAAACCCGTTCGAACCAACGCATAGGACCTGAGATCCGCATCCACATCATTACATTTTAAGACTTTATAACTATAGTAAACGGACATGCCAAACATTAGAAACATGGCAAACCATAAGGAAACATGATAAAATGTGTTGCGGATGGTTTCAACTAAAATATTTCGATAAGGAAACAGGGTTTTGACGGGTTGCTTAAAATCAGGATGTTGGTCCATAGACCAAAGCTTCTTCCCTTCCTTTAAGTCTGGATTGTTTTGATGAATTATAATTTTTGATGGAATCGCTGCTGCCCCATCCACGGGACTGTTTACAATCAATGAAAAGAGGGCTAATGGTCTGCTATCCGGTAAATATTCGGGAATGTGAAATTCCAGTTCCAACTGATTATCACTCACCGCTTTAGCTGATAAAGCTTTTAATAAATACATGGTAGGGTCCTTGGAATCTGAGGGAGGATTATATCTTAAATAAGCTGCCAATTGTTCGGGGGCAGCTAAATAGTTTGCATTATAGGCTGAAACAGATAATAATGCAATCTTTCCTGCTTCAAGCCGATCTGGAGCAACGTCTTTAATCCCGTGTTTCAAAGGATTTAATAAACCGTAACTGAGGGCATACAATAACAAAACAACACACAGTACCTTCCACCAATTTTGACGTATCATGCAATCAAGTTTTCCAGGTTAAAGGTAAAAGGAATGACACCAATGCCAAACCCAAAATGTCAATAGCTAAAATTGGATAAAACTTAGTTACATTTTCAAAAATGCTTTGTCCCAACAATAAATCCAAACTCAAGGCATAAGCCATCCCGATCAAGGGGAAACACAGTGGTAAACTAATCACTACCATTAATACCTGACGGGTCTGGCCATTGCTTGCAATAAATGAGGTGAAGGTATTTAACACGGCCATTCCAAATCCTAAAAGACACAAAATGAAGAACCAGCTAGAGAAATCTAAATTTTTTTGCGGGATGAGCAAATTTAAGATACAGGCTAAAACCAATCCAAACAGCACACACTGAATGAGTTGATACACTGCTTTAGCTAAAAAGACTAACTTAACAGGAGCCAGCTGATTGGTATAAATCCTAAATCGGTTATTATCATCTTCAAAAGACCGAACCGCACTAAAAAACACCAAAAACAAGTAGATGATCCAATACATTAAATTCCAAAATTTGGGCTGGACTTCTCCACCAAAAAAGTAAACGAGGTAGGCAACAGCCAGCATAAAGCTCAATAAGCCGGCTAACTGATGAAAGCTTCGCCATTCACAAAGTAGTTCCTTATTTAGGAGTGCTTTAAACATGTCATTTCAAAGGTAAGTATTGAGTAACAAGTACTTACAAAATTTAAAATAATTAATTTATTAATTTGTATATCAAGCATATATAAATTATGAATAATTGTAATATATTTGCTTCCTAACTCTTTAGCTATGCGTACAATTTTTACCTTTTGGATGATTTTTAGCTGCTCTTTACAGGCCCTGGAAGCGTTTCCGAAGCCTATGAAATCCACGAATTATTTAAAAGTAAAAGCTAAAAAGGGACAGGGGGTTTACAGTTTATTGCGAAGCTATCAATTGGAGGACAAACCTGCTAATGTCAATTTGTTTTACAAGGTAAACGGCTTAAAACAAAATGCCAATCTGGAGAAAAACAAGACGTATTTACTTCCAGTCAGTATCAAAGCCTATGATGGCAAGAGCATTCGAACAAGTATCGGAACTCAAAGTTTACCCTTAGCGAAGAAAATAGAAGATTACAATAAGCAAGTAACCAAGCTAAAAGTCAAAAATCTCGATTACAAAAAAGACAAAAAAATTTGGATCCCACTTGATTTGAAGGCGGATCTCCTAATCGCACAAGCCAAACCGATTAAAGCTCAGACAAATGAAAACTTGAATGCTTCAATTAAGGATTCGCGTGAAAGCAGAAAAGAATTTTTAGTAGCCTCACTTGCTCCTGTTCATTCGCGTTTGGTTGCAGAACGAAAATTATCAGAAAATGAAGTGAAAGCACTTGCACTGCAAGCGAATGCCGATGATGACAAACCAAACTCGATTAAAGTTTCCAACAAATTATTAGAAGTACCCTTATTTGGTGAAAAATATAAAGACGTTGAGATTACCAATGAAGATTTAAATGATCAGGTTTTCTATATCGTACCCGGACATGGAGGACCCGATCCTGGGGCGATGGCAAAAAATGTTGATGGAGATTACACCATCTGCGAAGATGAATATGCTTATGATGTTAGCTTGCGTTTAGCAAAAAATTTAATGCAAAGAGGAGCCACTGTTTTTGTGATTGTGGAAGATCAAAATGATGGAATCCGGGATGATAAATATCTTGATTGCGATAAAGACGAGACGGTATATGGCGGGCACGAAATTCCTGTCAGTCAAAAAAAGAGATTACGGCAAGGGATTTCCAAGGTCAATAAGCTTTATTCTAAATACAAGAAAAAAGGATTCTCCAAACAGTGGATGGTTTCCTTACATATTGATGCTCAAAGTGAGGATAACCGGCAAGATGTATTTTTCTATTATCAATCCGATTCTGAAAAAAGTAAAAACAAAGCAGTTGATATCCAACAGGTATTTGAAGAAAAATATGAAGTGTATCGCAAAGAAGAAAAATACAATGGAACCGTAACGAGTCGACCGCTCTACGTCGTTAGAAATTCAGATCCGGAGCCTATTTTTATTGAGTTAGCCAACATTCATAATCCTGAAGATCGCAAGCGGATTTTGTTTTCAAAAAACAGGCAATTGATTGCTGATTGGATTACCGAAGGATTTCTAAAATAGTTTTATTCTTCATAGAGTTGGGCACAACCTCTCAAATCTTCGAATTGGTGTCTCCCCAATACTTTTAAATTATTTTGCTCGTCCAACATTCCAAGATCACCGGTTTGAATAAACGAACAGGAATGCACATTTGCCAAGTCAATTACATTGATCAATCCCCGTTTATTTGGTTCCAGAATCGTATAAGGATCAGACGGGTCTGAAATCAGAAACTGCAGTCCGGGATATGCACTGAAGTGGAGACCATCCATCGCATAAGCTTGAGATAACATTTCGGTCATCCCATATTCAGAACATACTTTGGATTGAGGAAAAGCTGATTGTAAACATTTTATAAGTTCGGTTTTTTCCATTTCTCTACGTTGTGTTTTCATGCCCCCTGTTTCAATAATGATTAAATTTGAATCCGAAATCTGAAAGGATTCTGCAAAATCAAGGAGGGCAAAGCTGACTCCAAACAAGATAACAGGTTTGTTTTTTAGGAGATTCGATTCCAATGTTTTACTTAATTTTTGAAATTCATTGGAAAAAAACACTTCCTGGCCAAACTGATTGGAATTTTTAACAAAAAATCGGACCATTTCAATTAATGAAGAATCAGGCCGCTCTATATAATTTGGAAGAAGAGCTAAAAATTCAAATTCTTTTAGATTATCAAAATGATATTCAAAGCATTTTTGAGCAATTTTATGGTAAAAATCCAAACTTTGGATTAGGTGTATGGAACGCTCTGTACCTGTGGTCCCACTGGATCCAAAGCTGTATTCTTCATCCCAATTTTCAGTCTTGATGCGATTGGTTTTAAATAAATCGATTGGCAAAAAACGTAAATCATGCAAACTCTTAATGTTAACTTCCCTCCTACCAATCAATTCTAAAAATGATTTAAACACTGGATTGGACTTTGATTGATAAGAATAAATATCAACAATCAATTCAAAGCAATTGGAAAAATTTACATTTAATACCCTATCTTGTAATTGTTTTAACATGTATCATGTTCGTATGAATTGTAAAACTATACATCCTATTTTAAATTGGGCAATAATCTTTCAAGTGCTTTTGATAATGGCTCATTGTAAGTCTGACGACGATTTAAGTTCGATTCCAAAAATTCATTTTATTCAATTGACCAAATCAAGCCTGATACAGGGTGATTTTTTTCAAGATTCGCTTCGATTAGTTCTTCAATTTGAAGATGGTGATGGAGATTTGGGTTTTCCGGTAAATGATAGCCGATTTGATATTACTCTTTTTGATAGCCGGAATAATAAAATTCAGGATCAATACAAATTACCTACACTGCCTGATTCTGAAGGCAGACCCCAAAGGGGAACCCTGCAGTTGCTTGTTTTTACGAGCTGTTGTCTATTTAAAGATCAGATTCCTCCTTGCACTGCTCCTCCACAATATCCGATTGATTCATTATTTTATAAAATTATCCTTCGAGATAAAGCTGGACACGTAAGTGATACGGCAGTTAGTTCCCAGGTTTATTTGCAATGCCTATAATGCAAAGCTACAGGTCCTTTTTTTATTGAATGACTAGAATATTATGGTCCATTCAAGCAGAATGCTGAAATAACAAGGTCATAAGGATCCAGTTTATTTTTAGCTCTGTTTAGGAAGTAAGTTTTGCGCTCCCTGGATGGCTATTTTGGTATGCCCAATAAACAGTTCGCGACCCACTTGAATAACAGGACGTTTTAGAAAGCTATAATCGGATAGAATAAGTTGCCTATAATCCGATTCCGACAATTTTTTGTCTTTTAAACCCAAACTTTGATATTTGACGGCTTTGCGACTAAACAAGGCTTCATAGGAACCAGCCAATTTTGCTAATTGGTCTAATTCTTTTTCAGATATTGGATTTTGCTTGATGTCTGTCAGTTGGCATGAGTCCGTATTTAAATCAGCTAATATTCTTTTACAGGTTCCACAGTGTGTTAAATGATAAATTTTGTTTTTCTTCATACTTTATTTAGTTTTTCATAATGAACACAAATTGGATACTGAATTCGGATGGTAGTATTTATCATTTAAAGTTAAAGCCTGGAGATTTAGCAACAAAAATTATCAGTGTTGGGGATCCGGATCGGGTAAGTTTTATCTCTAAATATTTGGATCGAATTGAGTTGGAAGTTCATTCCAGGGAATTTTTTACAGTTACTGGATATTTGGCTAACACCCGCTTAAGTATCATATCTACTGGTATCGGTACAGATAATATTGATATTGTAATGAATGAGGTTGACGCTTTGTTTAACCTAGAATTAGAATCCGGTAAAAAGAAACAGACATTAACCGAATTAGAATGGTTTAGACTTGGGACATCAGGGGCTATTCAAACTGATATTGAAATGGATCAAATTTTAATCAGCGACTGGTGCCTTGGAACAGATACCTTGCCCTTTTATTATAATAGCCATGCTGTTCAAAATGGCATTTTGGAGAATGGGCTTCCCTATTATCTGCACCGGGGAAATCAGGCAATGATAAAGCATTTTGATTCTCCACAAACCATCTGCAGAAATACATTGACCGCTGTAGGGTTTTATGGACCACAAGGTCGATCAAACCGAATCCAGGATTCTGATTTTTTAAATTTTCTGAATCAGTGTACAGTGCCGGAAATGGGCAAAATCCACAATATTGAAATGGAGACTTCTGCCATCTATGGATTAGGAAAACTTTTCGGGTATAAATGCATATCGATCAATGCGATCTTAGCTAACCGCATTACCGGAAGCTTTTCAAAAAATCCAGAACTGGCCATTAAAAAGATGGTAGAATATGCTTTGGAA
>CAYMGR010000004.1:0-15230 GCA_964389985.1 uncultured Saprospiraceae bacterium
GATTCCAGTACATTTTGCAGGCCATAGGATTTGGTACAACAAATTACATAATCAAGCGGATCTAATTCTTCGGCTGATTCTGTTACCTTATAGGGTTTAGTAATAAAATCATGTTCGGTTGTTTTAAGATGAATCCCCTGATTTTGTATTTGTATTAAATTTTGTCCTCTGCAAAGAAAGCTGATTTTTACAGAAGGGTCAGATTCAAATTGTTTTGCAAGCATTCCGCCTATATAACCACCCACTCCTCCAATTCCTGCAATGAGGATATGTTTCATTGATAGTATTTTGAATTTTCTAAATCAAAAAAGCAAAAAAATGAATTTCTATTTTAGATACTTTTCTAACCAGGCATGAACTTCCTGATAAAAGAAACGGCTATTTTCTGCTTTTAAGATCCAATGGTTTTCTTCCGGGAATACAATTAATTTACTTGGCACTTTTTGTCGCTGCAGGATGTGCCAATTTTCAATAGAATTATTTACTGGAACTCTAAAATCCTGTTCACCAACGGTTACTAGCATGGGTGTCTTAAATTGGTTCGCATAATACATTGGATTTTGTTCTTTCCAAAGTTTTGATTCGCTCCAAGGCGTGCCACCATTCATTGTTTCCCGATTAAAAATAGCATCGCTGGTTCCCCATTGAGAAATGCTATTGACAAGTCCTGCATGACTAATCAAACATTTATAATGAGAGGTAGTAGCTTGCAACCAGTTGGCTAAATGGCCACCATAACTAGCTCCACCAGCAGCTTGTTTTGTAGCATCTATAAAGGAGTATTTTTTTATTGCTTCTGCGGCCGCTTCATTGATTTCATCCGCTGGACCTTTAAAAGGATCGAGACCTATTTCCTGAGAAAACTTTTCACCATAACCCGTGCTACCCGTGAAGTCTGTTGCTAAAATAACATAACCGGGTTTAGCTAATAATTGATAATTCCAACGATAAGACCAATTATCTAACCAGGCGCCTGCCGGACCGCCATGTATTAAAACAAAGAGAGGATATTTTTTGGAAGGATCAAAACCTGCCGGCCTGACCAAAACACTTCGTATTTGTTTGCCCCGACTAGACTTAAACCAAAATTCTTCAATTGGATTTAAATCCAGTTCAGCAAGTTTGCTCTTATTAAAACTAGTGAGCAGGTTATAATTTTTGTCTTCATAGAACCGTGCAATTTCTGCGGGCATGGTAGATGACTCATAATTTCCAACCAAGACCAAGGGGCCCGTCGCAGCGCAAGACAAATTAACAATAGTGCCGATAGGATCTTTGTTTATTTTATTTAAAGTTCCGTTTGAAATTAAAATGGAATAAATACTATGATGACCTCGATCTTCTACGGACAAATAAATTTTTTCCTGAGTCATACAATAGCTTTGAATTGGTCTATCTAAATGAGCATTTAGAATTATCTTATTTTTTAAGGAAGGCCAATCCAATCGGCACAAACGATTGTTATTATATACTTTATTATTATTGAAAGCACTATTGTAACAGATTAAATATTTTCCATCTAAACTAAACATTGGATTTTCATAATTTTCAGAAGCTCCAGTTAATGCAATGGCCTCTCCACCTTTTGTGGAGACTTTAAATAATTGGGCATTCGATTCTTGATATGCAGCAGTATTTGCATTTAGGCTTGCTGCAAAAACAATCTCTTTACTATCTGGAGCCCAGCTGGCATTGTAATACTCAAACCCGGCCTCTTTACTAATGCTAACATTGGTAAACAAATTGTTGGCTACGCTATCCGGATGCACATCCTGAACAAATAAATGAGATTGTTTTTCATCCAGCCAATGATCCCAGTTGCGAATTGGAAATTGAGTGTATACTCTGGCTTTATATTTTAATTTTTTCTTTTCCTCGATCATTTTTTTATTGGTCGAATCGGCATAACAAAGCGGATAAACATCACTTGTAAATAAAATTTTAGATCCATCCGGACTCCACTTAGGTCCGGCGGCACCACCAGAAAGTTTTGTCAATCGTTGCGCTTCGCCACCTTCCAGTAAATTAATGATATAAATTTGGGCTTCTTCATCTCCGTCTCTTTTTGCCACAAAGGCCAAATATTTACTATCCGGACTCCAGGAATAGGAGCTCTCCCCAGCTTTCCCGGCTGTAATTTTTCGAGGAAAAAGGGAAGCGTCAGAAGGGATGATCCAAAGGTCATTGACCTGTTCTTTGGCGTCATAAGAAGGTTCGGTAACACTAAAAACCACCCATTTGCCATTTGGGCTAACTGTAGGGGCGCCTACGCGTTTAAGTAACCACATCGTTTCATGTGTAATCGCTTGTTTCGTTTGTGCCTGGAGGCCAATAGAACTAAAAATAAAAATACAGAACAAAATTTGTTTCATTCAATTTGGTTAAAATGAGATATTAAATAAGTGCTTAACGTTTTTTATAGTTGTTTTTCAAACTATCGATTTGAGTTTGATCCGGGGCATTGTGTTTAGGTGCTTCTTCAAATTTTACTGGCGCATGAGCTTCAGCTGATTTATTTTTTGAACACTGGCAGGAACTCAAACAGATGAGTAGGCCCATTAAATTAAAGAACAGAAAATTCTTTTTCATCAAAATATGTTTTACTTCCATTCACTTTTAAAAAATACGTTCCGGATTTCAAATTTGATTTATCAAAACTTAAATTGTGTGTACCTGATGGTAAATAATCAGAAAAAAATTCTTTTATTAATTGACCTGATTCATTCCATAATTTGATAGAAATTGTTTGAGCTTGATTTAATTCAAAATGATATTTAAAATCATTGATAACAGGATTTGGATAGAGAATCGCTTGAAGCGGTTTATTTAGCTTATCATTTGTACCACTTACAATGGTATAAATTTCAGCGATGGCGCTCCGGTAAGTGTCGTATCTATTTTCACTAGGAATATCGCTACCATAAGAACCATTTATCCAAATGCGCGGTTGTGCAGTATTATTAAATTGTCTGCAGGATCCGATATAATCACCCCAGCGCTCTGTGGTACCATTCAATAAATCAACATAAGAACTACCCTCATTCACCAGGACAGAGGCAGACCAATCCATATTTTGATCACAAAATACAACTCGAAACTGTGGATAAATATCGTCACCACTTCTTAAAAACCCAATCATTACAGATAAATCGGTTGTTTTAACAGCATACGAACTAATGCAAGGATAAACATAATCATAACTTCCTTCCAGACCAAAGGTTGAAGATTGAGCTTTTAAGGTTTGTACGTTTAATCGGTGATAATTGAGATAGCCCCAACCGCTTCCTTGGTTTGTATTGTGCACAACATGAATGATACCATTTAGATAAAAAGCGCCAAGTATTCTGCTGTCTCCTGAATCAAGAACATCATTGGTTCCATATTGACCCGCGTTCCCTGCAGGCGCATATGCAGGAACTGAAACAACATAATCTTTTAATGTTGGGTTCCCAGAAAAGGGAGCATCTATATACCATAATTTTAATTTGTCAGAACCACCCGATTTTGCATTGACGAAATACATACCTGGTCCATAATTTCCTTTTAATCCATAGGAAACCGGACAAAGCGAAAAAGCATTGATGGGTGAATTATTTAAACCAGAGTAATAATAATATTGAATCGTTTGTCTGTTGTATACAGACAATTTGTCAATTTGATATATAATACTTTCATTTGAAACGCCGTCATCACTAAATAAATTTCCAGTTATAAAGATGTCTGCATTTGATTGACCTAAACCTGGGTAATCAAACCAGGAATTACTATTGGTAGGATCACCATCCAATGTATAATAATACCAGCCATCGATTCGAGGATTATCAGAATAGGATATAGCCAAAACAACTTTAGAAACATTTGCTTTACTGCCATGCAGGACAACCAAAATAAATCGATTCTTATCGGAGTCGAAAATAATTTTGGGATCATAGAGTTTGCTTGTTAAGTCATTATCATTAAAAAAGTCCGACCAATATTTACCTGATAAATAGGTACCGCTTGTATTGTAATATTCAATTCCATCATTATTTGCAGCAATGACATTTCCTGTCGTGGAAATGGCAAATGTATTATCCGGAGGAGTCCCATTTATCATCCACGGACCTTCAAATTTTCTGGAAATAACAGGATCCGGAGTGCTGCTGGGAGATTCGCTGATAGGACCTTGATAACTTTGTTTCTTCGTTTTATTCCATAATTCTTTAATTGCTTCAACTTCAGGGCTGATATGTTCGGTTTCATTAAATCGAGAATGCAATTTAAATTTCCAATCACCGCCATCTTTTACATTGGCATCTTTAGCATAAATATTTTTTGTAACCAGTGTTCTGGATCCTGCAGGATTTCCCGGGGCATCCGGAATCAGCATTATTTCTTGCGAAAATCCAAATTCAATGAAAAATAGTTGTAAAGCAAAGAATAACAAGTTTTTCATAATTTGCATATAAGGTGTAATAAGAAATTAATTTTTATTAAAATACCAGCTAAACCACAAGGAAACCAGGGTCCAGCCAACCAACATATCAAGGACTTCAGCTTTAATATAAGACCAGGGAAAATCAAACCAATTCATTTCATCCAAAGATCCCTGAATCAAGGTAAAAATAGCAAAACACATTGACACTATGAAAATATGCTTTGCTTTATTAAAATTTCCAAAGTTTAAAACAAAAGCTGTTAACATACCTGAAAGAAGCGCATATAAAAGACCAATTAGGATATAAGACGCCGTCAAATCGTTCATGCTTTTATGGTAGAAGATCATCGCCCAGGGGCGTCCAACATTTGCTGTCATCAGGGATTCTTCTTCTTTTTTCCGGTCTGGGCTGTTGGGATCAGCGCAGGGCAATAAATACAATCCATCTTCATGTAATGTTGAAGAAAGAACGTCTAATATGGGTTTACTTTGAGCCGTTCCGGTACTAAAATCATTATGAAATCCTCCCATCCAAAATAAGGATTGAATCATAAAAAAAATGAAACCCCCAAAGGCACCACCCAGTAAAACTTTTTTCATATATTTAGAATGAAGTCTAAAAATAGCAAATTCTGAATAAATTTTTGCTTCAACTATTTATAAGTCTCTCCGCCTGAAAATATGTGTTTTTCTTGGAATCCATTTTACTTCTGAATAGTGATCCTTGATTTTAAGTAAAAACGTAGAATCCGGCAAGGGTTCTTTCAATAAAATAAATGTTGGTTTAGAATTTAAAATTTTATCAAATTCAATTTGAGGATCAATTTGTAAAGCCTGAATATGTTCGGGATTCCAAAGAAGAGAAGAATGAATATAGGGTGTTGGACTTTCTAAATTGAGTACATAATATAGAATATGTGCAGAATTACCTGTATAAATTTTATCCCCAGGCTTCAATTCTGATTTTAAGTAATCTTTTATTTGAACGATATCCTGCGGCTTATTAAAATATGAAACTTTTTGAAGATAAAAAATGCACAGAGCAAGACTAATTCCCAAGTAAGTTAAAATTCGTTTTGCATGTGGGAAAACAAATTTAGAAAATAAGGCTTGACTTCTAAAACCTGATAAAATGCTTACCGGAAGCATTAGCTGAATGAAATAATGACTGAATCCTTTCCCGGGTAAAACAATAATTATCAAATCAAAAAGTATCCAAAAGATATAAAAAGGTAAATAATTATGAGATTGATTTTTCATGGTTTTAAGAGCCCAGATGCACAATAGGGTCCATGGAAAAAAGCGCCCACTAAAATCAGCAATAAACAAAATGCTATTTGAGAAATTTATAGTGGAAGGATAGCGGGATAATACTTCAAAGCTGAAATAATAAAATTTATCAACGATACCATGGTAATAAAAATAGGAATACATGCAAAGTACAGGAAGACTAAATCCCAAAAAGCCAATAGCCAATAGCTGAATTAATTTTACATTGAGTTGTTGTTTTTTGTAAGACATGAAGAGCAGATAGCAAACCAGCGCTCCCAATTCTGCAATAGCAATAAATTTAATGATAAAAGCGATACCAAAGAAAAGGCCGCTTTTGAACGTATCTAAATGTTTTTTCTTGTATAAAAAAGTATAGATTCCCAATAGGTTAAAAAAATTGAAGAACAATTCTGTGTTGGGACTCATACCCCAGGTTTTATAAATGGATAGGAGTAAGATGTATGAAATCCCGGCAAACCATCCGCTGGATTCATTCAATGTTTCTTTTTTGACAAACTTAAAGATGAGAAGTGAAGTGAAACCGATTACTAAAGCAGCCAGCAAGCGGATGATGAAGATTGAATGGAAAGCAAGTAGTTCAAGAATCTGGTAAATCCAAAAAATTCCTATCGGCTTTGTATCAATAACATCCTTTAGATACACTTTACCATTTAATAATTCTTTTGCAATGATCAGATAAGTGGATTCATCGTGATCGATTACCGGCGGGAAAAAACTCCAAAACCTAAGAAAGAGCGCTACAACGGGTAGTACACAAGCAGGATGACTTAAAATTTTTTTCAACGCATTTAGGATTCTAGCAGTAATTTATAATGAGCAATCAACTGATTTTGAATGAATACCGGGTCGAAATGCTGTGTGGCATAGACAAAAGTATTATTAATTGAATGTGTTCTGTAATCAAGGTTTATTAATAACTTTTCAATTTGAATACTCAAATCTTCAGGGCTGAAGGCATTAAAGAAATTGCAATATGGCCCAGCAGCCTCAGGCAAAGATGACTGGTTGCTAGTAATGATTGCCGTTTTACTATAAGCTGCTTCAATAAGAGGTATTCCAAATCCTTCATAAATGGATGGATAAATAAAAAGTTTTGCCGCCTGATACAAGCTGCTTAAATCTTTTACACTATTTAAGTCATGTATAAAATCGACTTTATCCTGTAATTTTAATTCCTGTATTTTATTCAATAGAACTGATTTGTAACTTGATTTTCTCCCAACCAGGACTAATTTAATTTGTAAATCACGGGGTAATAATGAATAAGCGGTCAGGAGTATTAGTAAGTTTTTCCGTGCTTCCAGACTTCCGACATATAGCATATAATTTTCGGGTAAATGATATTTTTTGAGATTATTTATTTGTTGTTCTTGTGTTTTCTGAATTGAAAATTCAGGATGACAAGATTGATATAGAACGTTTATTTTTTCTGGATGGATATGATAGTATCTAATAATATCGTTTTTTGTTTGTTGGCTGGTTGCTAATATCAAATCTGCATTCTTGCAGGCATATTTAAATTTAAGGTTATAAATTTCTCGATCTATTTTAGGATAATTTTCCGGATAAATCTTGAAAATTAAATCATGGATCGTGACGACGGATTTTATTTTTTTTGTAGGGAAACGAAATGGAATTTCATTGCTTAAGCCATGGTATAATTGGATTCCATCATCAATTAGCATGTTGTTTATCAGATAGGATCTCCAAAGAGCTTTAAAAGAAGAATTGGGAAGATGAATTTTGAATTGATTGTCTCCATCAGCTGGAAACAGTTCAGGTTTTACTCCAGGTGTATAAAGATGAAATTCAAATTCAGGATATCGAAGCGGAATTTGCCTTAGTAAATTGCGACTGTAATTTCCTA
Organism: uncultured Saprospiraceae bacterium; assembly: GCA_964389985.1. Classification (GTDB taxonomy): domain Bacteria; phylum Bacteroidota; class Bacteroidia; order Chitinophagales; family Saprospiraceae; genus Vicinibacter. The sequence goes on from CAYMGR010000004.1 coordinate 7,578, forward strand.
GACCGGTAAAATTATTGAAGAGCCGTTTCGCATCGTAGCCAATTTTCCACATGCTTCAAAAGTAGGAATTATCTGCGTTATGCAAATCATAAATGGTATAATTTTCATTCTCCAGGACACAGGGGAAGGACAGCTGTATTTCGGTAGACAAGACTCTTTTCAAAATCACAATATAGTTTAGGCCCATAGAGTGGGCTGCAGAGATAAATGCTTTATCCTGGATTTTATCATTCGATTCTACCCAGCCTTTACGATGTGCAAAATACATGGGAGTTGGAAAGGGGCCACTGTTTATCAGGATTAAATCGCTCTGTTTGGAAACTAAATTCAAATCCTTTTCCAGGTGGATGAGGGCTGCAAAGTTTTCTTTGATCTTAAAATCTTCTTTTTGAGTAATAAATCCTTCGAGTCCAAGAGCTATTAGTATGATCCATTGAATCCAATTCCTTTTAAATAATTCCAGACCAAAGGCTGCAAGCAAGGCCATTACCGGCACGAAGGGGATGATATAATAATCATGGTGATAAAAGGTCCAACCCGACTTAAAAATGATAAACAAAAATCCGAAAGAACTAATTAAAAAGACGGAAAGTAGTTTTGAATTTTTTTCAAGTAGCATTTTAAGAAAGCCGATTGTAAAAAGTAGAAAGGAAATATATTTGAAAGCAACATCGTAAAACTTTTTTAAACTTTCTGGGACATTTTGAAGAATTTCATGAAAACCCTCCATAAGGGATTTACCCATAAAAAAATGCCAAAAACCGTATTCCTGAACCAAGTGAGGAACCCAATTGAAATACCAAAAGCCGGGAAAAATCAAGATTGCCACACTGGTCATTGCAAAGCTTAGCTTTAGTGAGAATTTATATTTTGATTGGAATAAGAATAGAGAAAAAACTGCTAAAAGATATCCGGAAGGAAGTTTACTTAATATGCCTATGCTTGCCAGGATGAAATACAACAATAGATTGAGTCCTTTTTTATCCCGATCGAAATAGTTGCTTCCATAATAAATACTTGCCAGGATAAATGACATGGAAAAAGTATCAGGCATTATTTTTCTGGAGTAAGTAAACCAAATTGAGAATATCAAAATAAAGCAAGCATTGAAAGCCAATTTCGGATTGAAGTATTTTTTAATAATCAGAAAAAAGTACCATAAGCCAATACTTGATACGAATAGGTTAATTAAACGACCATACCAATGTTCGTAAGAAAATAATTTAGCGCATAAGAAGATGAGATAGTTAAACACAGGAAATTCCATTCCGGTAATTCCAGTTTTGTTTCCTGCTATATCTATTCGGGGATAAAAAGGATTGGCATCCACTTCTAAAAAATTGCGTGCAACCATACAAACCGTGGTTTGCCTCCAGTTATGTAGAAATTCTAATGGAGGCCTTGTTATGCCATGTAATCGAATAATAAATAATAAGATGATCCAAAAACGGATATCTGTAAACAGGGTTTTAAGAAATTGCTTCAAATTGGAATGATCAGGCACATTATAAACTTGGTCTGTAAATTTTTATTTTTCCTTTTTTTAAAGTCTTTAAGTCAATGGGACTTAGACCCACTTTCTTTCCACTAAATCCCGTGTTTTGGTGCGCCAAAACAAACTCTGTTTGATTCAGAACTTCATAAATAATGGCGGTATGATGTTGCATCTCTTCATAAAATTTCCCTCCGTTGATTTCATATTTGAGTTTTACATTTTCAAATTGTATAATGTCACCCGGATAAATGCTATCTAATTTAGGATTGAGTAAGACACCAAATTTATATTCATGATTCCAGTTTGCGCCTACTTCATCCAAGGCTTTAGCAGCAAGGTCCCAACATTGTCCCCGGTCAACTTTTTTGCCAATCACTTTGCTCACAAATTTAATAATATTTTGATTTAAGACAGGGATGGTATCCATTGAAGCATGGATTTTAGTTACTGTACAAGAGGAAACCAAACAAATTAGAAGGATACCTTTCTTTAATAAATAGTCTGTCATAACCATTTTTCTTTTAAGCGTAAAAAATTTTCTTTGGTTAATTCCCAGACGTTAACCGGTTGTTCGAAATTGAGCCAACCTGGAATTCCGGTATATTCTTTGAGGAATTTAAAACCTATTTTATTCAGTAATTTATTGGGTGCTGGATTTAGAGCATAAGGTTCACAATAAAGAGTTTGCAATTGCATATTGTTAAAATAATGCGGAATACTTAATTTAAGCAATTCCATACCAATACCTTTTTGTCGTCGTTCGCTATTCCATAGGTGGAGATGCATGAAGGCATGGTCACCAAATTTAATTTTGCTGATGTTTGAATGTCCTATTGGATTCCCATTGAGTAACCAGATTAGCGCATAGGATTCTTTTTCAGTATAGTTTTGATTCAGTTGCCTGGAAAGAAATTGTACCCATTCCTCCCGCGTTGGCATTTTAGTCATGTCCACACCCATGCTAGTCATATATTCAGCATCTGATGCTAACCAGTAATGGATCAAATCATCAATATACTCTTGTTTTAATTCCTGGATACTTAAATCCATTTTTACAGTTCTTTATAGGTTTTATCTTTCCAGTACCACCATTTTAATTTATGTGCTTCGGGTTGAGGTTCAGAAATAAAGTAGACGGCACATCGAAAGGTATATAGCATACAGATATCATGTGTTTTTCCGGTAACAGCATTTAATTTATCATATAGTTTCATTGGATTTTTATCTTTTAATTCGATGGGATTTCTGAGGCCCATATTCCACAGGTCCAGTGCGCAGGCTTTTCCAATGGAAGGAATTTTCTGAAATTCTTTGAGGATGGATTCTTTAGCAGATTGATTCATTGTCTCTTATTGTTTCATTTTGCCATACTTATAGCGGTAGCTTGCCGTTTGGTAATAGGAAATAATTTTTTCGCGGTCTTGTTTATTTACAGCGTTTAGTTCTTTCAAATTTTCTGAATTCTGATCATATTGCCACTCCAATGTTTTTTTGCGGTCAGTGAGAGTTAAAAAATGAGTAGAATCCAAATAACCCAATGTTCGGTAATTTGCTAAAAACGCCCGATCTTTTTCAGGAGGGAGTTTAAAAATATCATTGCCATAAAATTCACTCGTGTAATTCCAGTTGAGCATTCCAAACAAGCTGGGTATAAGATCAATTTGTGACATCAGGCGATCAATATGAGTGTGGCTCATAGGGCTATTATAAATCCAAGCCGGAATTAGGTATTTTGAAATATTAATGTCCCATTTGCCTGCACTGCTGGCGCAATGATCCGCTACGATGAGAAATACCGTATTTTTAAACCATGATTTTGATTTAGCAGATTCCAGATATTGACCTATTGCGTAATCCGTATATTTAACAGCAGCGTCCCGGCTACCCTGAGGAAGGTCAATTTTTTCAGCTGGAAAGGTATATGGTTTATGATTGGAGGTAGTCATGACAAAATAGAACGCTTTTTGGTTCTGGGCTTCGTTTTTATCTTGCTCTTTTAAGAGCTTATTATAGATATCTTCATCTGAAACACCCCAGGCGTTTTCAAATTGTACTTCATCGTTTGAAATATTTTGACGACTTGTTTTGATATTATCTTGGAGGGGATTTCCTCTGTTTCTATCAATAATTTTGAATCCCTGGCCGCCAAAAAAACTATTCATATTATCAAAATAACCATCTCCACCATACACAAAATATGCACTGTAATTTTTCTTTTGCAAAACGGAGTTGATTGAAAAAATATTTTGATTATCCGGTCGTCTTACGATACTATTTCCAGGGGTGGGAGGAACGCATAAGGTTAAGGCTTCCATCCCTCTGACGGTGCGGGTCCCGGTTGCATACAAATTGGTAAAGAAAATACTTTCATCTACCAATTTATCCAGATAAGGAGTTATTTGTTTTTTATTGCCGAATGTGCCCAGGAAATCTGCGCTAAAACTCTCCAGACAAATTAATACAATATTGGGCTGCCATTCCGTGCTGTCACTTTTTACTTCGCGTACAATATCCCAAAGACGTGTTCCTGTATATTTTTGGTTGGATTGCAGAATATTTTGTTTTAAAGATCCAAAAGCATCTTGTATTTTAAGGGTATCGTAAAAGGTTTCATAATCCAGTTCGTTTGATCTGAATGCTGCAAAAAAAGAATATACCCCATTTTTTGAGAGCTCGTTTTTATAATTATTCTGACTCCATTCTGCCTGTTTGTTATCCACAAAGAATAGATATATTAGTGCAAGTCCAAAAATCGGAGCCAGCGCGATCGTTCTTTTAATAAATCCGGGTTTGTTAAAAAAACTTGTTTGGATTAACTTGAATTTAAACGTAAGATAAAAGAACAGGGCAATAAGACTTAATACAGTTGCTAGTATTAAAGATAAAGGATAGGATTCTTTGATGTTTTCAACTACTTCGAAGGTATAGATCAGATAATCTACAGCAATAAAATTAAACCGGGTATTAAATTCTGACCAGAAGGGAAATTCAGCCAGGATTCCAAAGACATAAACAAACAAAATGATAAAAAGTATGAAAAAGCTAATCATTTTATCCAGGATTTTACCAATAATAAAATCCGGACAAAGCCAAAGGTAGATTGTATAGATTAAACTCATAAAGAGAGCGGCTCCTAAATCAAAATAAAAACCAATCCCATAAATTTTGAGTAATTGCAGGAGATTGATGTCTATTTTCTGGATTGAAAAAATCAAGAAACTGGTTCGTACCAGGAAACTACCGGCACAAAAAAAGGCGATATAAGAGGCTAATAAACTATATCGGCTTAAAGGGATCTTTGTTTGGTTCAAAATGGACTCAATTTATACAATGCAAGTTAGTAGAATGGATACAAATTTATTATGTTTACTGCAATTCATTTTAGAACATTCGAAATCAGATTTTGTAAAATGTAATTGAAAGTATTCGTTCCCGGATGCTGTATTAGGTTCTGGTCCTTTATTTATCCCAAAATCTAGTATATCCATGATTTTTAGGCTGGCTTAAATGGCTTCAGTTGGTCCAGACTTATTTTCATAGGTGCAGATATAAAAAATGAATTTAATCTGCTTTGAGCTATAATAACTTTATATACTATGGTCTATTTTGAAAATCCTGGTTTTAAAGGAGCAGATTCAAACTATGAATTATCTGAAATCAATAAAATAAATTATATTTGGATTGCTATTTAGACAGTTAATATGAAAAAGACCATATTTAAGCAAGTTGGCTTGGTTTACATTCCCCATTCTATAATTGCTTATTTTATTTTATCAGGTTTTATTTTATATGCAGTTTACCTCTTTATTGATATCGATCGTCGATCGCATTCTGTAAGTGATACGCTCATCCATTTTGGATACAATCTTGTGCTACTCATGATGATTTATCATGTTTTATTATTTCTAGTTTATCAAATTCAGAATTTATTTTTGACCTCAAAATCGATTAATTTATAAAACCGAATCATGGAAAATAAAACACTTGCTTTTGAATACATTCAAAAATCACTTTTTGAGAATGTAAATATTGGAGAAGAACTGATTCAGGAAACTGCCTTAAGTCCTTCTGATAAGAAAGAGTTGAAATTCATGCTGGACTCTATAAAAGATTTAAGCTCACGAGCCATTCAAAATCAACCGCAAAATGCTGAGTTATTCAAAACCACTGTGGAATTGGGCAAGCGCAATCTTCAAAACAGCATCGATACAATGATTAGTCTTAAGGATTCCATTCAGGATGTCATAAAGGATGCAAAGAGTACTTATCAATATGTTTTGTTGATGTATTTATTTGCATTTTATCTGGGAGTTGCCTTAATTGTTACTTCAATTATTTTTGCTGCCCAGGATAAAGTATTTTTCTCTCTTGCTTTTGGTACAATTGGATTGATTGACATTGTAACGCATTTTATTTATAAGCCCCCACTGGATTTGCAAAGCAGTCGTGCCAATTTAGCGCAATTAATGGTAATACTTACAAATTGGTTTGCAGACACGATGAACCTTAATTCATTTATGGCTCAACAAGGAGAACATTTGAGCATGGATCAACTGAATGCTTTATCGGATAAACAAAATCAGAATACGGAAAAAATGTTGGGACTTATTGAAAAATATTGCGAACCCTCTTCGAATGGAACTAAAGCTTAATTTTATCCGCCTCCATTTTGGTTTGGTTTGCTTTTGTATGAGTTTCTTTTGTTTATTGCAGGAGAGCTTGCAAGCGCAATGTCAGCAACCGATTCGTTTAACAGAAAGGACCAGCTTATTTACCAACCCCGCATTTGGAATTGCTGTTTCGGTCAAGATGGACCGATTAGACCGATCTATTCTCTACTTAGCCAGTAAAAATGCAGGCATAAAAATATATGATCTAACGGATTCTCTAAACCCTCAATTGATTTCAAGTATTCTAAGTTCTGATTTAGAAAATTTGGATGCCATTCAGATCATTCAAAAAGAACATGAACTTTATGTTTGCCTGGGTGATATTTGGAATACCGATCAGGAAGCCGGATTGGCTATTATTGATGTTTCCGATGTAAAAGTTCCTAAGGTATTGGATGTATATAAGCATCCGGGAAGCATGGGTGGTGCAGCTGCCGCTTTTGTGGATGACAATACCGTTTATTTGGCAGCCATGCGAAACGGCTTAATTGTATTAGACGTTTCGAATCCAAATTCAATCCGTTTAAAGGGTCAGGTATTATTTTCCAATGCATTTCCTCATTCAGATAGTAGCAATGTTGCGGCCTACAATGCAAGAGGCATTTGTGTAAAAGATCAATTTGCATTTGTGTGTTACGACCGGGGAGGATTACGCATTGTAGATCTTTCAGATCCCACGCATCCAGTAGAAAAGGCATCCTATTGCAATCCTGCTTTGGTCAACAAAGCAACGGCTTATAATGCAATAGCAATTGATCAAAATCATGCATTTGTCAGTTTAGATTATTATGGTGTGGAAGTGTTGGATATTTCTGATCCCATACATTGTAGCAAAATTGGATGGTGGCATCCGACAACTTGGGCAGATACAACCAATCAATTTAATATTTGGGCCAATTCCCGTGGACACGCCAATGAGCTTTTGTATGATAGCATTTGTAAAAAACTCTATGTTGCTGCTGGACGCACAGATCTTGCTGTGATTGATGTGGCGGATCCCAGGGACCCTCAGTCTTGCGGACAATATGGCTTTGAAGACGATGACTACGGAACCTGGGGCTGTGATTTTTACAAAAATAAAATTGCCGTATCCTACATTTGGTCCCCCTTTTTTCCTCCGTATTCAAATTATACCGGATTCAGAGAGTTGAATGCAGATGATTGTTTAATACTCAATACACTGAATTCCCAGTCAACTGAATTGAATGCTCAGTTGGTTTATGATTCACGCACCAGGCAGTTGAAATTAATTTTTAATAAAGAGTATCATCATTTAAATATCCAATTATTTTCTATTGATGGTAAGGAAATTTGTAGAAAGAAGATAAACCATCAATCTTCCTGTGAATTTAGTTTAGAGTACATATCCGGTGTTTATTTTGTGCGGATGATGGATGGAAAACAAGAAAAAGTTATTAAACTAGTACTCTAATAAACAGAGACTACTGTATTTGTTTTTCTATTGCTGCAATGCATCGTTCTCTGATG
>CAYMGR010000004.1:15330-32198 GCA_964389985.1 uncultured Saprospiraceae bacterium
CATCCATTTTCAATAAACTGATGACTGATTGGAAATTGATGGTTGAGTTGAAAATTTATAATCTCCATTTAATCATTCAGATATGCAAATCGGTATTCATCAAAGAATTGACCATTTTTAAAGATAGCTTTTCTAAATCGTCCTTCCAATTGATAGCCATTTTTTTCCAGGACTCTCATAGAGGGTACATTGTATTCGAATACGGAGCTAAAAATTCGGGGACATTGCAATTCAACGGACGCATAATGAGTGATCAGGGAAACGGCTTTACTGGCGATTCCTTGATTCCAGAATGCTTCTCCAAGCCAATAACCCATTTCCAATGATTTTTCATAAACATCCGATTGTTTATTGAGACCAATGATGCCACAAAATTTTGAATGAGAGCGAATAGCAAATGTTAATTTTGGATTCTCGGAATTTAATTTAATGAGAAATTCAGAGGCATCTTTTTGGGTATAGGGATGAGGGAAATAATTTCTTAAACGATCCCAAATTTTTTTGTTGTTTGCATTTTGAATTAAATCCGGAAGATCCTGAAGCGTCAAAGCGTTTAGTTGAACCGAATCTGAACTATTTAATGGATGCATTCAGGATTGAACGAAAATTGGATTACAGCAATGCTTTTTTTACGGCTTGTTCAAACACCTCTATGACTGCATTGGCTGCTTTTTGGGTCATCGCTTTAGAAATGACTTCCAGGGCATTCATTTCAGCTTCTGCGATCCGTTTTTCATCTTGTAAACGGGAATCAAAATTCTCCGGACTGAGTTCTCCTGTCATACGCAATTCCGCCAAAAGTTTAAATCGTTCTTTTCTATTTATGAGAAATTGTTCCATGACAATTTTAAGTTCTTTCCAGTGTTTGGTAACTGTTTGTTTAAGAACGGCCATCATGTCGTTTACAACTGCATCCATATCCAATTGTGCCATATCATTTTATTTTTTCTGCTATGCGCATGGTATAAAAGAGGTCTTCCATCGTTTTCCGATTCAGCTCAAGGATTCCATTGCTAAGTGTTTGTGCTTGCTTGTGTTCATTTTTATATTTGATCCATTGGTCGCGGGTGATTTCAACTATACGCAATGAGTTTTTATTTAATGGGCGAATTTTATTTTTTATGTAAAGTGAGTTTAATTCTGATTGAATTTCGATATAGCTTTCGCTACAACTGGAATAAGATCGCTTATGTATATTAGCTGGATCCAATTCCGATAATCCCAAATAAAATTTATCAACTTGCTTAGCTGTTTGGTCAATCTGGTCTAATATAGAAGAATCAAATTCTGGCAATAAATGCACTCTACATTGTGCAAAAAACAGAAGACAACTAATTAAAAAACCAAGAGGCAATAAACCAGGTTTAATGAATTGAATCCGTTCTGTTTTTGTATTCATCTTTGCTTTTCATTCAAAGATACAAAATGGTTTTCATAATGAAGACAAGGTTTTGAATGGTTCAATAAATTTAACACTTCAAGCCCTGCCAGGCAATTTCATTTAGACAAGGATATCGCCCGGACAAAATAAATGATCCAATAAGATCAAATTCCAATCATTATTGGATCTACCAATATGCAAAAAAAAGGTAAGTTTAAAAGAGGGCTTTTAAAGTCGATTTTGAGAATATGCTCTTTGAATCGTTTAATTTTTAGTAATGTGTAACAAAGGTTTTTTCCAAATTTTGTTACCCTTTTTAAAGATTACATATTTTAATCCATACTCGTCTGATGGCAAATAAATTTGCTTATTTTGATCGACTTTACGCAGGCTACCCTTCAGAGGGTCCATCACATAAACATGGTCAAATATCAGATTACTGTTGATCTGAAAACAATCCAATACAGGATTTGGATAAATGTCTATCAATAGTTGTTCTGTTTCTTGTTCAGAGGCAGTCAGGTCATTGATTTTAAAAGTTAGCAGTTGATCATTTACACACATTCCAGATACATTCACTTTGAAGTGTATTTGGATTTCGCTTTTCGGAAATTCTACGATACGCTCTTTAAGATAAATCTCTTGGCCGACAAACTCAAAATAATGATTATGCATTCCTGGACTATCCTGAATCCATTCAAAACTCGCAGGCAGCACCTGTCCGATTCTATTTTCTACCACTAAATTTGTGATTTTATCTCCCACATTTGCTTCCCGCTGGATTTCATCTGTTACGGGTTCAATCATCAATGTCGGATTTATCGTTGTAAATTCAACCGGTATTTGTTCTGAACCCAAAATAGCATTTTCCGAAAATATCATCTTATTGGAAAGTTCATAAATACTGTCTTCTGAAGCATCGTAAATTTTAAAGTGAATGGTATCTCCTGAAAATAGCTTGCTGTAAATAAACATATAAACATAGAATCTTTGATTGCTTTCCACATTAAAATACTGAACACCTCTCACTTCATTTCCAACAAAAGCAGCAATCATATCCTGTTCATCCCTGATTTCGCCACATTCGATAAAACCCACTCCAATTACATTCATGTTGTATTCATAGTCAGACGGAATTACATTCCAATCAGCCTGTGAATTTCCATTTACAGTTGATAAATACATCGAAACGGATAAGCAACATCGTACAATACATTTTATTAATGCTTTCATACTAATTTATTTTCTGGATTAATTTTGTAAATTGTTTTTGATTGGTTATCAGACTTACAAAATAGCTGCCAGGTATTTGAATTTGCTTTACATCCAGTTGGATATCATTAAAGCCCTTCATCAAAATTTGCTTGGATTGCATGATTTCATGACCAAATACATCTGTAATTTTAATGATTACGTTAGCATCTGCTTCCAAAGTGGTATACTCTATGTGAATCAAATCTCTAAACACTTGTGGATAGACTTCGTACCGTTGATTGTATACAGCATCGCTATACTTAATGGTTTTGCATATAGATTCATCCATCTTGAGTACATAAGGGAAATCGACAGTTCCAATGTGTTCGTTTGCATTAAATTGAACGGTGGCATTTAATTCAAATTGTTGTTTCAAATCAGGATGGATCAATTGGTACTGAAGTTTTTCAGATTCATCACCTGCTATTGTTAAGTAAGCAAGTTCCTGCTGAGATTCGGTTTCCAAAGCAGCCTTGGCTCTCCAATTACCACCAGCATCAAGAAGTCCTATTCCAAAACCACTTTCATGAATTAAATCCGGACAATCCGTATGTACGGATACAATTGCCGTCATATTATTGTTGTATTGGTGATGATTTACTTGCCACCAGGTATCTTTATTTGTTCGCGTTGTTAAATCATCGAAGCTTTCAAACATGCCAGCTATCGGATAGGTAAATGTTCTTGAGCTGTTACTTTTTGATTTAAACATATAGCCTTCTCCAGGGACCAAGGTTTTTAGGCTTCCCAACCAACCGGTGGTTGCCCCATTGTAAATAGCAAATTGGTATTTACCTTTAATAATTTCTCCAACAACGGGATTCAAATTGGACAAAGCTGAATTGATTTCCTGTGATCTGATGGAAATAAAACCAATCCAGCTCCACCCACCAGCATTTAATGTGATAGGACGTGTTGTTGGATTGACTATCGTACCACGTAAAATCAAGGTATCATTAATCCCTTTTTTTAATTTCCAAAGCTGGTAAGGATAAAATCCATTGATTCTATTTCCGCTCCAGGTGGTACCATTATATGTATTTGTTTCAGTAAGGTTTTTGATGGTGGCATCTTTTTCTGCAACGCTTTCTAAAATAACATCGGTTGTAGTTGCAACATTATCCAGGTAAAAACAAACCCAGTTCCAACCATTGAATACCGGTATTTCTAAACTGACAATACTGCCGGATTCAAAAATAACCGGATTGGAAAAACTTCCCCTTACAGAATCAGAATTAAAAACAATATTATTTCCTACCACATCACTGTAAATTTTTCCAGCCGATGCATCCCAAATTTTAAATGTCAGTTGAGGATTTCCCACTGAATTGTATATATTTAAAAATACCCGGTAGGCATCTAATTTAGGTACATACTCCAAATTGGCTACTCCGCGAACTTCTGCTCCAACATAAGCGACAATTTTATCTCGAATATCTGATGAAAAAATACCATTTACCTTTATGGTTCCAATTATATTCATGGTATTATCATACGCACCCGGATTCACAGTCCAATCCGGATCTTTTGCTTTTACTTCCAATTCTATATTTAATTTTTCGCGATAGTTGAAATCTGTTAATAAGCTTGCACCAACAAAATATTTTCCCAAATTAACAGAAGGATTAACAGTAAAAATTACTTCAATATAACTGTTTGGTGCTATAACACCTGAACTTGGATTGGCACTTAGCCAGGAAGGAAGATCCAGGATATTAAATTTTTTAGATGCACCTCCGCGGTTGTAAATACCTGATTTAAAACTTAAACTTTCTCCTCTATTGATAGTGAATTTTAATAATTCATCCTGCCAAACTACCTGATTTTTATCCATATATGCTATCCAACTTACTGGTGATTGCATGGTATTGCCATGCAAATCATGAATGCCCTGTACGGTAACATCCAAGGTTACATTTTCAATCAACTCCCCAGCAGTAAGTGGGGTTAATATGATCTGATCATTGTTTACAGCATAATTAAAAGCAATTTGTTCAACGGGTCTTTGCAATTTTATAGTTGGTGTACTATTAGACAAACTGGCTTTCACACTATCTATAACATGTGGTATGGTAACTTGATCTGCAATCGCACCTGTAAGTATTTTTACTCCAGTTGGATCTGTGCTATAATGTTCAAATGGTAAGTAGAATTGCAATCCGGATTCATCTCCCATCATTCTATTTTGCTTATCCCGTGATATTTGCTCATAGCTACGAGCTACATTCCAAAAACGAAATTCATCCATCAAACCATTGTAATAATTGCTAACAAAATCTTGTGTAGCTATTTTATATCCTCGTGCTCCGATCCACATATTGGATCCACTCCACTCGCGAAATCCATCGCTGGAAATTGAATTTTCAAATAAACCATCAACGTATACGCTCAGGCTGGCATCGCGTTTTAAAATCATGGCGAAATGATGCCAATTATTGTCAAAATAATTTTTAGTTGTTGCGGTAAAATCAATCTGATTGTGTTTAATATGAATGAGACTATCTACTTTATCAATGTTCCAGGATTGCAGGGAGTCTAAACTCAAACCGGTTCCGGTTCCATTCGATAACAAACATGCATTTCCAGTTTGACCGGATTTAAACCAAAATTCTGCTGTAAAATCCATTTCATCTGTAATTGCAATGTTCCCTGTGCTCGCCTTTAAATAATTGGATAATGCGGATTTAAAATCTGCTGATTTCCCATTTGGAGTAATTTGCCAGGTGGCTGCTTTGATCAGCATTTCACGGCCTTTGGAACGATCCATTGTTGTGGTACCTGTTGCTTCATCCATTCTCCAGTTATAGAGTAATCCAGCTTCGTTTCCACTCAATAATTTGGATTTATAAATGGAAAACTGAGCTAAACTTCTAGCCGTGGTCCAAATTCGAACTTCAAGTAAATTTCCATTTAAAAACTGAGAAGATGTTGCGGAATTTTTACCAAACCACGCTTTTGTATTGCTTCCAATATAATCTGGTTGCAAACTTGTGGCTCCAACATTAATTAAACTTGCTGTAGTTTGCTCATCAGCTAAATACATCTCTACCGTTTCTGAAAGATATTTATAACTAAATGCCACGGTATGCCAAATATTATCATTAAACAATTTCGTGGAGCTTACAGAAGTTCCATTTATTTTAAATACAAGTTTGTGATCTGATCCAAATCCTATATAAATTTGTTCACCTGCTGTAGTCCCCTGACTAAATATCGTCTGTTCTCCAAACGAATCGCGTTTAAAACTAACTTCTATGGTAAAATCCCTTCGATCCAATGCGATTCCATCTGGCAGTTCCAGATAGTCATCGATGCCATCAAAACTCAATGAAGTAGAATTTTCAACCGGACCCCCATTTAGAACACCACGGATATCAAAATTTGCACTGGAGCTAATAGATCCTAAATCAATGGGTTCATTAAATTTAATACTGATCTCATCGTTGGGAGATAAAATTCCATCCGCAGGGGTTGGGTGACCAAATGCATGCGGATTGATTCGATCAATAATACCGGAATGGATTTCAGAATTCCGTTCAGATAACTCACAAGTAGAACTAACCCGCAAATCATAAGCACCATCTGTCAATTGCTTGACATCCCAATCATAAAAGGAAAATGGCTTATCACGAGGGATGGGTACAGCATTAGGATCATGGAAACCACTTGTATCGGCATGAAATTTTTGCAAACCGATCCACTTCGCTGAACTAGTAGGTTTATAATCCAATCGCAGGTTTTTCAAATCAAAATAATTGATGTTATAATCAACAATTGAGACAGGAAGTGTATCATTAAAACTATTGTTTAATACCCATTGGTTATCTGGATTGGCGATTCGTATCATTGTACAGGATGGAAGAAAATGAGCGGAGATATAAACCGAATCGACGATATCTGAAATAAATCCGGCACCCCTGGTAAACTGACACTGTGAATGGACCAATACTAATATATTATCATAATTGTAAACAGGACCGGGACCCTTTTCAATGGTTAATACTTTATTAATAGAAGTTCCTCCTGCGACGATAACCGTTGCACTTGGAAGCCCGTCAATTCTAACGATAGCGCCGAAAGGATTGGTCTCACTGGCTACATTGATATCATATGGCATGATGTATCCAATCTCAGATTCATTGCTAACTGTTAAATTAAATACCGCCGCTTCATCTACCGGGACATTGGTGATTAAAAAAGGGCTGACATTCAATTTGGGTTTATCTATTTGTAAGGTACGAGCACTAACAACAGTTCCAGGCATATAATATTCTGTAACCGTTTCCTCTTCAAATGGACAGGCTGTAGCACTACCCGGTTTATTTTTAAATATGGGCCCCCAGCCAAGAATTGAAGGATATACATCCACTGAATATATATCACCAATATCCGGGTCGTTTAAATTGAATGTCACAGTTTCTGTTTCGCCTTCTTCTAATGCCCAGTCATGTGAATTTGTGAATCCAATTTCTAAACCCTTTTCAATACCGATTCCGTTATTATTGATTTTACCGGAAACTTCAAACCCTAACTCCGCGGTCAATTCATATTCAATACTTGAGCCATGCTCTATGGCTGTACTGTGAGAAATTTCAGATTCGTATGTGGTTCCACCGGTAAAAGTAAAATTTGTTGGACTACCTAAGCTCTCAAATTTCTCAACGATGCGATTTCTTTTTGCCTTATATTCTAAATACTCATCAATAATTTCTGCTTCGGCAATTCCAAATGCAGTAGTGACGGCAAATGTTGCATAACCAAGAAAAGCAGAACCAACTGCTGGAACTGCAATTGCTCCATAAGAATGGTAAATCGCATCAGCCGCAGCATATGATAGTGCGACATATGCTACTATGATATCTGCATATTGTTTATCCAATTCAGACAACTCCTTTTGTCGATATGCTTCAATAGTGTCTTTATTACCAATATTCACTTTTTCCCATTCGTTGAGATAGATCGCTTGCTCCCATTGATAAATTTGATTGTTCACATATCTTACAGAGTCCACCGCATTCAATAAATCTAAATAGCTGGGATTTGCTTTTACAAAAAGTTTATAACTGGGTCCATCGTAATCTTCAAAATCTCCGGTCTGTGGAGTATTGGTTGTGGCTGCAGCGCCAAAATCCGGATCGTCATTATTTTTTCCATAATTCTCATCATTGACTGAAAGTTTGCTGGTATATTTTGGATTAGTTTGCAGTATTTTGTTTCGCAAATTGACCAGATTGGGGATGATCAGATTTTTAATATCGTATTCATTAAACATAAATTGAGTATTGTATCCTCCTGGAACAATAGATAATCCATATTTTTTAGCAAAAGATAAATTTGTGGCAGGCTTTTTCCCGGATAAACAAGGGATGGTATCACACAATTGATCCGAAATAATTACGAGTTCCTCGCTAACCCCAAATTGTACATTCTGGGATTTTCCAATATATAAATCACTGCTTGCACCTGGCGGAATTCCAGTTTCTCCATACGTAGACCATGTTGTAGTATTGGTTGTTTCAATTGTTTGTGAACCGGTTCGTCCTCCGCTGATTTTAGCTTTAAAACCCGCTGTAAGATTGTTCTCCGTTTCATTGTCAACTTCTACACCTACTCCAACGCTTACTTTTACTCCAGTATAAATTTGATCAGAAGTATGAGCTTCCAAACCCAAATTCCAGGACCAATTGGTTTTATCAACTTTAGTTGATCCAATGCTTCGACTTGCAGAACTCGCTGTTCCGGGTGGATCTCTCAAAACATATTCTGGTACTTGTGGACCCAGCGTAACAAATTGTTGACCATTCGAACGTTTTCCCAACAAATAGTAATGGTAAACTCCGGAATTTGTATTGGGTTGACTAAATACTTTACCAGTGGCAGGTAACCATGATATGGTCCTAGCCGCTGTTTCTAAAATCATTTCAATTTTTCCGGTATAACTGTATTCTGGAATGGCTACATTTTCATTAAAATTTGGAAAGTCCGGTTTAAATGTATAAATCAAATTTCTAAAGGAATCCAAACTCGTAAAATCAACCAAATTAATTTCAACATTGCTTTCTTCAGCCAGATCATTGTAAATTTTAAGGTTTCCTTCAGTCGTTGGAACGCTATCAACTTTATTTGTTATAAAATTCGTATAGGGCTCGAATATTTTAATCATACACCGATACAATTGTTTATCATCTCCCTGAAGAAAAACTGGCCAGAAATATGGACTCGTTCTTAGATTTCTTGTATTTCCATATGAATCTGTGTAAGTTTCTTCTCCAATAAATGGATTGCTCCCATCCTTATCCACTACTGATAAAACGGCCTTTTCACGCCAAATAAAATCCAATTGTTTATGGAAGGAAATGGACGGACTGTTTGTTAGAAATTTTCCGTTGATATCAAAAGTAGAATCTATCTTGGTTATAAGGGAGGTTGATGAGGATAAATCCAATAAATCAATTACACCAAAATTAATTAAGGGGTTACTGGGTACACTGATATTTATTTCATATTTTAAAGGTGGTAAATACAGCACGTACTCCCCAGTATTTGAATCGGTAAACACGACATCCTCACGACATCCATTACCCAATTGGGCTTTAAAATTGAGTTTTGAAACTCCAATATTGTTTTTTGATTTACCCAAACCCGGGATTTTAACAGATTCCCTTAGACCGCCTACCACTCTTCCAACAACTTTAACTAAGGTAGAATCTATAAAATCAATACCACTTTTAGCCTGTTGAAAATTATAAGTACCTGCACCCGGAAATCGCTTGACTGAATACACATGACCTTCTTGTTGGACCTCAATAAAGTGATTACCAATTGGGACTTGGATCGAAAAAGCGCCTGTTGGATCTGTTTTAGCGGTCGTTCCATTGACTATT
This sequence comes from uncultured Saprospiraceae bacterium, assembly GCA_964389985.1. Classification (GTDB taxonomy): domain Bacteria; phylum Bacteroidota; class Bacteroidia; order Chitinophagales; family Saprospiraceae; genus Vicinibacter. The sequence continues at coordinate 24,850 of CAYMGR010000004.1, forward strand.
ATTGGAACTCCGTCTATCAAAATGGGTGCATCTGCAACACCACAACTTGAATTTTTATAGGTCACTGTTCCGGTTACAGTAAATGACGAAAGATCCATAAAATTAATGTTGTTATGAATGGTCGCTCCATCACCAATAAATAAAGCAGTAGAAGAAGGATTAAATGTATGCGTTAAATAACTCGGAGAAATAATAAAAACTTCTCCAGAACCATTAAAGGGTGTGTTTAAAAGATAATTTCCCAATGCATCCGTATATGCTAATAAGGATACCTGCGCAGAGCTTGGATAAGCAGATGACCAATTAATTCCTGTTCCACGAAAACTTCCGTGATTTTTATTAAAAATTTGAGATTGCTTTGAATAATCATATACGGAACTACCCATTCCCTCATTCGTTCTGTAGTAAATTAACAAGCCGTTTTCACTTCCTGATAGAAACCTCTTGCTGTCCTGAACAATTTGTGCAGCCGATTTATCTGTATTCCATAAACGAAGTTCACACAGTTTACCATCAAAGCCTGAACCAATAATAATACTGTCTTTGGTATTATTAAAATGAAAGGAACCACCTCCGGATACAGGAATGTGGGATTTTTTTCTTTCAACTCCATTTATAAAAAAGCGCACGGTATCGGATTGTACCTGAACTGCAATATGACTGAAACTATTTTGTGGAATTTGTGTAGCGCTTAAAATAAAATTGTAACTCTTGGTAGCATCATAAATTGTAAAGTCTAAGTTATTACTATTATTGAATCGTAACTTATAGTTGTTTAGCTTTTCAATTATTGTGGGAGAATTTGAATAACTTTCAGGCTGTACAAAACACTCAAACAAAAAGGCTGTATCTAAATTCAAATTATCCTGTGGGGCGATCACAATGGTCCCGGATGTAAAATCTATACTCTTATTTGATATACCCGACGTAGAGGATGCATTGATCTGAACATCCTTTACGGCAATACTAGCCCCATAATTGACTTGGCCGGTAATCGTTCCAGTGCGGGTTCTAAATCCAATCGAACGAGCTTCATTAGAATAATAAACTTGGTTTGCACAAGTCACTTCTCCCAATATTTTGTATTCATACAATTGTCCTGCTTCAGCAACAACATCAACAAATATATTGGATCCGCTTAGTTCGTTTCCAATTTGTATAAATCCAGTATCCTGTAATCTTCTACGAAAAATTCGCAATCCATTAAAATCACTACCAAAATTGTAGGACCATTCCAAAACGACTTTATCAGAGTAATATCCTTTTGATGCACTTAACGATTGCTCAGTAAATAACTGATTGATGTCATAGACTAGAATGGTATCTGCACTTGCCCGGTAACTGCTAGACTTAAAACAAGTATTATTAGCTCGAATGGTATAATGATAGGGTTGGCAAAATGTTACATCGGCATCAATATAGCTTTCTGAATCAGCAGGTAAGGTAATGATCTTAGTTACTCCTCCCGTTCTTTCAATTATATATTCAGTTTCGTCTAAAGCTTTGTCTATCCAGTTCAGTAAAATGCGATTTCCATCTGGTATCGCAGTGAAGTTTTCAGGAACCTGAGGTTCAAATACTCCAACACCGGTTACCGTGTTTGAATAGTCAGAAACACCGCAATCTGAGACCGCTTGAATCTTATACTGATAGGTCTTATTTGATAATACACCTATTGAATCAAGATAACTGGTTAGCTGGCCATCTATGGTCCCGATGATCGTCCAAGTTGAAATACTTGGGCGGTATCGCCTTCTTGTAATATAATATTGACCTGGTTGAATATTGGGTTGATCCCAGCTGATAGCTATTAATGAATCACAGGGGATTGGATTGCTTTCAATGTGTAAGTTTACTGGAGCTAATGGTAAATCAGTGACATGAGCGGTAATCGTATTAGAAGAGCCTGATCCAATTTCTCTTGAATATCCGGGAAACCAACTTCCAATTAAATAGTAACTGTATACGCGACCGGCAACTACATTTACATCTGTAAATTGATTGTTGGGATTGGTATTTCCAAACAATTCATAGTACTGGTTATTTCCCTGATCATCTGTCCTGAAAATTTTAGTTTTCCATCCGGAGTCCGGACTATCGCAATCCCAACTTGGGTTAGTCCAATTCAATGTAATTGAATTGCAATCAAAGGTATTTGTTAAATTAGTTCTTGCCGGAATGACAAGCGTTGAGTTAATCGTTTTAGTAAAATCAACATTTGAATCATTGTTTCCAGCATCATTATTATACCACAGACCAGACATTTGAATTTCAATACTTCCACCTAATAAGTTGAAATCAAAATCTCTTAAAGTTAATTTGCCTTCATACACATTGTCCAATCCTGAAACTTCTGTAACTGTAAAAGATGGATTTCCATCCTCAATACTATATCCAAACGTTCTGTTCTGCGTTCCGCCATCTCTGGTAAATTCAGAATCGCAATACGAACAATCCGTTCCATACTTTAACCTAAAAATTCTTTTAGAATTATCATTTGCATTGATATAACGAATCGATAGATTCTTAAAATAATCATCTTCACCCCGTCCATCTAATATCCAAAATGATATTGTAATGGTGGCGCTGCAATTATTATAACTCACACGCCAGTTTGATTCTGAATAAGGATCTGCTTTTGCAGTATGGCTATTTAGTATAAAAACAAAGCAAAATAACCAAATTGAAATGGAAGCATTTAATCGAAGTTTCATAATTAGAATTTTACAGATTTGAATTCAAAACTATTTCAGTCAGATTGTAAACTCTATATCAAGTCGATAGATGCACTGGAAAAGTAGATAAACTTTATATTTTAGTAGAACGGATTGAATTTGGTGGAGGACCTAAGCCTCCATGTTCCATTTGTAAAATGCTGATTATAGATAGCTTATGAAAACAGTTCCTCGCTAAAAACTTAAGAATTCAACCCTTTTTGAGCTAAATTTGAATACTTTTACTCCTAATATGACACATAAAATCAAATTCATTCTAGCAGATGATGACGATATATTCCGAACCTTAACGCTTGAGTATTTGAAGTTAATTCCAGATTTGGATTGTATTGGCGAATTCAAGGATGGTATGACTGCCATAACTGCAATTCAGAATGGCCATCCGGATTTGTTGATCAGCGATGTGGAAATGCCGAATTTAAATGGTATCCAACTGGCAAAAAGCATGAGTCAGCTCCCTTTAGTCATTTTTATAAGCTCTCATAAACAATATGCGGTAGATGCCTTTGATGTAGATGCCGTTGACTTTTTAACCAAACCGATCCAGGTCGAACGATTAATGAAGGCCATTGACAAGGTCCGCAACCTGTTGGAATTAAAACGGAGCATTCCAAATCAAGAGGGTTTAAAAATTGAAAACGGAGATCGTTTTTTTATCCGGGAAAAAAATGCTTACGTACGGATAAATTTTTCCGATGTCAATTACATCGAATCCTTAGCAGATTTTGTAAGCATTTATTTGTTGGATGGTTCAAAAAAAACAGCCCTGGTCAGTTTGAAAAATTTGGAAGTGCAATTACCTGATCGTTCGTTTATCCGTATTTCCAGAACGCACATTGTCAATATTCATAAAATTACTACCTTAGACCATGACACGTTGAGTATTGATAAAATCAGATTACTGATTGGCAAAACCTATTCCGAAGCGGTGATGCAAACAGTTATTGGTAATGCTGGTATTAAACGATATTTATGAAAGATATTCTAAAAAATATATTAATTATCAGCTTCTGTCTGCGGATTACCTGCCTACACGCTCAGGAAAGTCAATCAATTGAAAGTTTATTTAAATTGCTAAATGATGAAGTACATGATTCCGCTCAATTAAATATCAACAGGACCATCGCAGAACACTATTTAAATTTAAATTTAAATAAAGCCATCGATTATTTTGAACGAACTAAAACACTTGCTGAAAAGCTTAACAATAAACCGGAACTGGCCTCCAGTTATTACAGTCTTGGAAGTTGTTATATCACAAAAGGGAATTTTGACTTGTCTTTAGAAAACTATTTAAAAGCAGTTAGAATTTATGAAGAACTAAATTACAAACGTAGACTTACAAAGGTTTTTATTGATATTGCCTATTTATATACTGAATACGCCCAATACCCCAAAGCCGAAGTATATTTTGACAAAGCTAAATTATTAATTGATCAAACACAGGATACCGTTGAATTGAATTTTTATTTACAAGAAAAGGGCAATTTCTATTATAGACAAGCCAAATATGATTCGGCCATTCTATTAAATCTGGAGTCAAGTCGCCTTGCAGTGTTACTACATGAGGATAACTATTCCGTACCGAATACTTTATCGAATATTGGTCTTTTGTATAAAAAAATGGGTAGGTTGAATGAAGGATTTCTTTATATAGACAGTGCCCTAACGATACTAAAAAAAACAAACAGCTCAGAATATTTACTCTCAGGAGTTTACAATAATCTGGCTTGTATTTATAGCGCCAAACATATGTTTGATTCCGCATATGTTACCTTTCAGAAAAGCATTGCGTGTTCCCAGGCTTCCCAAAATACGCTTACTGAATTGGAAAATTACAAAAATCTTGCAGAAATGTATGACCTTAAAAAACAACATGATATGCAAGTGTACTACCTTAAAAAATATTACAATTTAAAAGACAGTTTGTTTAATTCTGATAATCAGAACCAACTCAATCAATTGGAAACTGATTACCAGTTGGAAAAAAAAGATAAGCTGATTACAAAAAAGAATCTTGAAGTTATCAAGCAAAAAAGTAATCGAAATATATTATTAATATTTTCAGTTTTTTCAATTATTCTTTTATCAAGTTTGTTTTATTATTATCGAAAAATTCAAAAAAAGAACCAGGATTTAGAAATAAAAAATACACTCATCGAAAATCAAAAAACCGAATTACAACAGTTAAATCAAATCAAAGATCGCTTATTTGGTATCATCAGCCATGATCTTCGTAATCCTTTGAATACTTTAAGAAGTTATTTGATGCTTTCAGATAATGAAAGTATAGCCGCCGACAAAAAAATATTATTTAAGAACCAAACGATGGAAGCTGTAAATCAAACAGGTGAATTATTGGATAATTTATTGACCTGGGCAAATCTTCAGTTAAAAAATGTTGAAACACCATTGGTACCCATAAGATTGGATGAATGTGTAACGGATGTGGTCCATATTTTAAAAATCCATGCAAATCAAAAAAATATTGAAATCATCCAAAGCATTGAACCTATTATAATCATCAGCAATTCCGATGTGCTGTCAATTGCTTTACGAAATTTAATTACAAATGCCATTAAGTTTAGCAAGGAGCAACAGAAAATCATTATACAAAGTAAACAAAATACAAGCGGACTTGAATTGATCGTAGAAGATTTTGGACTAGGGCTAAGTAGCGAACAAATCCAATCGATTCTTAGCAGTAGCAAGGAATCCAGCTTAGGTACCAAAGGCGAAAAAGGCAGCGGACTGGGATTGTTTTTAGTGATGCAAATGTTGAAAAAAATAAATGCTCAATTGGAAATTGAAAGTCATCCAGGCGCCGGTAGTAGATTTAGTATTGTATGGAAGGAAACGACGGCTTTAAATTGATATTTACTATGAAATTCTCTATTCCATGTACAAAGTACATAGACTCTTTTACGAGATTGTTAATCGGCTTTTTGGTGGTGCTTAATTCCTGGACCCTTGGATCACAAACTGCATCATGGGCTTTAAAATGCCCTCTGGAAACTAAAATCCAACACAGCTCTGGTATTTTGACTTTAAATCAGGGAAAAACATTTTGGACCCAAGTTGACAATAGCAGTCCGGCGGAAATTTACGAGATCGATTCCAACTGCAACATCCTACGAACGGTTCAATTGATTGGTGTCACAAAAACAGATTGGGAAGACATTACAACGGACTATCAGGGGACTATTTATTTGGGTGATTTTGGAAATAATAATAACAGTCGCCGGGATTTAAAGATTTATATCTTAAGAGGAATTGAAACGAATCAAAAAGACAGTATTCAACCAACAGTCATTCAATTTAACTATAGCAATCAAACAAATTTTCCACCCGAAGCAGCCTATCGAAATTTTGATATGGAAGCGATGGTCTGGTATCGCGATAGCCTGCATTTATTTTCCAAAAATCGAACGGATCCTTTTACCGGTTATACTTATCATTATAAAATACCTGCAATAGAAGGGAATTATGCGATCCATCCGCTAGATAGTTTTAAAACAGGAGATGGACCCGACGTATTTTTTTGGATCACTGGAGCGGCTATGAATTTAGAGGATAGCAGTTTAGTTTTATTATCACATGATCGAATTTGGCAATTTTCAGGATTTGAGGGCTCTGATTTTTTTAAAGGTTCCTCACGTATGATTAATTTGCCCAGCTATTCTCAGAAGGAAGGTATTTGTTATGCCAAAGAAAATATCTGGTATCTTACAGATGAGTATTTTCCTACGTTGAGAATCGGTGGAAATTTGTATGAGATGAAATTGGAAGAAGTGAGTTTAAGTGAAGATATCGAATCCATTGATTTTGAAATTTATCCCAATCCGGTTCATAATATATTAGAAGTCATTCTACCTCAAGCTGGAAACGGTAAACCGGATGAATTATTGATCTACAATACGCTGGGGCGCTTAATTTTTCAAACCAGTGTGGATAAAGCCAGAATCTATCTTCCGGTGGAAAATCTGGTATCTGGAATTTATTTTGTTAAAAGAATTTCATATCGATTGAATAGATCCATCATAAAGCGATTGATAAAGTAATTTAAACATTACATATCATTTGCATTTACGGGTCATTCACTAATAGATTCATTATTGCACCAATTAATTATTAAGGGAGCAATCGATTTTTAATAGACAAAACCATTTCAACATAAAATCAGTAATCAATTTATGTAAATCTGAACCCCAAACCCCTTGAAAGGGACTTTGAATTTACATCATTAATTGACACCAGTCACGATTCGACGAATTGTAAAAAGAATAATTAGAAAAAATAGTGAACATTCTTAGAACCCCAAACCCCTTGAAAGGGGCTTTGAATTTACATCATTAATTGACACCAGTCACGATTCAACGAATTCTAAAAAATTAACAAGAAAAAATAATTTGATCTTAAGACAAAGCAAAAGCCCCTTTCAAGGGGTTTGGGGTTCAGATGAATGAACACGTTAGAGCTGTAAACTTATATTAGGACTGAACATGGATTATAAAGCTATTTTAGGATTATTTAATTAAAATTGTAAACTTTTTTTAGGTCGAGTCAAGTCATTATGAGCACTCATTGAACCCCAAACCCCTTGAAAGGGGCTTT
>CAYMGR010000005.1:0-29846 GCA_964389985.1 uncultured Saprospiraceae bacterium
AAAAACAAACGGACAATGGAAAATAAGCCGTTATATGTTTAACAAAATGAAATAGCCGGAAAAGAAGAACAGCGTTTAATTTAAAATACCTTGTTTTAAACAAATTTATCTTCAACTGGATTTAAGCTATCCTTTGAGCCTTTATTCTTCTTCCAATCCTGCTTCCTCTTCCTGTTTTTCCGACAACCAAAATTGGTTGATGGAATCTCCTTTTACGATTTGAATTCTTTGAAAATTGACTAATTCCAGGATACCGAGAAATACAATAATGGCATGGATCCGATTTTCACAATCTTCAAACAAGGTTTCAAAATTGGCCTTTCCGAAGTTTTGAATTTTTTGAATCACCTTGTCTTGTTCGTCGACAATTTCAAATTTGTAATTGTAGATTCTATGAACGACCCGTTTAGGCCCTTCTTCAAATCGTTGCATCACCCTTTGGAAAACCTTCATCAGGTTGAAAAGATTGAGGGTCTCCCATTCTGCATCAACCAGTGCTTTGCTAGCGAGAGTTTCAAATTCGCGCTTCACATTTCCTCTAGGAACACGGAAATATCGGTCATCCTCCATGTTACCCATCTCGTCGATGACTTCACGGATTGATTTATATTCTAAAAGTTTTTGAACGAGTTCTCTTCTAGGATCTATTTCCTGATTGTTTTCATCTAATTCTTTACGGGGAAGCAACATTTTTGCCTTAATTCGAATCAAGGTTGCTGCTACTAAAATAAATTCACTGGCAAGGTCCAAATTCAGCGATTCAATATGGCGTACATAGGCCAGGAAGTCTTCCGTGATTTGGGCTATCGGAATATCATAAATATCGAGTTCATCCCTTTCAATAAAAAACAGGAGGAGGTCGAAAGGACCTTCAAACTGCTGTAACTTAATAGTATATGTATTCATAATGGATCTGAAAAGGGAGGCGAAGTTACGTTAAATGGAAATTGTTTTCGCTTAAATTAATGGATAAAAAGCCCGATTTACCCGGATTGACTCCAGTTGGTTTATCTTAGCTCCATGACAAAAGCCGGATTGCATTTAATACCTGTTCCTATCAGTGGGGGGAATCTTTCATCTTTAAGCCCTATGGCCATAGAAGCAGCCAGAAAAGTGCAACATTTTGTGGTTGAACGGGCCAAATCGGCACGGGCCTTCCTCAAACTCATAGAACATCCGACCGCTCTTAATCTGATTGAGGTTTTTGAAATTCCTCCAAAAGAGGAAGCCCAGTTTTATTATGAAATGGTCTTACTCTTAAAAAAAGGAATTCCATTAGGGGTGCTTTCTGAAGCGGGATTGCCTTGTGTCGCCGACCCCGGCTTTGAACTGGTCGCCATGGCTCATAAACACCAAATACCGGTCTATCCATATCCCGGACCAAATTCTATCTTGCTGGCATTAATGGCCAGCGGCTTTAATGGCCAGGAATTTCATTTTCACGGGTATTTACCGGCAAAAAAAGAAGAATTGAGACATAAATTAATATGGATCTTGAATGAAATCCGAAAATCAAATGCAAGTCATATTTTTATGGAAACACCTTATCGAAACAAGCAGGTTTTAGATTTGGTAGTGACGCACATTCCTAAAGAAATGAAATTATGCATAGCAGCTGATTTGACTGGCCCTGAACAAATCATTGAAACAAAAAGCATCAAATCCTGGACAACAGAGTCTTTCAATAAATATTATGGCAAACCCTGTATGTATTTACTTTCAAACTAATTCATCCGATGAAATTCGTCCTTCTAATTTGTTTATTCTGTCATTCGATAAATCTCATCGCTCAGATTCAAGAGGTCTTTGAAGTAACGAAAGATTCTAAACCCCTCCGGGCTACTAAAAATTATCAGTTAGTCTGGCAAGATGAATTTGAAGGCAATCAACTGGACGTAAGTAAATGGTTTAGTTATTATCCCTACACCACAACCGGCCTGGATACCTGTCCTGCCTGTCGAACCTTGGGCGGAGAAATTGTCATTACAGACAGCAATTTGGTTATAAGTAATGGCACGTTAAAAGTAATCGGCAAGCAACAGAAAGCCAGTTGGTATGGTCAAACGTATCCTTATACTTCGGGAAATATTTTTTCGAAAACCGGCTTCTTGTATGGGCGTTTTGAAATCCGTTGTAAACTTCCAAAAGGATTTGGATTTTGGCCTGCCTTTTGGACGTTGGGAGAAGGTGTCCTGGAAGAAATTGATGTCTTTGAAATTCATGGAAAGTATATGCGTCAGTTTCAAAGCAATTATCACCATTGTTACCAAGCTCATAATCACTGTCAACAGCCCAAATGGCATCGATCCCCTGATTTACATAAAGATTTTAATGTGTTTGCTATTGAATGGGATCCCTATTTTATTCGGTGGTATATCAATGGAAAATTGGTGCGCAGCCTGGCAGGTTATGAAAACAGTTCTTCCAATTGTAAGATTAAATCTTATAAACTGAAACCGGGTATTTATAATCAAGTGCAAGCTTTTCCAAAAACAAAAGCCCGAATCATTGCCGGATTGGGAATCGGATTAGATCCAAAATATAAAGCGATCAAGTCTAAAAAATTTCCTGCCGTATTTGAAATTGACTACATCCGCATTTACCAGGATCAGGCAAAAGAATAATGCTCCGGCTGGACATAATTTGGTATCCCCAAGGGATCGAGTGCTTTAAACTCAAAACCCCGAATGGTGTAATATTCTAAAATTTGCGGTAAGACTTTATAGAGTTTAGAAGCAGATTTAATTGAATCATGTAAAACAATTATAGATCCTGACTGTGTATTTTTTATTACATTTTGAAAACAGGCATCTGCACTGATACAAGGGTCAAAATCACCACTCAGCACATCCCACATGACAATCTGAAAATGGCGTTTTAAATATCTTGTCTGAGAAGGTTTTAATCTCCCATAAGGTGGTCTGAATAATTTGGAACCACTCACTAAGGCCCCTTTGCGAACATTTTGAAAATATTCTGCATTATCGGTAGCCCATCCGGATAAATGATTGTAAGTATGGTGTCCTATACTATGACCCCGATCCTTGATATCCTGAAAAATATGTGGATGACGATCGATATTTTGTCCAACACAAAAAAAGGTGGCTTTAGCCTGATACTGTTCCAGTTGATCTAATACCCATGGGGTAATTTCGGGAATAGGACCATCGTCAAATGTTAGGAATAGCTCGGGCCTTTGGCTTTCGACTCGCCATAGAAGCTCGGAAAACATGCTCTGTAAAAATCGTGGAGTAAAACTCAGATACATGGATATAGAGGGATCTACGTACAAAGATGGCTTTTGGTTTTAAGCTTTTGCTTTTTATTTTAATGATTAACAATATCTTACAATCTGGAATTGCAATTCGGAGTCTGAGTTTGGCAAGGACTTTGGATATTTGCAAGCTAGTTTGATCTTTATGTCCAAGCCCGTACGTCTTCGTTTTGCCCCAAGTCCTACCGGACCTCTTCATATTGGAGGGATCCGGACAGCCCTTTATAATTACTTGTTTTGTAAGCAACAAGGGGGTCAATTTATTCTTCGGATTGAAGATACAGATCAAGGTCGATACGTGCCGGGCGCGGAAGACTATATCATCGAAAGTCTGAAATGGGTTGGTTTATTACCTGATGAGGGCCCGGGATTTGGAGGTCCATACGGTCCTTACCGGCAATCGGAACGCAAGGACATATACCTTGAACATGCCAATCTTCTAATCGAAAAAGGGGAAGCTTATTATGCTTTTGATACAGAATCTGAATTGAATGAATTGAGAGCGTCCAATGGGGGTAATCAAAAATACGATTTTCATACCCGTAAAGGAATGCGCAATTCATTAAGTCTGAATGAAGCGGAGTGGAAAAATTTGCTGACTCAGCAAACTCCTTTTGTCATCCGGTTGAAAGTACCTGAAAACCAGGATGTATTAATCCAGGACCTGGTTCGGGGTTCGGTACGGTTTCATACAACTGATTTGGACGATAAAGTTTTAATTAAATCTGATGGTATGCCCACGTACCACATGGCCAATGTGGTCGATGATTATCTGATGAAAATCAGTCATGTGATCCGTGGAGAAGAATGGTTATCGTCAACTGCACATCATGTTTTACTGTATAAGGCTTTTGGATGGCTGGATCAAATGCCTTCCTTTGCTCATCTTCCCTTGATTTTAAAACCAACCGGCAATGGAAAATTATCTAAACGGGATGGCGCTCAATTTGGTTTCCCTGTCTTTCCAATAAACTGGACTACCGCAGATGGTGAAACGTATCAGGGATTTAGGGAATATGGATTTGAACCGGATGCTCTGCTTAATTTTCTTGCCTTTTTAGGTTGGAATGATGGTAGTGAAAAAGAATTATTTAGCATCCAGGAAATGATACAGGCATTTTCAATTGAGAAAATAGTAAAATCCGGTGCGCGTTTCGATTTTGAAAAGGGAAAGTGGTTTAATCAACAATACATCCATCTGAAAGATAAAGCAGAATGTATCCAACGCATTCAAGCGGATTTTAATTCAAATAATCAAGCGGTTTCAGAAACAGATCTGGAAAGGATTTATACATTGTATAAAGATCGAATCCATTTGATGAAAGATTTTTATACTTTATCTAAAGTCTATTTTCAAAATGTGATTACCTGGGATGAATCCTTTCTTAAAACTAAATTAAAATCGGATTCCGCATCCCTTCTAAAAACAATTTCTGCTTTTTTTGAAAGCATATCCAACTGGCCGTCTGAAGAATTGGAAGCCCAATTAAAAGAATTTATCAAATCTCAAAATATGAAAGCCGGTGAATTGTTTCCGTTATTAAGGGTTTGCATCAGCGGAATTCCTACCGGACCGGATGTCATAAGCATGTTAAAGTTTCAGGGAAAGGAAGCTTGCATTCAAAAAATAAATTTATTGATCAATCATATTGAACTCAACGAAATCGTATGAAGTTAAAATTTTGTGGCGCAGCCAGAGAAGTAACCGGATCCTGTCACTTATTGACTTTGGATAATGGATATAAGATTTTATTGGATTGTGGCATGTTTCAAGGAAAGCAAGAGCTTGTTGAGCCGCTTAATTCAACATGGCCCTTCGAGCCCGCTGAAATTGATTTATTAATTTTATCGCATGCACATATTGACCATTGCGGCCGCATTCCTAAACTGGTAAAAGATGGATTCCGCGGACATATTTATTGCACGCATGCGACGAGAGATTTGGCTGCTATCATGTTGATGGATACCGCACATATTCAGGAACGGGATGCGGAATTTGATAACATTCATTTAGAGCGAAAAAAACAACGCAATCCTAATTTCACTTACCAGAAAGTTAAACCGATTTACAATGCGGCAGATGTAGCTATTGCCATGAAATTATTTGTTTCGGTTTCATATGATCGCTGGATTGAATTGGTAAAAGGAGTAAAATTAATTTTTACGGATGCCGGACATATCCTGGGTTCTGCTAGTGTAAATTTAGTCATACAAACTGGAGGAGATGAATTCAGATTGGCTTTTAGTGGAGATATTGGCAGGCCCAATCGTCCAATTCTGAGAGATCCACAAGAAATGTGGCCGGCTGATGTCATTATCTCAGAATCTACTTATGGTGATAAATTGCATCTCGAAAAACCTGCTGAAAAAGAACGCTTTCTCGAAATTGTAAACCAAACCTGTTTTCAAAATAGAGGGAAGGTCATCATACCCGCATTTAGTTTGGGTCGCACACAAGAATTGGTATTTATTTTAGATCAATTGGTCAACGAAGGAAAACTAAGCAACCTGCCAGTATTTGTGGATAGCCCGCTTGCTGTAAATGCTACAGATATTTTTAAAGCACATTCAGAATGTTTTGATGATGAATTGCATCGGTATATTGTGAAAGACCCGGATCCATTTGGTTTTAAACGTTTAAGTTATATAGTTGATGTTAGGGAATCTAAAAAATTAAATACCAGTAAAGAACCGAGTATCATTATATCGGCTGCCGGAATGTTGAATGCAGGTCGCATTCAACATCACGTATATAATAATATTGAAAACCCACACAATACCATTTTATTGGTAGGTTATTGCGCGCCTTATACACCTGGTGGTCAATTGCAAAGAGGCGCTGAAGAAATCAGACTCCTGGGTGATACAAAAAAAGTAAACGCTAAAATTGAAATAATGGATTCCTTTTCAGCACATGGGGATCAAAAAGAAATGAAAGATTTTCTGGAAAATCAAAAGACAAGCTGTAAAAAACTGTTCCTCGTTCATGGCGAATATGAAACCCAATTAAAATATAAAGATTATTTACATCAGGATGGATTTCAGGCGATTGAAATCCCGAAGTTAAAAGAAGAATTTACAATTTAGTGCTATCTAAATAACGATTCCAGTCTTCCTGCGTATCAATATCTTCCAAGGTTTCCAACATTTCATGTTCCAGTTGCAATTGGCTCATGGCCTGTAAAGTTTCTCCAAACAATTCAGGACGACTCCAGGGTTTATCCTGAAATAATTTTGGCTCAAACTTTTTGAGTCCTAATAAATAATAACCTCCATCTGCAGCAGGTCCAATAACACAATCCTTAGAATTTAAATAGTTGTTAGCATCTAGAATTAATTCATTTTTCAGATACGGACAGTCACTCCCAATGATAATTGCTTTGGAATGATTGATCAATACCTCTTGAAATGCATGCGCTATTCGATCACCTAAATCCTGTCCATGCTGCAGTCGCTTATAAAATAAATCAGGATGCCACTGATCGTGTGGGTCAATTGAATCGCTGTAGTAAACAAACTTATCGCCTGGATAGGCGAGGCATTCCGTATGACAAATATCAAGGAGCTTGTTATAAATATCTAAAGCATTTTCCGGACTGCTGTTTTGTGCAATCCGTGTTTTTACTGTTCCTAAAACAGGATTTCTGATAAAAATAATGAGTGCTGCAAACTGGTCCAATGCGAATGGATCAGCTTAACGAAGGCGGTCCATCGATCGTACCAAATCCTGATCACGTCGAATCGCACGTACCGCTAACCAAACGAGAACGATCCCGGCCATACTAAAATACAAACCTGAAAATGGGATAAAATCATTGAGTTTTTGATATTTATAAATCGCAAAAAAACAAGCACCAATACAAAAAAGCATGTGGATCAAACTGGACACAGCCGATAAGATAATTTGCATACCTCGTTCTTTAAAAAGAAATACGGCAATCATTGCCATGAGGGCTGAAGTACCGGAACCAATTAAAATCAGCATACTTTCGTTTGCATAAAATATCGAATCAGAAAAAATACCTTCTCCCGGGTTTTCAGTTTTTGTCAAAATCATATCCGGAAACCATAAGGCAGCAAAACACAAACTTGCCAAAAACATATAAATACTTTGAATTCTCTGGATCATATTCGAAAATTAGGTCGAAAATTAAGTAGAATTGCCCATTAGCAGCAAAAAAATACTGCTCTAATCCTATTATTTTTGCCGCTAGCAAACCCTTAAAATGCCACATTTAAGCTATTGGGAAAAGTCATTTTATTTTCAAAACATTGATGTAGTGATCATTGGAGCTGGTATTGTGGGTTTAAGTACCGGAATTTCCTTATTAGAAAAACAACCTCAATTGCGGGTGCTGATCCTTGAACAGAACTATCTTCCCCTGGGAGCAAGCACTAAAAATGCCGGATTTGCTTGTTTTGGCAGCCCTTCCGAATTGCTAGATGATCTTAAAAAAATACCAGGTAAAAAGGTATTTGATCTGTTCAAACAAAGATATTTGGGTATTCAAAAGCTGATCCAGCGCACGGGTTCGTCTTCAATTGATTTAAGGCCATTTGGAGGATACGAATTAACTCATCCAGGAATTAGTAGTATTCCCATTCAGGAGCATGATTTAGACTATCTGAATCAGGAAATTGAAGCTTGCACAGGCCTGAAACAGTATTTCAGGATGAATCCTGAAGACCTGGAGGCCTGGGGATTGAATCGCTTTGAAGGTCTGATTACCAATGATCATGAAGCCTGTATCAATCCTATGCTTATGATTCATACTCTTCAGGAGTTATTTCAAGCCAAGGGGGGCTTGCTTATTCACGGTATGGGGTTACGTTCCTGGCAGCATGTCGGAGATGGTTTAGAAATTGAATTAGTTGATTTATTCAAATTCTATGCGAAACAACTGATTTTTTGCGTTAATGGATTTGCCAAACGCTTCTTTCCGGATATTGAAGTTCAGGCAGCCCGTAATTCAGTTTTATTGATTGAAACAGAAGGGCCAATCCGTTTCAGAGGCTGTTTTCATATTAATTGTGGATATGTATATTTTAGGGAATTGGATGGCAAACTATTGATCGGAGGAGGAAGAAATTTAGAATTTGAAAAAGAGGCAACAGATGAATTTGGAATGAATGAAAAAATAATTAATTATCTAAAAGAAATTGTGAGTCAATACATTTTACCAGATCAATCATTTAAAATTATTGATAACTGGTCAGGAATCCTGGGTTTGGGTCCAGAGAAAAAACCAATCATTAAACAATTCATGCCTCAGGTTTTTGTAGCTGTTCGTTTAGGCGGTATGGGCGTGGCTATTGGGACCTTAGTTGGAGAAGAAGCAGCTGAATTGTTGATTGCCGAGCACCTAAAAAAATGAAAAATCAAACACATCTTATCCATAGGTTTTATTGTATTTTAGGAATCCTTTTAATTTCCGGAATCCTGTATTCCCAAAGTGATACGAGTGCAGCTAAAATACAGGTAATTCATGCAGATTTATTTAGATTTGAACGAAGCCCTGGAAAAGAAATCCAATACTTATCCAAAGATGTATTGGTAAGGCATAAAACAACTTATTTGTTGTGTGATTCTGCCATTATCGATGGGAATAAAATGCATGCGATGGGGCATGTGCGTATTGTTGAAGGCGATAGCTTACAAATATTTGGCGATAGTCTGAAATATGATGGGGATTTATCGACCGCAGATTTTGTAGGGAACATTGTTTTAAAACACAGGGATCAACAATTATTTACGCAACTCCTGCAGTACGATTTAAAATTGCGAATTGCCCGCTATTTTAATAAAGGAATTTTGACGTCTGAAAATGCACAACTTAAAAGTAACCGTGGATATTATTTTGCAAAAACCGGAACAGCTTATTTTAAAGATAGTGTGATCGTATTATTAAAAGATAGTCTCAATCTGCTTTCTGATTCATTGGTATATGAAACCAAAAATAAATTCGTTCGCTTTACCGGACCTACTTTAATAGAACAAGATAGTTTAGATATTTACTGTGAAAAGGGGTATTACAATGTCGCTTTACAACAATCTTATTTTGGGAATTATCCACGGTATCGAAATGGATCGCAAATTGCAGATGCAAAAGACATTTATCACGATGCAATAAACAATATCATTACTCTGGTTCATGAAGCCCATATCTATGATAACCGGCAGGAAGCACATGCCGACAGCATTGTTATCAATGAAAAAACTCAGGATGTACGATTATTCAGAAATGCACGCTATAAAGAAGGTGATCGTCTCCTCTCCGGAAGTCAGATTGAATACAACCGAAAAAGTAAATCGCTTCAGGTTTATGGCAAGACAAGTGTTACGGAAAACAACCGAACCATTGATGCGTTGCAGCTCAACTATGATGGCAATAAGGATCTTGGTCGTGCTGTTGGAGACGTACAGGTAAGAGATACTTCTAGTGGTTATACCATCGTATGCGATACTTTTATATACAGCAAAAGCAACTCCAGTTATCGAGCCATTGGTTCCAAACAGAGAGCCTATATTGCCAGTGCTTTTAATAGTGATAGTTTATACCTTGCTGCAGATAGTCTGTATTCTACACGCGTCATTTCTACCTCAGATAGTTTTCAGGTCTTATATGCCTGGGGCCATGTGAAAATCTGGAGTAAACGCTTACAAGGTTTATGTGACTCCTTGTATTTTTCATCCAAGGATTCCAGTTTTACCATGTATGATCAACCGGTATTGTGGTCTGATACCACACAATTTTCAGGTGATACGATTCAGATGCTTATGAATGGAAAATCCTTACAAGATATTTTACTCAAAAAAAATGCTTTCATCATCAATCAGGATTATACCCTTCTTGAAGATCAATTAAAGGGACGCGACATACAAGCTCATTTTGAATTAAAAAAAATAAACTTTATGGATGTGCAAGGCAATGCGGAATCCATTTACTTTATCAAGGATGATGAAAAAGGATATATTGGAACCAATTTTATACAGTGTAGCAGTATGCGGTTTTATTTTAATCCGGAAGAAAAAATTGATCACATCGATTTTTTTACAAAACCAAAAGGAAATATGTTGCCTTTACAAGATGGAAAAACAAAATTTTTAGAAGGATATCATCCCAGAAATGAAGAAAAACCTCAATCTTTAAAAGAGATCATCACAATAGAATAAATATGAGATGCTTGTGTTTATGGATTTGTTTAAGTTTTCAAATCTTCGCATTTGGACAAGCTGAAAAAGCCATCCAGTATTACAAATCAAAAGACTACCCCAATGCATTAGCAGAATGGAAAAGATTAATGGATTCCGGTATCCGGGGACGAGATGTCTATTATAATGTGGGAAATACTTATTATGAATTAAAAGAATATCCATTAGCTATTTTGTATTATTACAAAGCACTCAAATGGGATCCGAACTGTAATGAATGCAAGCATAATCTTGGTCTTGCGGAGCGTGCAGCTGGAATCGAACGCTTTGAATTACCCGAATTTATTTTATTTAAGTTCTATCATAATACGATTCTACAATTTCAGGCATTAACATGGTATATAATGGCCTGTATCCTTTTGACGCTTGGAATTTATATGCGCTTTTTCAAACAATCATTTTCCAATTCAAGTAAATGGATTCGATTGATTGTTGGTTTAGCTGTGATTATGATCGGATTGGCCATTCATCGGAATGCGATCCGTAATGACAGTTCAGGATTTGTATTATTGAAAGCCAGTTCGTTGTATTTATCACCAGATACCGGAAGCACGAGCAAACAAGAATTGACACCGGGGCAGTTTCTGGAGGCCCGAGATCGAATTCAAGGATGGATTAAAGTACAAACATCCGCTTTTGATTCCGGATGGATTGAAGCATCCAATGGAGAATTTGTGCGATTATAAAATCAGCAAATAAATTAAAGCAGTAAAAAGGAAAATGAATTAAATGATGTGAACGATGTTACGATCTTCACGGGTTTTCTTAAAGGTGACGACACCGGCTTTAAGTGCAAAAAGGGTAAAATCCTTACCTACACCAACGCCTACACCCGGATGGTATCTTGTCCCACGTTGTCTGACGATGATATTACCTGGAATGGCTTCTTGTCCACCAAATAATTTAACACCAAGCCTTTTACTATTGCTATCGCGTCCGTTACTCGTACTACCTTCCCCTTTTTTATGTGCCATGGTTTAAAATTTTATCAATTTAAATTTGGATAGATTCAACTTGGATTTGAGTAAAAGACTGGCGATGACCATTTTTCTTCTCCAGACCTTTTCTACGTTTCTTTTTATAGACAATCACTTTATCCCCTTTGACATGATCAAGTACTTTAGCAGAGATACTTGCACCGGAAACATGTGGCATTCCTACCGTTGTCTGGTCTCCATCAATCAGCATCAATACCTGATCGAAACTCAACTGGCTTCCTGTTTCTGCATCCTGACGGTGTACAAACAATTTCTGTCCTTTACTGACTTTAAATTGCTGCCCTGCTATATTTACCACTGCGATCATGACTAAGGTCTTTAAAATTGGACTGCAAAAATAGCTTGTTTTAAGGAAATAATTTCAATATTTCTAAAAAAATAAGTAATTGACATACATATTATTGATTATCAATTATTTATATAAATATTTGGGGCCATTAAACAGCTCCATCAAGCTCCGAAATCGCTTCACCCGGACATTTTTAGAGCAAGCTGTAAAGCAGAAACATTGCCTGAATTAGATAAAGGATGCCCCATAAAGCCCTTCAGTACTATAAATCAAAGAATGGAGCCCATCCATTTTTTACATTTCGCCTCCTAAAATGATTATATTATATAGTATTAAAATACATATGATATAGATATTCAAACGAATAAAACATAATTAAATTTAAGTTTAAAATAGTATTTGCAATTCTGTCCTTTTCAAATAACTTGTAGCAACTATTCATTAACAAACAAAATCGTTCTCACATGAGCCAGGATCCCAAACACATTAGGAATGTCGTATTACTGGGACATTCGCACAGCGGAAAAACCAGTTTGATTGAAAGCATGCTTTATGAAGCAAAAGCCATTACTCGCAGAGGAACTATTGATGCAGGAAATACCGTTTCGGATTTTTCGGATATCGAACAAGAGCGTAAAGCCAGCTTGTTTAGTAAACTGATGCATGTGAGCTGGAAGGATTCTAAAATAAACATCATCGATACACCGGGCTCAGATGATTTTGTCGGAGAAATTTTATCCTCCATGAAAGTTGCCGATACCGGAATTATGACCATAAATGCCTCTCATGGAGTAGAAGTAGGTACTGAATTGATTTGGGAATATGTTGAAAAATTTCAGTTACCCGCAATGTTTGTCATCAATCAATGCGATCATGAAAAAGCTGATTTTGAATCTACTTTAGAACAGGCCCGGTCCCGGTTTGGAACTAAATTAATTCCCTTTCAATATCCCGTGAATCAGGGAAAAAATTTTAATGCCATCATAGATGCCCTTCGCATGGTTATGTATGAATTTCCTGCAGATGGAGGGAAACCCATTAAAAAAGATATCCCGGATTCTGAAAAAGCGAAAGCACAAGAAATGCATGCTGCCATTGTGGAAGCAGCAGCGGAAAATGATGACACACTCATGGAACATTTTTTTGAAACCGGAAATCTCGATGAATCAGAATTAGCGGATGGACTGCGCAAAGGCATTGCTCACCAAACTTTGTTTCCTGTATTTTGCTGTAGTGCCATAAAAAATATGGGTAGCGGACGAATCATGGGTTTCATAAATGATGTTTGTCCATCCCCTGCAGATCGTCCCAATGCAAAACTTAAAAAAGGTGAATTAAAAGTAGATGCATCCGGTCCAACTACTTTGTTTATCTACAAAACGATGAGTGAAGCAAAAGTTGGTCGCGTTTCTTATTTTAAAGTCTATTCCGGGAAAGTAAAAACCGGAGATGAGTTAATCAATAATGCCAATCGGGGATATGAACGACTCAATCAAATTTATGTATCAAACGGAAAGAACAGAGAAGCCGTCAATGAATTGGTAGCTGGTGATTTAGGGGTGATTGTCAAATTAAAAGATAGTCATACGAATAATACCTTAACCATAAAAGGAAATGATTCAGAAGTTGAACCCATTCCTTTTCCAGAACCAAGAACCCGTGCTGCGATTTCAACAGAAAATAAAAACGATCTTGAAAAATTGATAAAAGCCATTCATGAATTGCAGGAAGAAGATCCAACTCTTGTTTTGGAACAATCCCAAAGACTGAAACAAAATTTACTGCATGGTCAAGGACAGTTGCACATGGATTTATTAAAATATCGAATTGAAAAACTACATGGATTGCATATTGATTATTTAAAACCGAAAATTCCTTATCTCGAAACAATTACCAAAGCATCCGATACGAGTTACAGACACAAAAAACAATCCGGTGGAGCCGGACAATTTGCAGAAGTCCATATGCGCGTGGAACCCTTTCACGAAGGGATGGCTGATCCGGCAGGATTGAATGTTCGTCTGCGTGAATCGGAAGATCTCAGCTGGGGCGGTAAATTATCTTTCTTATGGTGTATTGTTGGTGGAGCCATAGATACAAAATTTTCGTCGGCCATCAAAAAAGGTGTCATGAATAAAATGATTGAAGGTCCGCTGACCGGATCCTATTGTACAGATATACGGGTTTCGGTATTTGATGGAAAAATGCACCCGGTAGACAGCAATGATATGGCCTTTCAGATTGCAGGTACCATGGCTTTTAAAGAAGCTTTTCATGCTGCCGGAGCACAGATTCTGGAACCTGTCTATGAATTAGAAATACTTTGTGGTGATGATGCGATGGGCGATATTATGGGAGATCTCCAAACACGTCGTGCCATCATTTTAGGAATGGATTCTGAAGGACATTACAAAAAAATAAAAGCTAAAGTGCCTCTGGCGGAAATGTATAATTATTCTTCCAGTTTAAGATCCATGACACAAGGACGTGCAAAATTTAGCATGCATTTTTTAGAATATGCACCGGCCACTCCGGATATTCAACAAAAGTTGATTGCAGAATACAAAGCGGTATCTAAAGATCATGATGAATAGTTCTTTTGATTTCCGGTACAATTTCTGCTGATTCTGAAAAACGGTTTGATTCAATTACAGATTCAAAAGCTTGTTGCAGAAATGGATACTGTAAAACGATGAATCTCCGTTAAAATTCAGAATGGATTCATCTTGCAAATATCCTTGTTTGTCTGCTATATCTCATGGATCAGTTCTACCCATGGCATACGCATTAACTGCATTTTAATACCTTCAATGTGTAATTATGAATAAAACCACCCATAAAATATACATTTCGACCTTAGTAGGAATCAATGTGTTTGTTTTGATTTGGCTGACTTACAAGGGCCTGAGTTATTATCAAACACCCATCGTAGATCGCTTTTTTCACGAAGACCATTCAAACCTTAAACCCAGTGGACCCTTTGGTCATGGCTATGGGATTGTAGGAACCCTGCTCATCACGATCGGTGTTTTTTCTTACATTGCCAGAAAAAAATATCGGTTTCTGAATGGATTTGGGCGTTTAAAATATTGGCTGGAGTTTCATATTTTTCTTTGTTCCCTTGGACCCATATTAATTTTATTTCATACAGCCTTTAAGTTTGGCGGCATCGTTTCGGTTAGTTTTTGGAGTATGATAGCTGTTGTACTCAGTGGGATCATTGGACGTTTTATCTACATACAAATTCCAAGAACCCTTGAGGGTCGTGAATTAAGTTTGAATGAGGTAAAAGATTTGAAAGGCGATTTAAAAACAGATTTAAAAAAAATGGATGCTTTAGATGAATCTACTTATGAACATATACTTGATACCTTAAAACAAGAAAGCACCATTTCAACTGAATCGCCTTTTAAAAAATGGTTGACTAAACGAAAACAAGATTATCTCACCATCAGAAAACTTAAAACAGCTTTAAAGCATAGCGCCATTCAAAAAGAAACCCAGCAATCTATCCTATCGATGATTAAAAATGAAATCAGTCTCAACCATAAAATTGAACGATTGCTCACGATGCAAAAGCTATTTAAATACTGGCACGTAGCACATTTACCGTTTGCTTTGATCATGGCCATTATATTAATCATCCACGTTGCGATTACCTTAAGTTTCGGATACCGATGGATCTTTTAATTTCTGAACCCGTTCTCGAAGCACTCATCATTTATGGTTCTGTAGCTGTTGTATGCTTTGTAATTATTTTCATTTACATTCGGAAACAACAAAAACAATCCAAGCATTTTGAAGCTAAGATTCTTAAAGCAAAGGAAGAAGGTTTGTTTGAACCTGTTTCGCTGCATCCAGTTATAGACACCTACACGTGCATTAAAACAGGCGCTTGCCTGACAGCTTGTCCGGAAAAAGATATTATAGGAATTGTAAATGGAAGAGCTACATTGGTTAATGCATCTCAATGTATCGGTCACGGTGCCTGCTTTCATGCCTGTCCGGTGGAAGCTATCACATTAAAAATTGGTACTGAAAAACGAGGGGTCGATTTACCACATGTAAATCAAAATTTTGAAAGCAATGTTCCGGGCATCTACATCGCAGGAGAATTGGGTGGAATGGGATTGATTAAAAACAGTGTTGAACAAGGAAAAAATGCGGTAGAAAACATGATTAAAGTTGGATTTAATAAAAACAATCCACAATTTGACTTGATCATTATTGGGGCCGGGCCTGCTGGCATTGCGGCCTCCTTAAATGCTAAAAAACACAATTTAAAATTTATTACACTTGAACAAGATAGTTTAGGTGGTACCGTTTTTACTTTTCCCCGATCTAAAATTGTGATGACAGCACCTATGCATCTACCCTTGTATGGTAAAATTCAATTACGTGATACCAGCAAATCAGAATTGTTGGATCTCTGGAATAAGGTACTTTCTGAAAATAATATTAAAATAAAAGAGCATACAAAAGTGGAGTCCGTAGCATACAAAGACGAGCAATTTATTGTCACTACCAATACCGATGAACAGTTTCAAACCGAAAAAATCGTATTGGCAATCGGGAGAAGAGGCAGTCCAAGAAAATTAAATGTACCCGGAGAACAATTAGAAAAAGTAGCATACAGATTATTAGAACCCGAAAACATTCTGAATAAAAAAATTATCGTTGTAGGAGGTGGGGATTCTGCAATAGAAGCCGCCCTTTCACTGGCTGAACAGAATGAGGTAAAGCTCTCTTACAGAGGAGATTCTTTTGGAAGAATAAAACCAAAGAATAATGAAAAAATAAAAGAAGCTATCGATGCTTCTAAAATTGACATTCGATTTAATTCAACAATACAATCTATAGAATCGACCCACATTTTACTAAAAACTGAAAACAAGGATGAAATTGAACATATTGAAAATGACCTCATTTACATTTTTGCAGGAGGGGAATTACCCACCCAGTTTTTAGAAAAAGCCGGAATTCAAATTAGTAAACGATTTGGATATACCCTTTTGAAACATTCCTAATCATAATGGTTGCTCAACGAATGTAGCCATACGGTATCCGATTCATCATTCAATTTAACTGGTACAGCGCTTTAATATTTTGCTTGGGCTCCTGACAGGTTCAAAAATCTGTTCACATTGCTAACTTTAATGATTATTATCATTTCAATGTTAATTGAATTTGTAGTAATTTTAAATAATTGGAAACACACGTCCAAATAATTGTCTTGTTGTAACTTTAATAATAAAACATTATTTGGAAAATGGATACGCTGTGAGATTAAAATACTTACTAATACTAATTAGTTTTTCAATACGCTTGAACGCTCAATTATCACCGGGAGATTTGGCTAAAGTGCACGAACACTTGGAAGGGAATTTAAATTGTACCCAGTGCCATATTCTAGGTGAAAAAGTTTCTGATGATAAATGCCTGAACTGTCACCAGGAATTAAAAAGTAGAATTTCTCAAAACAAAGGGTTTCACTCTTCAGCTACTGTTAAGGCAAAAAATTGTGCGGCCTGTCATAGTGACCACCATGGAAAAGGGTTTCAAATCGTACGATTTGATGAAAAGGCCTTTGACCATACTTCTACGGGATATGAATTAACTGGAAAGCATGCCCGGATCGATTGCAAAGCATGCCATCGTCCAGCGCATATTATCAATGATGGAATCCGATTAAAAAAATATACCTTTTTGGGTCTTGAAACCAAGTGTCTCAATTGCCATGAAGACTACCATCAGAACACGCTGTCCAAATCTTGCTCAAACTGCCATACAACCGAAGCTTTTGTTCCTGCCTCCAATTTTCAACACCAAAAAACAAAATACAATTTGGTTGGCAAACATAAAGCGGTTGATTGCAAACAATGCCATCCATTAGAAACACGTAATGGTGAAAAATTTCAACGTTTCAGTGGACTTGTTTATTCCAATTGCTCCAGTTGTCACAATGATGTACATAAAAAAGAATTAGGATCCAAATGCAATGAATGCCATACAGAAGAATCCTTTCAAAAATTTATAGGCTCTAATCGATACAACCATTCAGCTACAGGATTTTTATTAAAGGGAAAACATAAATCACTGGATTGCGCAAAATGCCACAATACGACACTCCCTTACAATTTGGTTTTCCAGGATCGAAAAGGAATTAAAGAAGAACAGTGTATCAGTTGTCACAAAGACATCCATGAAGGAAAATTTGGTACCGATTGCAAAGAATGCCACACGACAGATGGTTTTCGCAAACTGAATCATTTGGATCGTTTTGATCATAATTTGACAAATTACAAATTAGAGGGCAAACATCAACAAGTCGACTGCAAATTATGTCATCGGGACGATTACACCAAAAACATTCAACATGAAAAATGCATAGATTGCCATAAAGATTTTCATGAAGGACAGTTTAATAAAAATGGGCGGGTTACAGATTGTGCCCAATGTCATACTGTGGAATCTTTTAGTGTCAGTCATTATGCTATTGAGCAACACCAATCCGGAAATTTTCCACTTACTGGTGCTCATGAAGCCACGGCTTGCACGGCGTGTCATTTGAAAGATTCAAAATGGATTTTTACAAATCTCCCCGCAACTTGCGTTGGCTGTCATCAGAATGTACACGGTGAATACATTCATCAAAAATATTATCCAAACCAAAATTGCACGAGCTGTCATCAAACAGATTCCTGGCAAACCATTCAATTTGATCATTCCACAACTGGCTATCCCCTCAAAGGAGCCCACGCGAAATTAGTCTGTATGAATTGTCATGGATTACTTAAAAATGACACAGGTCATCCCTATAAAAATTTTACTTACAAAAAAAGCAATTGCACAGATTGCCATAACAATGTTCACGGAAACCAATTTGAAAAAAATGGGATAACAGATTGTGCATCCTGTCATTCTTTTGAAAATTGGAAAGCTGTTTTATTCAATCATGATTCCACTGCTTTCAAATTAGAAGGCAAACATAGGGAGGTTTCGTGTGGAAAATGCCATAAAGAAATCCAGATAGAAAATCAAAAAATTATACAATTTAAAATTGAAAAGTTTGAGTGCGTAGATTGTCATCATTGATCGGATTCCTGTTTGCAGTCTGCATCCTGCATGGCCAGTCACCGCACGGTACTGAGTTAAAACTCAATTGTGCCCAATGTCATTCTCCGGAATCATGGACTATGGATCGCACTTTTATGAAATTTGATCATGATTCTACTAGCTTTAAATTAAATGGACGTCACCAGGAAGTGAATTGCAAATCATGTCATACCAGTCTTGTATTTTCAGATCTCCTTGCGGCTTCTTGTAATACTTGTCACCTGGACGTTCATCAAAATACCCTGGGTAAAGATTGCAACCGCTGTCACAACACAACCAGCTGGATTGTAGATGAAATGACAAAAATTCATAGTGAAAATGGATTTGCATTACTTGGTAAACACGCAACCATAGATTGCAAAAGTTGTCATATTTCGGAAACTGAATTGCGATTTGAACGGATTGGAAATGACTGTATCAATTGCCATACTGCAGATTATACCACCGCCTTAAACCCGGATCATAAAAAAGCAAGTTTTGGTACAGACTGTGCCAGTTGCCATGACCCTGCATCCTTTGAGTGGAACACTCCAAATTTTAAACATGATTTTTTTCCATTGGTCGATGTACATGCCATTTCAGATTGCAAGAAATGCCATACAACCAATGACTATTCTTCAACTTCATCTGCGTGTTATTCTTGCCATCAAAAGGATTTTGAAAACAGTTTAAACCCGAATCACCAGGCAGCACAACTTTCTGTAAATTGCAATGAATGCCACAATACAAAATCAACCTGGGAACCGGCTCAATTTACAGAACATGATGGTTTATATTTTCCAATTTATAGTGGAGAGCACAAGGGGAAATGGAAAAAATGCAATGAGTGTCATTTGAATTCCTCAAATTATAAAGAAACCAGTTGTATTGTTTGTCATACCAACCCGGAAGTTGATGATCAACATAAATCTGTTTCCGGATATTTTTTTAATGATCAAGCATGTTTAGCTTGCCACCCTACCGGGGATAAAGATTTTGTATTTAATCACAACAACACAGCCTTTCCACTAACCGGAGCGCATCAAACAGTTGATTGCAAGGCTTGCCATTTGAATGGCTTTAAGGGTACATCCAGTGTTTGTGCTGACTGTCATCAAATTGATTTCTCCAATACAAAAAATCCAAATCATAACACGGTAGGTTTTTCCATGGATTGTGCAATGTGTCACACGACGGCACCGGATTGGAAACCAGCACGACTGGATAATCACGATCAATACTTTGTTTTGAAACATGCGCATAAAATGATTGCATCTGATTGTGCGGCCTGCCATAAAGGAGATTATAACAACACGCCAAATACCTGTGCAGGTTGTCATCTGGAAGATTATAATCAAACCAATGATCCGCCCCACCCCTTGCAACAGATCTCAACCGATTGTGCCATGTGTCATACTGAAAATGCCTGGGTTCCTTCCACATTTGATCATGACGGACAGTTTTTTCCTGTTTATTCCGGTAAGCATAAAGGAGTTTGGATGGAATGCAAAGAGTGTCACACCAATCCTGCAAATCCAAAAGAATTTAGTTGTATCATTTGTCACAGTAATCCCGAAACGGATCATCAGCATCAAAGTGTTCAAGGGTATTGGTATATGGATCAGGCTTGTTTAGCCTGCCATCCAACAGGGGATAAGTCCATGTCATTTGATCATAACACAACTGCATTTCCTTTAACGGGTGCACACGTTCAAACAGAATGCCGCAAATGTCATGAAAATGGATTCAAAGGAACATCAACCATTTGTCTGGATTGCCATACTAATGATTATAATAATTCCATCAACCCTAAACATCCAAGCTTAGGCTTTTCGACCGACTGTGCTTCTTGTCATACCACGCAAGCAGATTGGAAACCAGCACGTCTGGACAATCATGATCAATATTATGTCTTGCAAGCAGCCCATAAATTGGTTGCAAATGATTGTATAGCTTGCCATAAAGGAGACTATAATAATACACCAACATCCTGTGCAGGTTGTCACACAGAAGATTATAATTTAACTCAAAATCCACCACATAAACTACAACAATTTCCTACTGAATGTGCAACTTGTCACAATCAAAATGCCTGGGTTCCATCCTCTTTTGAACATGATGTTCAGTATTTCCCAATCTTTAAAGGTAAACACAATGGAGAATGGATGCAATGTATGGATTGCCATAAGAACCCATCCAATTACAAAGAGTTTCAATGCACAGGATGTCATATAAATCCAGAAACAGATCAGCAGCATCAAACGGTACAAGGATATTGGTATCAGGATCAAGCATGTTACGCTTGCCATCCTACCGGAGATAAACAAGATCGCTTTGATCATAATACAACCGGATTTGTATTAACAGGAGCTCACCAACAGGTTGATTGCAAACTCTGTCATATCAATGGATTTAAAGGAACTCCTACTGGATGTTCTGATTGTCATACCAATGATTTTAATCAAAGTGTCAATCCAAATCACCGCACTTTAGGATTATCTATGGATTGTGCAAGCTGTCACACCACATCACCAGATTGGAAACCCGCAAAGTTTGAAGCTCACGATCAATATTATGTGATAGAAGGAGCCCATACAAAAATAGCAACGGACTGTGCCGCCTGTCATAAAGGAAATTATTCCAGTACACCTAATACCTGCTCTGGATGTCATATCGAAGATTATAATAATGTTGTAGACCCACCTCATCAAAGCTTAAAATTTTCAACGGAATGTGCCACCTGCCATACTCAAACCTCATGGGTTCCTTCTACGTTTGATCATGATGGTCAAAATTTTCCAATTAATTCAGGAAAACACAAGGGACAATGGATGGAATGCAGAGATTGTCATATCGATCCAACGAATATCAATATTTTTAGTTGCATTGTTTGTCATACCAATCCGGAAACGGATACCAAACACAATAGTGTAAGTGGATATTGGTATCAGGACCAGGCCTGTTTGGCATGTCATCCTACTGGAAGCAGCGATGATAAATTTGATCATAACAATACGCTCTTTCCATTAACAGGCGCACATCAACAAGTTGATTGTAAAAAATGTCATCAGACTCAAATTAAAGGCACTTCTACCAATTGCGTTGATTGTCATCAAATGGATTTTGAAAAATCAAAAAATCCGGATCACAGCAAACTTGGATTTACGACCGAGTGTGCAAGCTGTCACACTACATTACCAGATTGGAAACCGGCCAGATTGGACAACCATGATGCTTATTTTGTTTTAAATGGTGCGCATAAAAGAATAGCTACTGATTGTGCGGCTTGTCATCATGGAGATTACAACAATACTCCCAATACCTGTTCTGCTTGTCATCTCGAAGATTTTAATAAAACAACAGATCCGCCACATGCAAGCTTACAATTTTCTACTGATTGCGCAAGTTGCCATACTGAAAATGCCTGGGTTCCTTCAACATTTAATCATGATGGAATGTACTTTCCAATTTATTCAGGCAAACATAAAAATCAATGGATAGATTGTAAAGACTGCCATACCAATCCGGCTAATTTTAAAGAATTTAATTGTATCGTCTGCCATATAAATCCGGAAACCAATGAAAAACATGCAGGCATTTCAGGTTATTTTTATAACAGCCAGGCCTGTTTTGCCTGTCACCCAAGTGGAGATGGTGACGATAAATTTGATCACAATACAACGAATTTTCCATTAACAGGAGCCCATATCACTGTTGATTGTAAAAGTTGTCATATGAATGGTTTCAAAGGAACGCCAACCAGCTGTGAAAATTGTCACACGAATGATTTCAACAATTCAAAAAATCCGAACCACCTGACTCTTGGATTCCCAATGGATTGTGCAAGTTGTCATACGACGGCACCCGATTGGAAACCGGCACAGATGCCTGATCACGATAGCTATTACCCGTTAACAGGAGCTCATAAACAGATTGCAAATGCATGTGCAGCCTGTCATCATGGAAATTATAACAACACTCCCAACACCTGTCAAGGCTGTCATCAGACTGACTACAATCAAACAAAAGATCCAAACCATTCTGCATTAGGCTTGTCCATGGATTGTGCCAGTTGTCATACCACGGATCCAAACTGGATGCCTGCTTTATTTCCGGATCATGATAATTTTTATCCTCTCACCGGTGCTCATTTAAACATTGCATCTAATTGTGCCGCCTGTCATCACGGCAGTTATAATAACACACCAAATACTTGTTCGGGTTGCCACATTGCTGATTTTAATAATAGCAAGAATCCAAATCACAATCAACTTGGATTTCCACATGATTGCGCCAACTGTCATACCACCCAAGCAGGTTGGGAACCCGCTGCTATGCCTAATCATGATACCTATTATCCATTAACGGGAGCACATCAAATGATTGCTACTGATTGTGCGGCCTGTCATCATGGAGATTATAATAATACTCCTAATACCTGTTCAGGTTGCCATACAAAAGATTATAACAGTTCGACAAACCCCAGTCACAAAAATTTAAATTTATCGATGGATTGTGCGCATTGTCATACTACTACACCAGATTGGCAACCCGCCCTTTTTCCAGAACACAATAGTTTTTATCAACTCAATGGGGCCCATGCTCAAATAGCAAATGATTGTGCAATTTGTCATAATGGCAATTACAATAATACACCCAATACCTGTTACGGTTGTCATCAATCAGATTTTAATCAAACGACGAATCCGGATCATGAGGCCAACCAGTATCCTATGGATTGTGCAAGTTGCCATACGGAAACAGCCTGGATTCCTTCAACCTTTGATCACAACAGTGTGTATCCATTAACCGGCGCGCATGCTGCCATTGCAAATGATTGTGTTGCTTGCCATCATGGAAACTACAACAATACACCAACTACTTGCAATGGATGTCATTCAGCGGATTATAATTCAGCTTCAAATCCGAATCACATCTCATTGGGTTTTTCAAGAACCTGTGATCAATGTCATACCACTCAGGCTGGATGGGCACCTGCTACCATGCCTAATCATGATACCTACTATCCATTAACTGGAGCACACTATACCATCCGCAACAATTGTGCTGCATGTCATAACGGCAATTACAACAATACCCCAAATACTTGTTATGGTTGCCACGTCGATGACTATAATCAGACAAACAATCCGGATCATCAGTCAGCGCAATTTCCTACGAATTGTACCATCTGTCACACGACCAATGCATGGACCCCATCTACGTTTAATCATGATGGGCAGGAATTCCCTATTTATACGGGAAAACATAAAAACAAATGGAATCTTTGTGCTGATTGTCATACCAATCAAAGCAACTTCTCCGTGTTTAGTTGCATCCTCTGTCACGAGCACAGCAATAAAAATGAAGTGGACAATGACCATAACGGTGTCAGTGGATATTCATACAACAGTAATGCATGTTATTCATGTCACCCACAAGGAAAGAAATAATATTCATTATCTATGCTTTATACCTCTTTCCAGGTTTAAGTCGTATCAAAGCCCAAACCCAACTTGATTTGATTTCAGGTCAGGTTTCATTTATTTCCAGTAAAAATGTTTATGTTAAATTTCCACAAACAAAATATATTCAAATAGGTGATACCCTGTTTTCAAATTCTAATGGTATATCACAAGCTGTTTTAATCGTTACCAATAAATCCTCAAGTTCTTGTGTTTGTACTCCCCTATCAGATATTAAATTTAACATCGGTCAACAAATAGTCAGCAATCGCAAACAGCAACGTCCTAAAGAACCTGAAAGAGAAAAACTTCATGAAGAAGGGCCGGTTTATAAAATTGAAGAAACCGGATCTATCCGCAAGGATAGTATCAAGAAAAAACACGATGAGATAAGAGGTAGAATTTCATTAGCGAGCTACTCAAATTATTCAGAATCTACACAAAAACCAGCATATCGGTTTAACTATACCTTTTCCCTTTCAGGTACTCATGTAAAGAATTCTAAACTGTCTTTTGATTCGTATCTTTCCTTTCGGCATCGTACCAATGAATGGTATAAGGTTCAGGAAAACATAAACAATGCCTTGAAAATATATACCTTGGCTTTACAATACAGTCTCAGTAACAGCATGGATCTGTTTGCAGGTCGTCGCGTGAATTACCGAATCGCGAGCATGGGTGCCATTGATGGAATTCAATTTGAAAAACGTTTCAAGCATTTCATTTTAGGTTCCGTCCTGGGTTCTCGTCCAGACCTTTATGACTACAGCTTAAACTTAAAACTATTGGAATATGGTGCTTATGCCGGACATCAAATCACAGGCAAGAATGGATTAAATATCGAAAACACGATTGCCTTAATCAATCAATTGAGTTCCGGGAATACCGACCGTAGATTTATCCATGTTCAACATGTCAGTACCCTCTTTAAAAATTTAAGTATTTTTGGTTCAACTGAAGTGGATATTTATAAAAAGTTGAATCAAAAAGGGACGAATACATTTCGTCTGACTAATTTATATATAACGGCCAGATATCGGTTTTCAAGAAAGTTTAATGTTTCAGGATCTTATGATGCGCGAAACAATGTAATTTATTACGAGACATACAAAAATGATATCGACCGATTGCTGGAAGAAGAAACAAGACAAGGATTTCGCTTGCAGTTAAATTACCAAGTCTGGCGATTCATTTCATTAGGCTGTAGTGGAAATTTAAGAATTCAGCAATCTGGTAAAAATGAATCAAGAAACTTTAATGCCTATTTAAATTATTCACGTCTGCCGATTTTAAATGCTTCATTAAATTTAAATACCAGTTTGCTTCAGACAAGTTATTTAACATCAAATGTTAGCGGAGCCAGTTTATCAAAGGATTTTTACTCAGGTCGTTTTTATACAGAACTATATTTGCGATATATTCGTTATCAATATAACAGCTTTGAATATAATTTTAATCAAAAAATTGTTGGAGCAAGTATTTCATACCGCTTTAATAAAAATTCAACAATTGCAATCTATTCTGAAAAAACATTCGACAATCAAAATAATAATTTATTATTGAATGCGCGCGTCATGATTCGATTTTAATTAATATTTTTTCAAATATATATATCTTTACCTTCGTCATTACAAATCGTATGAAAAAAATACAAACCTATACTAAGCCAAGTCTCCTATTCATTGCCGGGGTCTTAATGGGATCCTGCAATTCAAAACCTACTGTCGTTGAGGCTGTTAAAACCGAATCCACCCAACCGTCGGCTTCCAGTCAGGATAATATGGAAAGTCATAAAGTCAAGGTAGATGAGGTATTACAAACAAAAAAATATACCTACCTAAGAGTGACGGAAGGTAGTTCAAATTATTGGATTGCGATTTCAAAAGCAGATGTAGCAGTGGGAGAATCCTGCATGTATACGGGTGGATTAAAAATGCACAGTTTTAAAAGCACGGAGCTGGATCGAATTTTTGAAGAATTGCTCCTGGTTTCAAACATCAGTCGTGCAGGTGACTCCGGAAGTAAATCCTTATTTGAATCTATTGCCCAAGAAGAACCTTCAGAAACACCTACTGCCTCGCAAAAAATTATGCCGGTAAAAGGAGCTGTTAAAATTGCAGAGCTTTTAGCCAATCCAAAAAAGTATGAAGGAAAAGAAATTATAGTTACCGGTCGTTGCACAAAGATCAATCACCAGATTATGTCAAGAAACTGGGTTCACATTGAAGATGGTTCTGGTAAAAATAAAGAACTTACCATAACAACCCAGGATGTGCTTAAACCAGGAGAATTTGGTGTATTTGAAGGCACCGTTTCTTTAGATAAAGATTTTGGTGCAGGTTACCGGTATGAGTTGATTCTTGAAAACGCTAAATTAAAATAAGGCATTTTCATTTATTTCTACTTGCTATAATTTTAATAGATTTCTGTTTCTAAAATAGGCTGTAAGGCTAATTAAAATAAGAATACTCACCGTATAATAAACAAATGTAGGAATCGGAACCGGATCACCTGCAGCGTAAGAATGCAAGCCTGATAAATAATAATTTACACCTAAATAGGTCATCAATACCGAAGCAAATCCAAATAAGGTGGCTGTATTAAATGCATATTTACTTTGCAAGCCTGGAATCAGTCGCATATGAAGGATGAAAGAATATACCAGAATAGACACCAACGCCCAGGTTTCCTTAGCATCCCATCCCCAATAACGACCCCAGGATTCATTCGCCCATACACCCCCTAAATATGTACCTACACTCAACATGATAAGTCCGCCGATGATCGTCATTTCACTGGTATAAGTTAATTCTGTAATGATGCGTTCCACACGATGTTGATTTTGCTTTGTTGCAAAAATCATTAGAATTAAATTTAAAGCACCGATGATAGCTCCTAATACTAAAAAACCATAGCTACCAGCCTCTAAAGAAACATGGATGGTCAACCAATAAGATTTTAAAACGGGAACCAGAGGTGTAATTTCAGGATCCAGCCAACTCAAATGGGCAACCATCAAAACCACTGAAGCTAAAATGCAACAAGCTGCCAATCCTCCTACTGTTTTTCTGGCAAAAAGTAATCCTGCCAACAGAGTAGTCCAACCAATATATATCATGGATTCATATCCATTGCTCCAGGGTGCTCTTCCTGAGATATACCATCGTAATAACAGTCCCGCTGTTTGCATAACAAAGCAAATGGTCAAAACAATCAAGCCTCCATTAAATATTTTTCTTAGGTTCAGGCGTGCGTTGAATATAGAAATGAATAAGAGTGCTAAGAAAAACAAACCGAGAAGACCATAATAAGATCCCAGTCGATTAAAAATATCTACCTGGTTTAATAAAATTTCAGCTTGAATTTGGGCATCAGAAGGATATACCGATGCTCCAACTTTCTTTTGATACGCTTTTAACTCAGTTAATAAGGAATTTAGATCGCTCCAATTATTTGTAATGCTTGCTTCTTTGACAGATGCTTTATAAGTATCAAAAAACTTTTGCGGAAAATGATCTTCCTCCACTTCTTCCATATGATTATGAGCTCCAGCCGGCGCGGCCCAATGATTATTTTTATCATTCTTTACAGGAAATAACCGAAGAAAGCTTCCAGTAAAAACCATGTTGACAATATTAACCCTTTCGTCCAGTTTTATAATTTCCTTTTCAAAAATACCACGATCCACCGGCTTAAGATTATAAGCATTTCTGACTTCAGCTTTAATTTTATAAATGCCATCTTTATCAAATAAATCCTCGTAAGAAATAAATTTCTGTCCATTAAATAGCTGTTCTATTTTCTCATGTTTGCCCAGTTTAATGATTTGCATCTGCTGCCAAATTTCCGGAAAACAGGCCATACTGATAAACACCTGATTTGCATCCAAACCATACAACTCATCTTTTCGGGATAATTTCCGAACGACTTCTCTTGCAAGGGTATTCATTGGTTTCATTCTTCCATTCTGATCCTGAACGACCAGCGATCCAAAATTTTGAGCATGCCCTGCATCAATTTTTGGAAGGGAAGCTGTTGAAGTTTGAGCACGAACTGTAAATTCCAATAAAATGACCAATCCAATTATTAAGAAGTTACGATTGGCAATTCTCAGGTTTTTGATATTTTCCTTCAGCCAATGAAAACGGGTATTCTTAGAAAACAAAGTTGCCACTAAACCCAAGGTTAATAATATATAACCTATATAACTAATCCATGTTCCCCAAAAATCGTGATTGACACTTAAGTAGGTCCCCAATTCATCCTTATCAAAAGAGGATTGAAAAAACCGATATCCATCATGATCTAGAATGTGATTCATGTAAATGCGAATATTTTCATTTTTATTGGATCGTTTATCCAATAAAGTCACCTCACTCGCGTAAGAACTTGCACTGTTGGTTCCTGGATAGCGATCCATTATAAAATCATTTAGCTTAATAGAAAAGGGTAACTCCATAATTTTAGCACCATAACTAAAACTGAGTGGTAGTTTGCCAATCACCCGATTTCTTGGATTTCCAATTTCTCCTGGACCTCCAGTGATTGGAAACATCTGCTCATCCCCATCTACTTTAACGTTTAATTCCAAGGCCGCCAAACTGGTACTACTCATTTTTCGCTCACCAGACTCCAGACTTGCACGTGCTTTTGGTTTAAAATCTGCAATTACAAAATTAAAAGAGCGACTCGAATATAAGGTTCGCAACTTCAAACTATGAATCGTTTCAGAAGGAATGGAATCACTTTGCTGCGTAGCCATCGTTAAACCTGTCAGAAAATGTTTAGATTTAATCAGCAATGAATCATTTGAATAAGAAATGTGGACATCACTGTCGTCTTCCGGTAAACCAAAATTAATTGTCAAGGCAGGCAAGGATAGTTTATTTTGGTACTTCAGAATATACTCTTCGCGCCCCATTTCACCTCCAACAACTATTTTCAAACAAGGGTCTCCCTTTTCATCAGCTTCTAATGTTTCCTTTGGATTAGGAATAAAATGATTCACAGCCACATCTACTTGATGCGGACCAATCATTAAGGAGCGGTTGTACTTATTATTTCCAAGGCTGGCGAATAAGACCGGGTCTTCAAACAGATATTCCTTATCGTCTATTTTTGCCCGAATCTGCAAATAGGTGTCTGAAGTAATAAAACTGGAAGCAGACTCCCCTTCCCGAATATGCATCATCCCTTCAAAACTGAAATAACGGGTTACCATGGCTCCCAATAAAATTACAAGGATGGAAAGGTGGAAACACAATAAACTGTATTTTTTTAAAGCAATCATCCTGTATTTGAAAATATTGACCAGAATACTAATACCAAAAAGTGTAAGCAGTAATTCAAACCAATGTGCCTTAAAAATAATTTTTTGAGCTGCACTGGTACCAAAATCATTTTCAATAAAAGTTGCAATTGCAATAGAAGCTGCGAATAAAAGCGTATAAATTCCAGCTGAACGAGTATTAAAAAGAGATGAAACAAATTTTAATAATTTTTCCATGTACTA
>CAYMGR010000005.1:29946-31350 GCA_964389985.1 uncultured Saprospiraceae bacterium
TTGAGCTGTTTTCCCACTTGTCGAAAGATAGTTTAGACGTTGACAGTTGACAATTGGATTTGGAAAGAATTGGATGTTATTGAAATACGTGCTGCTATGAATAGTACTAGTAAGCTCTGAAAACTTGATTCCGATTGGTCGCGCATTCCCTACCGAATCTACTAAAAAATTACTGATAGTTTGAACAGCGGGTTTGAAGGCTTCACTTAACTGATTATCCTTTTGAGCTGATATTTGAAATGTGATCTTTGGCAGAAGATGTTCAATCCCATTACAGGATAAATCCAAATAAACCCATTGAATGTCATCGGCATAGCGATGATAGAATTGCATTCCATTGAAATTTGAATAGACCGTGTCAACATGAATCAAGCTCGTATCAAAACTGAAATTAAATTGCAATCCAAATAGATGTGTACTATCTGACAATTCAAATTCCACCAAATAATCATGATCTTTTTGCAATATTTGATTTTTTGATGTCCAATTCACTGGTTCACCTTGTATTTGACTCACTGGATTGCTAAATGGAACATTTGGAAATAAATTTTCTCTGCTGATATCACCTCGTTGACATAATCCAATTTTTGGAATTGGTTTACTATTCAAGATAAAATCAATTTCTGTGCCCAACAATAAACCAGAGTCACTTACAAATCTTACTAAAGGTTTTGCGATACAATCATCCTTATCAATATTCCCATATATGTATTGACGCGTTTTATAAAGATCCAGTAAATTAATTTCACCATCACAATTAGTATCCGCACTTAAATAATTCATTGGAGATGGATATCGACTCGAATGAACGATCATGCGAGAAGCTTCAATGATATCGACAGTTGAAATATAAAAATGGTCAAAAGCAAGATCCAATGTATTCAAAACAATTTTATTTGGGTTTGAAATAGTGGAAATAGTAGCTGTAAATCTAAATGGATTCCAATAATTGGTTAGTTTCGTTGGGTGAAGAATATCATCCTCAGTCCTTATACTTATTTCAAATGGAATCGGATCTACTTCAAGATAACTGTATTCTGTTAATAATTTACAATCTACATTGTAATTAACCATTGAAACCGGAAAACAGTATGAACTGCAGGAACTGACATTGCCCGCATTATCGTGTGCATAAATTGTTATAAAACCATTAGAAGTATCTAAACCTATTAATAAAAAAAACAATTCAGCAGCTTCTAACTTACCTTCCTTGTCAAAAGTAATTTTTACACGTGGTGAACAATTATCAACTGCATAAATTGCAAATGTTGACGCATAAATTTCTCCATTTCCACACCAGCCTAGCATTAATGTATCTATCGGCTTACAAATCAAAACCGGTGGCTCACTATCCGGAAAACAATCCTGTGCATCCGCAATTTTTGGAATGAACAAGCAAATTAA
>CAYMGR010000006.1:0-16582 GCA_964389985.1 uncultured Saprospiraceae bacterium
TGGTTCAAAATAAAGGACTATTATTAATGTTGCAATTCTACAATGTTACAATGTTTGAATTTTGAAATATTGAAACATTGGAACATTGGAATTTTGTAACATTGATTCGTACTATGTTCCTATGTGTTTCAAAAAATTGACTTATATATAAAATTATTACTCCCGAACATTAGACCATTGCAACATTGTAACATTAATTCGTACTATGTTCCTATGTGTTTTAAAAAATTGACCTATAAATAAAATTATTACTCCCGAACATTAGACCATTGTAACATTGTAACATTGATTCGTACTATGTTCCTATGTGTTTCAAAATAAAAATTAATATTGGTTAATGGTTAATGCTGCAATTCTGCAATGATTTGTAATTGCTCTATGTTCAGTACAGTTTCAGGCTAAGCAGCTGTGGCTTGGGTGAATATAGTGGATATTGATTTTTAACTTCTAACTCCTGACTCCTGATTCCTGACCACTGACTCCTGCCTTAGCATAGATATTTGCCTTCGATTGGCAGTCGTCTGCCTAATCCGAAGGATTTTGAAGATACCCGGATAACGGGTGGTGCTTGAAAACGCTTAAATTCTGCCCGGTTTACCATTTTGAGGGTGCGCAATACCAACTCAGGATCATACCCTAATGCAATAATTTCTTTAGGCCCCTGACGGTTTTCGATGTACTGATATAAAATCTGATCGAGTATGCTATAATCTGGTAAAGAATCGGAATCTTTTTGGCCGGGTCGCAGTTCTGCCGATGGAGGTTTGGATATGGTATTTTGAGGAATCACTTGCTGATCGCGGTTGATAAAATTGGCAAGTTGGTAGACCTGGGTTTTATAAACATCCGCAAGGACAGCCAGCCCTCCACATAAGTCACCATATAAGGTCCCGTATCCAACGGCCATTTCACTTTTATTAGTCGTATTAAGGAGAATGGAGGAAAATTTATTTGAAAAGGCCATTAGGAGCATCCCCCGGATTCGTGCTTGTAAGTTTTCTTCAGTGACATTTTCAGGAAGGTCCTTAAAATAAGGATTGAGTGTTTTTTGATACTGGTCAAAAACACTTTCTATCGCAATGGTTTCGTATTGAATACCCAAATTTTTAGCCAGAGCTACCGCATCAGAAACGGAACCTTCAGATGAATATTTGGAAGGCATTAATAAAACGGTTAGCTGATCTTTTCCTAAAGCCTCGGCTGCCAGACAGGCCGTAATGGCCGAATCAATGCCGCCTGAAAGTCCGAGGATGGCTTTAGAAAAGCCCATTTTTTGAAAATAATCGCGAATCCCCAAGACTAAGGCCTGATAAATTAATTGGATTTCATGTTTAGTTTGTTCCCGGTTTTCATTACACTGTATGACAGATTCCAAATCAAAAACACGGAAATCCTCCTCAAAAAATTTCATTTCTTCATAACAGTGGCCCTGACCATTGAGTACCGCTGACCCGCCATCAAATACAATATCGGTTTGTGCGCCAACACAATTCACATAAAACAATGGGATTTTATATTTCAGGACATTGGCTCGAATCACCTTTAGACGGTCTTTAGCGTGTTCGTAGCTAAATGGAGAAGCAGAAAGATTTAAAATAAAATCGGGTTTTTGGTCTATGACTTCATCCAACGGACAAATCGTGTAGAGTGGATTTTCGTTTCCCAGATTCCAGATATCTTCACAAATTGTGATGGCTATTTTTTTAGACTTAAAATTAAGAATTTCAAAGTTGCGATTGGGTTCGAAATACCGGTATTCATCAAAAATATCATAATTAGGAAGCAGGGCTTTATGCGTAATATTCTGGACCTTGCCTTCATATAAAAAGAAAGCCGAGTTAAATAAATCTTTACCTTCTATATCCGGATTTACGGTGGGTGCACCTACAACGATTGCGATGTCATCACTCAATTGGCAAAGTTTATTAATCAAATCCATCGACAAGCGTATAAAATCCCGAAACTCCAAAAAATCCCGAGGCGGATAGCCGCAGCTTGCCAATTCACTAAAACAAATCAAATCGGCCTTTTGCAATTTCGCTTGCAAAACGGCCTGCTCCATTTTAGCAAAATTGCCTTCAAAATTTCCGATATGTATATTTAGTTGGGCGAGTGCAATTTTCATCTTTTAAAATAAGCAACAAAGTAACGGAATGTTTGGATAATATGGGAGGGAGGAAATGTTTCAATTTTGCAATGTTAAAATGCATTCAATCGTAGTTGCTCGATTTATCGAGCAATCGATTTATCATGCAATCGATTTATCGAGCAATCGATTCATCGAATAATCGATTTATCGAATAATCGATTTATCAAGCATATGAAGGAAAGGGTTTTAGATGGGAAGTCTTTAGGAAAGAAGGAAATGATACAATTTTGCAATGTTACAATATTGCTATGGATCTTTTCCGCAATTAAATTTCATTCGTTTTTAATTCGTGCATTCGTGGCAAAGAAGTCTATAGATAGCAAGTCTTTAGGATTTAGGAAATATTGCAATGTTAGCCATTAGAATATTGAAAAATTGGACCATTGGACCATTGGAATATTGGAATCAGTCTGATGCTTTTACAAATTTTTGATACCAGGTTTTATTGGATGGTCCTTTGAGTTCTATTAAATATAAACCGTTTTGTAGTTGACTTATATCCAATTCTTTTAAATTTTTAGTTTGACCTAAGCTGGATACCAATACCTTGTTTCCAAATAAATTATAAATAGTGATTTCATATTCCGACTGATTCAATGTTCCAATTTCTATATGCAATTTATTTTGTGCAGGATTTGGAAAAATAACGAATCTGGTTTCGAAGGAATCAACAATGATCGTTGCACATTTTAATTGGTTGAGAGCTACTTCTCCTCCTGAAAATAATTTACAGCTATCACCCGGTGGACTGTAATTGACCAGCGCACGAATTAACTGGTTTGGATGATTATAAGCAGATAACCAGTTATTATTCATTGGATCCCATTGTGCAACTCCAGTAATGGGATTGCTTCCAATTTGAGAAAACAAACCACCTGCATACAAATTTCCACAATGTATTTTCAAATCATAAATACCTTCAAAACTCGTATTGACTCCGGTACTCATGGAAGACCAATTTATTCCATTCCATTGCGCGATAAATTTTGTATTGGGGACTATTAAATTACCGGAATTAACCGCCTCCTGAAAACGACCACCGACCGCTAATTTATTTTGATCAAATTGCTGAATCGCTTTTATTCCTTCTCCATTATTTCCATTAATTAATTGTATCCCGTCACCCATGTTTTGCCACACATTTGTTATGAGTTGGGCTATGTTATTCAATGGAGGACTCAATACACCACCTGCAATTAACTGTCCGTTAAACAAGCCTAAAGCATGCACTCCGCCGGACTTAGTATTCGGAACTGTAATCCCTGAACTGCCAATATTTGCCCAATTAACACCATTCCAAAGTCCAATATTATTGACTGGATTTAGAAATGCACCTCCGGCAACTAAACCCTGAGCTGTGGATAACAAACTGGTAACCCTGTTAAAACTACCTCCCGTTAATCCAGACATACTGGTTGTCCAGGATCCAGTTAAAATCGGACCATTCCATTCAGCTATATTGGTTCCAATATTTGAAAAGGATCCTCCGGCATACAGTTTACCATTGTGAACTTCTAATGCATCTACTATTCCATTTGCTCCGTTTCCTAACATGAACCAATTGCTTCCATCCCAGGCTGCCAAATTATTAAATCCATTTATCGTAAACTCACCACCAATGATCAATTTGTTATCATACACAACCATATCATGTATATAATACTGATTGGAAAGGATATTCCAGTTAGCATTATTTGCAGGGCAAGCAATACAGCAGGTATCCGGACCAAAAATAACCGGCTGTTGACATCGAT
The DNA here is from genome assembly GCA_964389985.1 of uncultured Saprospiraceae bacterium. Lineage (GTDB taxonomy): Bacteria > Bacteroidota > Bacteroidia > Chitinophagales > Saprospiraceae > Vicinibacter. The sequence continues at coordinate 3,904 of CAYMGR010000006.1, forward strand.
GAAATGCGATATCATCCACTGCAAAATCGCAACCGGAACCTGAAAGGTGAACCGGCGCACCTACCCGGATTTCTATCGGAATTGCACCTGTAACCGCACTGGTCCAATTGGCACTGAGATTGACCCAGTTGTCCGGAATTTCGGGTAAAGTCACACTTGCTTGTAAGGTATTAAATATCCAAAGTTCTACCGTAGGGTTTGTAAAATTATTTAATGTGTTGACTAAATTATTGACAAATGCACAGAATGAATATCGAACACCGGCATTTACATTTACAATTTCTCTCCAGCAAATTGAGCCTGCAAATGTTGTGGCATCGACCACTAAAAAATTACCAAGTGGATTGCCAAATGTATGATCGGTACAAGCCCAGGAGAGGTTTACTAAATTAGTCGAATTCCGTACGGAATACCTTCCATTGATTAAACCTAAATTCGGTGGCGCATAAATATAATTGGATTGGAAACCAACATTTCCCAATCCAAAATCTCCATTTTGAATGAGATTAGGACCCGCCACTGAATTGGAATCACATCGGCATGCCTGAAAAGGAAGCGGAGGACAATTTAAAATCAAGACTTCATCGCATTTGCCGGAAAGACCATTTTGATTATAAAAATAACTAATCGTAAGAGTAACCGGATTCATCCCATTGCTGATACAAAAACTAGCCGGATTGTTATAGGCAGCAGGTATCCATCCATTGGAATGCGCAATTGTCATTTGATTCCCAATAGTATTGATTTGCCAATTGGTATTCGGTAATACATTTAGAAAAGTACCTGAACTCAAATTCAATTGAATCTGATTAAAATAATTTGTCTCGGTATTCTGAGAAAACAGATCAAAGCAACAGGTGTTTTGATTACTTGCAATTGGATTGATCACTGAAAAAATAGAATCGCAAGGCACAGGTGCCGGAATCGGTCTGCAATAAATCTGCGTATCAACAAAATTTTTAAATACGAAATTGGATGCTACAAATTCTATTGCACTGGATAAGCTTGGTGTCACGGGTCGTTTTAATGGATTCCGTTTGAGAATATCACTAACTGCATTATGATAACAAGTGGTCCCGCTTTGACCTAAACTGTCGGTTTTAATTGCAAGAATATTAAAATCAAAAGAAGATGGAGGATCCGCTTTATACGAGTAACCACTAATAAAATAATGATCCTTTGCTAATATGTCCAATGAATTCCCCTGAGATGCAAAACCCTGATCAAAAAGACGTGTCCAGAAAATCTGGTTTCCATTATTTGCTATTTTCATCAACAAACAATGTCCAGATTTGACTGCTGGCCTTGGTGGTGAAAGAAGACTTTCCGCTCTTCCTGTAAGGATCAAATCTCCTGAAGCATTAAAATCAAAATGACTGACCACTTCATAATCACCTACAATTTCATAATTATTAGACCAGATTACATTGCCTGACAAATCCGTTTTTAGCAATAAGATCTGTGCCATACCGCTTGATCCATCTGTTGAATAACCGGAAACCCAAAGTTCGCCATTTAAATTGGCATTATACAAACAAGAACCCTGGATACATGTAGCGTATTCGGCTGCATTCGGTGCAATATCATACTGATTCATCCAAACAAGATTTCCAGTGCTTGCCTGAATACATAAAATAAATAATTCATCCTGCCCATTGGGCAAAACAGAAGTCCCTGTGATATAATAATTAGCCGGTATATTAGAGCATACCGAATTTTGAGTTGCAAAAACAGTTAAAGAAGTTGAAATGCTTGAAAAAGTAGTTTCATAATTTGTATACCACAATTGATTCCCGTTACAATCCAGTTTAAGAACTTGAACAGTGTATATTCCATTTGATTCTCTGGTACCTGATAACACAAAGTCTCCATTTCCATCTTCCTTAATACAACTACTGTATTCATTGCTAAATCCCAGGCCCGCACGACGCGTCCATATTGGATGGCAATTGAGATCTGTCCGGGTAATCATGATATCACTTCCTGTGCCGTTATCCTGATTGGCTGCAATAATATATCCCCCGGAGCCACAATTCGTTTTTTCCATCCAGACAGCCGTTTCCATTCCATCATTACCAATTAGTACAGATGGATTGACGAGAGCACCGGAAGCATTTAACTCGACATGAGCTAAGTCCCCCAATGGATTAAAAAGCGCCTGAGGATGGTTGGTATTCTCTGTTAGCAATAAATAATTCCCGGTATTTGTTTGCAAGCCTCTGACCGAACGTTCGTTAACGGGAAAGCTATGCCCTATTGAAGTTTGAAATTGAGAGCTGAGCTTATTTTGCAAAAAGCAAAAAAGAAATAAAAAAATCGTTTTTGGAATTAAATTTTTGAATGGTAGCCAGAAATAATTGACAGTTGAGTGATTCATAAAATAAAATTTTAGAATGAAAAAATCCGACATTTCGGAATTATAATCTCAGCAGCACAATAAACCAGATCGGCATCTTGGTAAGGATTGGGAGGAAAAAACGAGGTAATTGGGAATGAATATCTTTTAAAGATACAATAAGATATCCACATTAGGATTGCCCTAAAAATTTCCTACTTTTGCCCACCACAAAACTTATGGACTCTTTTATCGTATCGGCCAGAAAATACAGACCCTTAAAATGGTCGGATGTAGTAGGCCAGGAACACGTTGCCCACACCCTTAAAAATGCTCTTGCAAAAGGCCAGATCGCTCATGCCTTTTTATTTTGTGGTCCCCGGGGTGTTGGTAAAACGACTTGTGCCCGAATTTTAGCTAAAATCCTGAATTGTACCAATCCCGGCAGTGATTGGGAACCCTGCAACAGCTGCGATAATTGTATGGCTTTTATGGAAAATGCATCTTTCAATATTTTTGAATTGGATGCAGCTTCCAATAATTCTGTTGAAGATATTCGCGAATTGGTGGATCAGGTCAGGTATCAACCACAAGCCGGCAAGTACAAAATATATATTGTCGACGAGGTTCATATGCTTTCCACTCAGGCTTTTAATGCTTTTTTGAAAACCCTGGAGGAACCACCTCCCTACGCTAAGTTTATTTTAGCGACTACCGAAAAACATAAAATTATACCAACCATTCTGAGTCGTTGTCAGATTTATGATTTCAGAAGAATTCAGGAAAAGGATATCGTATATCAATTAGAGAAAATATGTAAACAGGAATCCATTGAGGCTGAAGATGAAGCCTTGCATCTCATTGCACAAAAAGCAGATGGTGCCTTGCGCGATGCCCTTTCCATCTTTGATCGGATTAAAAGTTTTTCTGATCAACGGATTCTTTATAAAGATGTCGTTGAAAATTTAAATGTTTTAGACTACGATTATTTTTTCCAGTTTATCGATGCTTTTTTAACCGAGAATGTAGAATCCGCATTGGTCTTGTTTGATCAGGTTTTGGCACTTGGTTTTGAACCGGAATTAGTCCTGGAAGGATTAGCAGGTCACATTCGCAATTTGATGATAGTCAAAGATCCTAAATTGCAAGGTTTATTTGAAGGAAGTGAGCTGATTCGAAAAAAATATATAGAGCAAGCTGATGCATGTCGTTTATCTTCTTTAGTAAGTTGGCTGGATCTGGTACATGAATCCGATGTTAATTTACTGAGAAGTCGGAATAAACGATTGCACATTGAAATATTATTGATAAAAATTTGCTATGCGGCCAGAAAAAAAGCTGAACCTGCATTAACCGAATCGTACATCCCGGAATCGGATCCTTCCCGTGCAGAATCTAAAGCGGCTGCTGTGCCTCAAACAAAATCTGAGACGCCACCGGTCGCTAAAAAAGTCAGCATCGCCGCTTCCCAAATTATGAAAGATCCGTTTTTAATTCCCAAATTAGGGAATCTGGAAACCATCAAACAAAAAATTGAAGCTGATGAAAAGAAGAAGCAAGAAAATTTAATTGAGTTTACAGAAGAAAACTTTTTAAAATTTTGGGAACAATGTAAACTTGAAGAAAAATCTGCTTCCTTTAAAGTGATGTTAAATAATACGCAGGTTAAATGGGAATCCCATGGAGTTAGTATTCTGACCGGCTCGACCATCACCAGAGATTCCATCCGAATGGAACTTAAATTAGATGAACGCTTACGCAATATCTTTTCTACTAAAAATATTAGTATCCGGATCGAAGTAGATCCTGAAATGGCGGCACAGGAAGAAAAGAAAATAATTAAAAAGTTATCGGCCAATGAAAAATGGGAGATGATGTTGGAAACCAATAACAAATTAGCACAATTAATGGATACCTTGTCTTTAAGGATAGATGAAGATTGAATGCGCCTGAATGTGGAAGCTACTTAAACCTATATTTTTTTTACTGGATGCTGAATCCGCCCATTATCTGGCTATGGATTTATTGGCATTCAGCTTAAAAATTCCTATTATTTCCTGGTTCATTAAACGATCTTTCTATTTAGAATCGGAAAAATTAAAATCCACAATTAATGGAATGACCGCAAAAAATCCCATTGGCTTAGCAGCAGGATTTGACAAAGATGGGAGATGGTTAGATTTACTTCCCATATTAGGTTTTGGACATATTGAATTGGGAACGGTTACACCGAAGGCGCAATCAGGAAATCCCAAGCCACGTTTATTTCGATTAATAAAGGACAGGTCCATCATCAATCGGATGGGATTTAATAATTTGGGTGTAGATGCATTAGTAGATCGACTGAAAAAATTTACTAAACCGGACGGATTATTGATCGGTGGAAATATTGGAAAGAATAAAGTAAGTGAAGGCGAACAGATCCCATCAGACTATCTCTATTGTTTTAACGCATTATTTGAGTTTGTTGATTATTTTACGATAAATGTAAGTTCACCTAATACGCCAGGGCTTCGTGCTTTGCAGGACAAACAACCCTTACACGAATTGTTAAAAGTAATTCAACTTGAAAATCAAAAACGAAAAAATCCGAAACCTCTATTTTTAAAAATCGCACCCGACTTAAGTCCGGCTGCCTTAGATGATATTTTGGAGGTTGTACATCACAATCAATTTTCCGGAATTATTATTTCAAACACTACCATAGATCGTCCGGATTTTTTAGTTGAAAAAGCAATCGCAAATGAGGCAGGTGGATTAAGTGGAGCTGCCTTACAAGCCAAAGCTTTATGGGCCCTGGAATATTTAAAATCCAAAGCAAGCCCGGATTTAAGTTTAATAGGAGTTGGAGGCATTATGGATGCAGACAGTGCGATTAAACGAATGCAATCCGGTGCTGACTGGATCCAAATTTACAGTGGACTCATTTTTGAAGGACCCTGGATGGTTAAAAAGATAAAACAAGTATTATTGTCCTCAATGAATTAAGACTATCAATCATTTGTTTTGACAATAAATAGTATTAATTAAGGATTTAAAATAGGATGTTCAAACATTTTTAATCTCTAAGCATTTTATTACTGCCTATCTTTATACTGATTAGTTATTTATTCAACCCTATTTTAGTAACTATTAATTGGAGAGAATTGTAAGTTTTTTCAAGCAAACTCACTCCTAATTAATATAATCAAATCTTATCCAATTACCTCTAAAGTTTGTAATATATTATATTACATTTTGTTATATATGTTAAAGTTTTAGTTTTTTTTGAAAAAAGTTAATTAAAAATTTGGAAATGTTTTTTTTTTTTTTTCAACCTTTGAACTATTAATTTAGATGATTGCAAATTTGAAAGCAATCTGGCAGTTAGATACCCAATTAAGCATTTTTAAGTATTCTTCAAGCACTAATGAGCGGCCCATTTCCTTTCAGCCTGTGAGCCGATTATATTTTTAGGTCAATTTGTATACCTAGAACTCTATGTCTTTAAAAAGTGCACGTTTTAAAGAAAATTGGTCATAAATGAAAGGAATTATTAAAAATGTTTTGTCATGAAAAAGATTTTATTATTTTTATTGCTTGGATTACGATTAAATTCACAGGCCGTTTGTGGTTTGGGATATGATTTTAATTATTCCACAACTGCAGGCGGTTGCGATTACACTTTTACTCCAGTAATTCCCGGAGGTGCACCTTCAATCGCTTGGTTTGAATGGATTATTTCCAGTACTGGAACATACGGTGTTGAGTGTGATCAACTTGATGGTAATCCACTCTATTACACGTTTTGCTTTTACGGATATCACAAAGTAACTATGATCATTCATTTTACCAGCGGACTACCATGCAAAGTTGAAAAAACTATTTATGTTACTTGTTCGAATGCTTTACTATGTAACCCCGATCCTAGTAATAACTCAATACCAGATCCAACAGTCGAAATAACTTACATTGACCCTGAGTCAAACTGCGGCATATTAAGCCTTCCTAAACAAGGTTGTATGTATGCTACATGCACCGGTGGTTTTTGTATTGCGTGTGGTTGGCATTGGGCAATTAAAATTCCTGAGACTGAATATAACTGTGAACTTTTTACATACCGATTGGAATATGTAGATGTTGATGACTGTGATAATGGTACATTAACTTGTATTAATCTTACGCCTGGTACGGTATATTGTATCTTTGCAAAATTAGATGAGGATATAATAATAGTTGCAGATGGAAATCATTGCTGTTTGCCTGCGAATTATCAGCGCGCATTCATTTGGCATCCAGAGCCCTGCAATTCTAGCCCCGGAATTTGGGATCCTTGCCCTGGTTATGATTATGGGGAGTGTATATACAGATGTACTCCATTGGAATCAAATAATCCATGCGACGAAAGCTCACCACTTACCATGAGCCAATCCACAAGTATACCTTCACTATCCTGCTTTAGAAGCAAAAACGATAATAAGTCATACTTATATACTAAAACAAAAAATTCAACTCATTGGAATATTTCGAATAATTACTTAACTCTTCAAGAGAATTCTAATAAAAACCAAGAAGTCATTATTTATAATGTTCATGGACAATTAGTTTTTCAAGGTGAATGGAATTTTGGAAATTCAAATGGATTTAATTTAAATTGGCCCGAAAAACTAGAATTTGGATGTTACTTTGTAAAATTTCCAAATTCTGATAAAAATTCATTCTCAATACTGTTTAAAGTGAAATAAGCTTGAATTTAATAAAGTATAACACCAATATAAAATACATTATTATACTTTTATATTGGTGTTATATTTTAACTCAAATTATATTTTAATTTAAAAATATGAAATTCTCGTACACAGTACTTTTTTTAATTACGCTATTTATTAATCCAACTGAATGTACTTCACAATGTTCTTTTGAATTATTGTCCAACGACACAATATATCAAGATTATATTGAATTAACTTATGCCAATACTAATGTTGATAAAATTGTAACAATTGGAAGCAGAATTAACCGTGGTACAATCAATAATAATATATTTAATGCACCCACATTTAAATCATTTGACTATTGTGGTAATTTATTAATTGATACTTTCTATTTAAATTTTGGATCAATAAAAATATCACATAGGCCTCTGGAAAAACATTATACATATAAAAATGAACCAATTGGAAATAAAGCTATCGTTATAAACGAAAATGAATTTTTAATTGTTGACAATGGAATTGATACTTTAACAAATGATTTAAGTCTTATTTTATTTAGAATCAATGATAATGGTGTAATTTTAGGTTACAACTCATTTAACATAAATGATGAACAAGCCAATCATAGAACAATTAAACATGTAATTAAACTTAAAGATGGAAATATACTTGTAATTCTGTGGGATTATTTTAATGAATACAACTTCTTATTTTTTAATAGTAAATTGCAATTTGAATATAATAAAAAATATGTACTTCCAAGGGGCATAAGATCATTAAAAGAAATTGAAGATCGAGAATTTATATGTACGTCTCTTGCATTCGATAGCCTTTCATTTGAGTTTTACAGATTGGACACTAACGGGCAAATAAAATGGAAGTCAAATCCTTTTAATATTAAGGGTTCTGCAAGTGAAGTGCAAATAATAAAAGATAAAATTTATGTAACAGGAGGAGCAAACCAATTTGACAAAGGTACATTCGGTGCATTTATTAAATCTGATTTAAATGGTAATATATTAAAACAATATAAATTTGACACAATTAATAATGGACAACGACTTTGCAGTGCTTTCATTGAGTCAGAAAATGAAATAATAATTACTGGGTATGTTTATAATTTATCAGAAAACAGAGCAGAAGATATTATAATTTTTAAATTGGACTCAAGTGGAAATATCAACAATTTACAACTATTTAATTTTATTCCCACTCTAGGCACAACTGGCCCTAGAGGTTTATATAAAGACTATGGAGGATTTGGAATATGTAAATCTAACGATGGTGGAGTTATAACATATGGAAACTCACAATACAAAAGTAATTTAAATGGCGTTGTTCTTCATGAAGATGCAACATTGATTAAAACAAAACCCATCTTAATCACAAATAACAGTCATGTCATTGCAGATTCAAAAATAAAATATGCATTAACCACTAACCCAATTAAAATTGAAATTAATTTAACAGGTCCTCTCTATGAAATTAAAAGTTGGAAATTGTTTAATTTACATGGGGTTGACATTTTAAAGGGTAAAAATTGGTCTAACTCTCCAAATATTCAACACCTCCCTTCAGGTGTATATTTCCTGAAAATTGTAGATCGATTTAATTACAATTATATCTTAAAATTAGTAAAAGAATAATGATTAACTAAACACTCATTAATAAAGTTGCAGCTTTTTCAATTTCATTCTCATTAAAATAAACTTGTGCGAGTTGATGTTTTGCTTCCAAATTTAATTGCAATATGGAAGCACCGGAATCCCAATTTGAAATAAGTTCTCTTGCCTGTTGAGGAGTTGGTAATTCTTTCAAGCCAGAAAGCGCTCCGATCAAATTGGCTGTAAGAAAATTACTTTTCCGAATGTGTTCAGGTAAGTTTGGATAGCCGACGACTGGAAGTTTGTGGGACTGTGGCAGGCTCATCACAGCAGCTCCACTAGCCCGTACATAAAAGGCTCGACCCATTCGACCCATCAAGTCAATTTTATGAGGATCGATGCGGTTATTTTCGTCTAAAACGGATTCATCAATATGCATGCAAAGCACATTGCAGATAATGAGGTGTCCTGCCCCTCCCTGATCTCCTAAAGTTAGAATTTCAGTCACTCTGCATTCCATGTTAACGGGAGATTCTTTAACCAAAGGAGGTTTAACGTGGGTGGCAGGTAAAGGATTTAATCCAGTTTGTTCAAACTCACTGATTTCTTTAGGAAAATCAACAGAACACACCATCATTTGTCTCACGATAGGATAAGATACTACATTTACCACACACTCCCGGGTGGTCATAATATTGTGTAAAGTATCTTTAGTAGTATTGTTTTCAACCCTTCTGTTGGAAGAGAATACCAAGATGGGAGGATTGCTACTAAATGCATTAAAAAAACTATAGGGTGCCAGGTTAATGCGGCCTTCTTCATCAACAGTACTTACAAAGGCAATCGGTCTGGGTGCCACAGCCCCTAACATAAATTGATGCAAATCAGCTGTTGGCAGACTTCCTGGAGTAATTATTCTTTTCATTAATTTTTTTAATTCTGTCCACGGATTTCAGCCGGGCCTCAAAATTAATTATTATTGCAGCCTGTTTCAAAATTTATAATGAAATACCTGATTGGAATTGCCGGACTTGTCTTTTTTTCATACCTCGTTTATTATTTTTTCTTTCAAAAAATGTTGGTACTTGGGCAACCGGCACCAACCTTTGAAATCAACAATCTCCAAAATCAAAAGATAAATTTAGATAGCTTTAAAGGGCAATATGTTTTACTTGATTTTTGGGGATCCTGGTGCGCTCCCTGTCGTCAGGAAAATCCCATTCTAGTTATGATGTATGAGCGATACAAGGATAAACCCTTTAAAAAAGCCAGCGGCATTCAATTTTTTAGTATTGCATTTGACAAAGACTCTGATACGGCTCTTAAGGCTATCCAATCGGATGGATTGGTCTGGCCACATCATGCAATAGAAACCAATCTATTTGACAGTGAAATTGCTAAACTTTACAAAATCCGATCCATTCCTACCAAATTTTTAATTGGTCCCGATCAAATTATCATGTTAGCAGATCCTACCATTAAAGAATTAGATGATTTTTTGGCCTTTCAGACCCTAAAAAACTGACAAATTGGCTTGATTTTACCGAATGGCAATATAATTGACCCCTATAAATTTCGGTAAATCTTTAAATTATTATGACAGAAGAGCAGAATATCCCAATTGATGCGGAGTTGGCTGAAAAGCCTGAATCCTCAGAAAATCTTGTTCAAGAGAAGCCAGTTGATATGACCGATCAGTTGAAAGCAGAATTAGCAGAACAGAAAGACAAATATTTAAGACTGTTTGCAGAATTTGATAATTACAAAAAACGGACGATTAAAGAAAAGATTGAAACGATTCGCAATGCTTCCCAGGAGTTAATTCAGGATTTGTTGGTTGTTTTAGATGATTTTGACCGGGCCCGCAAATTGGCTGAGGAGCAAGCTAACGAACAAATTTTTCCGGAAGGTATGCGATTGGTTCATCAGAAATTATTGGGTTTACTTTTATCAAAAGGATTGGAAGTTATGGAATCGAATGGTAAGGTATTTGATCCAGAATTCCACGAAGCGATTACCGAGATTCCGGTTGCAGATGAAACGCAACGAGGAAAAGTATTTGATACACTGGAAAAAGGATTTTTATTAAATCACAAGATTATTCGGTTTGCAAAAGTGGTCGTTTGCAAATAAGGGACCTATCCAAACCAAATTTATAAATGGCAAAGAGAGATTTTTACGAAATATTAGGTATCAGTAAGGGTGCGGATGCAGATGCAATTAAGAAGGCCTATCGAAAGGTGGCTATGCAATTTCACCCTGACCGGAACCCCGGTGATAAATCGGCGGAGGATAAATTCAAGGAAGCCGCAGAGGCTTATGAAATTTTAAGTGACCCGGATAAAAAAGCGAGATATGATCGTTACGGTCATGCAGGAGTCGACCCCAATGCCGGATTTGGAGGGAATGGTGGATCGGGTATGACGATGGATGATATATTCAGTCATTTTGGAGATATATTCGGAGATTCTGGTTCGCCCTTTGAATCCTTTTTTGGAGGTCGCAGCGGAGGTGGAGGCAGATCGCAGGGAGGCAGCAAAGGAAGCAATTTGCGAATTAAGGTGAGCATGAGTTTGGAAGAGATTGCCAGTGGCATTACGAAAAAGATAAAAGTCAAAAAGCAAATACACTGCAAAACCTGCAATGGTTCCGGAGCGAAAGATGCGAAATCTGTTAAAACCTGTGGTACCTGTAATGGTCAGGGTTATGTGAGACAGGTAAAAAACACATTTTTGGGTCAAATGCAAACGACAACAGCTTGTCCGACCTGTAATGGAAGTGGACAAACTATTTCTGCAGCCTGCTCGAGTTGCAGAGGATCCGGAATGGAAGTTGGTGAAGAAACCATAGACATCCAAATTCCGGGAGGTGTAGAAGATGGAATGCAATTATCCTTGAGGGGTAAAGGTAATGCGGGCAGTAAAGGAGGACCGGCTGGAGACTTATTGATTAGCATCGAACAAAAACCTCATGAATATTTTAGTCGTGAGGGTATGAATATCCATTATGATTTGTATTTAAATTTTGCAGATGCGGCTTTGGGATGTCAGATGGAAGTGCCCACGCTTCAAAGTGCTGCAAAAATCAAGATTCCGCCTGGTACTCAGGCTGGCAAGATTTTCAGACTCAAAGACATGGGACTCCCTTCTGTCCAATCTTATGAAAAAGGTGACGAACTCATTCATGTTACCATTTGGACTCCTAAAGAACTTACTTCCGAAGAAAAATCAATCCTGGAAAAACTCAGGAGCCATTCAAATTTCAGACCTCATCCCGGAAAGGACGAGAAAAGTTTTTACGAACGCATGAAAGAGTATTTCAGTTAACTGATCACAAAGATGGATCACAATAAACGTTTCATAGTTTGCGCAATCAGGCTGTCCTTATTGATACTAATGATATTACCACTTATCGTATTGGATAGTTGTAAATGCAAGTATCAATTTCAACAGGAAATTCTAATTCCCAAATCAAATTGGGATACTTCTCAAATTATTCGATTCAACTGGCAGATTGAGGATACCAGTAGTTGGTACAATTTAAATTTACAGCTAAAACACTCCTTAGATTTGAGCTATCAAAATTTATATGTAAAGAGCAGTACCCGTTTTCCAGACCAAACCACCAAGGAACAAATATTGAGCTTTGAGCTGTTTGATCAAAGTGGCAAACCAACCGGAAATTGTTCGTGTGATAAATGCGAAACAGAAATTGAACTTTTGCCAAAATTTAAATTTCCTGGTATTGGATCTTACGATTTATCATTAGAGCAATTCAGTCGGGATACCAGTATTTCGGGTATCCATTCTTTTGAATTAAGATTGACCAAACTCAGTGAATAATTTGCATTTCAAAAAATTAGATCTATCATTCAAAAGAATAAATAAATAAATTAAGTAAGTAAGCATGCATACTATCTAGCTGTCAAGCTAGATAGTTATTTAGCTAGATAGCTAGACTGCTAGACTGCTTCACAGCTTGACAGCTTGAGAACTAAAAAGATTGATAACTAAAAAGATTGATAGCTAGACTTCTACACAGCTAGT
>CAYMGR010000006.1:16682-29275 GCA_964389985.1 uncultured Saprospiraceae bacterium
AACTAAAAAGATTGATAACTAAAAAGATTGATAGCTAGACTTCTACACAGCTAGTTAGCTAATTAGCTAAACTGCTAACTAGCTTGCTTCCTAAAAATTTACCGACTTGCATAAAGATTTACATTTAAGGGAAATCTAAATATTCAATTTGAGTCAAATCTTCGCACATTTCCTTTACACTCTTTGAATGTAAGTTGACAATACGGTATTGTAGCTCAGTCAATTATTTTTTTCATCGTTTTCTTCGCTACGCTTTGTATTATTTTGTTAAATTCAATTTGGCAACAAAAATGAATATTTAAATTGCCCATCCTTTCATTTTGAATGAACCATTGACTCTGATTTGCTATCTAACCTACCTGGACAGAATATTAAATACAAAATCAAGATCTTCAAAAATTTTCAATACATACTTGATTTCCAGACAAAGCGGATAAAATATATATTTCTAATACAAATAAAAAGTGATCCTATTGTTTTTTTATTGGATAATAAATTAATCCAAGAAAGCAAATTAATCCTTAGAATGCTATATCAATTTCACATTTGAAATTAAATTCATTTCCGGAATTTTATATCCAATTAAATAGAAAATCTGTATTGAAATACCTGATTCATCAAAACCATTTGAATAAACCAGAGGTTTCCTCTGCTGCAAAAATATGGAGAATTAGCTAGTTGCTTTTTTTCCAAGCATGAGCATTTCAGCCATAACGATTTCAGTAAAATACTTTTTCTCGCCATCTTTACCTTCATAGGATCTGGAAGTTAATTTACCTTCCAGGGCAATTTCACTTCCTTTTGTAAGATATTCTTCAACAATTTCTGCTGTTTTTCCCCAGGCTACAATATTATGCCATTGGGTATCTGTAATTTTTTTTCCATCCTTATCGGTATAGGAATCATTCGTAGCAATGGAGAAGCGAGCTACTTTGTTACCCTTTTCCAGGGATTTAATTTCCGGGGCAGAGCCCAAATTTCCAATCAGCCGAACGCTGTTTCTTAGGTTGTTCATTTTTTAGGTGTTTTAATAGTTGATAATAATTGATGTGGTACCGGATGCAAATTTGGAATGCATTTTGGAATTCCGGATTCATTTAAACAGATACTTCCGACAATAACCGATTACAATCGAAAAAAGCTACACCAGTTCAAACGAATTCCTATATTTGTTAAAATAAATACTATGAACACACCGAGATCCTGTCTCCACTGTGGAGCCACCCTATTGGGCAGACCTGACAAAAAATTTTGTGACGATTATTGTCGAAGTTCTTTTAACAATAAGCACTATTCTACGATCCTTCAATCGGTTCGCTCCATTAATCATATCCTTTTAAAAAATCGAAAAATTCTTTCGAAAAGTTTATGCGGTTTACCTACTATCCGAATTCCTAAAGACCGATTACTCGAACAAGGTTTCAATTTTAACTATTTTACCCAAATTAAAAAATTTAGAAATCAACAATCGTATATGGTTTGCTACGATCATGCCTATTTTTGCAATCAAAGGAATACCGTGTTTATTCGTTGGCTCCATCCATAAAATTCTTGAACCATGCAGGTTTTTAAAGCATTGATCGAAAAATTTAAAAAACAAGGTGAAAAAACCGGTTGGACTTATATTGTGATCCCGCATCCAATTTCCGAAAAAATAAACCCAGGGGTACATAAATCCTATCGCGTCAAAGGTCGTTTAGACCAATTCGAATTTGAAGGTTTAAGTCTTTTACCTATGGGTGAAGGTCAATTTATATTAGCATTAAATGCCTCAATCCGTAAAGCTCTTCAAAAGAAAGCTGGTGAATATTTAAATGTTAAAATGCAACTGGATCCATCGGGCTATACCTTACATGCTGAATTTATGGAATGTTTGGAATCAGAACCACAGGCATTGAATTACTTCAAATCACTTACGCGTTCTCATCAAAACTACTTTAGCAAATGGATTGAGAGTGCAAAAACCAATCAGACCCGACAGCAGCGGATCGTTGAAGCTGTTAATGCTTTATTTCACCAGCAAGGCTACCCTGAAATGATCCGGGCACGCAAAAATTTATAAGAATTGAAATAAACGGATTTTATTTGCAAGCAGCTTTCCAGAACCTTTCAATAAACATGTTGTCCACCATTGATCGCATAATTAGCACCTGTTATGTAGGCTGATTTTTCAGAAGCCAAAAATGAAACCAAATGCGCAATTTCTTCGGTACCTCCCAGACGACCCATTGGAATTTGCTCGACAATTTTATTTCGCACTTCTTCTCGTACAGCCATAACCATATCGGTCGCGATGTAACCTGGAGAAATGGTATTTACGGTTATCCCCTTACGGGCCAATTCCATAGCCAATGATTTTGTAAATCCATGCATTCCGGCTTTGGCAGATGAATAATTGGTTTGACCAAATTGACCCCGTTGGCCATTGACAGAAGAGATATTAATAATCCGTCCATACGATTTTGCAATCATGTCTTCAACTACATGACGCACACAATAAAATGCACTGTTCAAATTGGTATTAATGACTTCTTGCCATTGCGCCAGGCTCATTTTCCAAATTGGAGTATCGCGGGTTATTCCGGCATTATTGATTAATACTGCCACCGGTCCATATTTTTCCTTAATCAATTGAATCATTTCACCAACCTCATCAAAAGAAGTAACATCGGCCTTTACCATCGCACAATCATAGCCCAGATCAAAATTTTTTTGATGCCATCGTTGGGCCGTTTCTTCATTTCGATAATTGGCTACTACAAAGAAACCATCATCCATCAATTTCTGGCACATAGCTGTGCCTAATCCTCCGGTTGCCCCAGTAACCAGTGCAATATTTTTGTCTTTAACTTCTTTAAAACTCATGTGTCAACTGTTTTTTCGATTCAATAAAGATATCATAATAAAATGGTTTCCGAAAGCAAATAACTCAGATCATTTATAAGTATAAACCCGTTTAGATTCTTAAGTAGTCAATTGGTCTACCAAGGCATCTAATTGACTTTCTAAGGATTGCTTTTCATGAAAATGCAATTCACAACTAAAGTCTTTTGAAGCTTCCAGATCTTTCTCTAAGTCAATGGAATCTTGTTTGACAGAATAATATAATTTCTGCTTCATAAGTTCTTCCGATAAATATTCCTGCTCCGGTTGTCCAGGTGTTGGTATCAAAATGGCCTTCGACTGGATAACCGATAAATCTAATAAAGTGGAATAACCGGATCTGCAAATTACAATTTTAGAAGCACACATTAGTTGATTCAATTCATCGCCCTTAACCATCTCTCTGATTTCCAATGCAGGCAATTGATCCACTAATTCTCTATTCAATAGTGGACCCTTATTGGTACCCCGAATCAATACGGCTTTAGAAAATTTGAGTGTAGTCAATTGATTCAATAAGATGGCTTCTAAATAACTTCGTTGGGGTTCAGGTCCAGACAACATCAGGATGAAATCATACATTTTATCAAGCTCCATTTTTTTAAATCGGCTCAGTAAACCAATAAAATGTTTGTTCTTTCCTTGGTATAAATGGGATAAATCTCCTGATAAATTGGGAGGTCCATCCACATCCGGAATCCAAAGTTGATCAAATCGATCATAAAAAAATTTCATCCAGATATCACTACACCATTCTGCTAATTTAAATCCCAATGAAAAATGAAGGTGATGTGCAATAATAACCGATGGAATACCAAATTGAAATGCTCCTAATCGAGCATCTGAAACGACTAATTCGATGTATTCCTGCTTACAAATTTTACGCAAAACAAAATGCTCCTTGATAATGGCCCAATGCATTTGAATCATTTGATATCCTATATTTAAATACATACTTTTAAATGGATATCGGATTCCGTAATCGGGTAATTCATAGACAGGATATCCCGGAAATTCCAATCGCAATAAGTCGGATCCAGCTCCTGAACAAGCTAATACTACTTTATAGTTTTTTGAAATAAAATACCGAATGATCGGAATGCTTCGGGTTACATGGCCCAGACCCCAATGTTGCGGACAAATCAAAACAGATTGTATGGCGGCCATTTAGACAGAATGAACTGTAAATATAATCGGAACGAGGAGGATTCGTATGAATTTAAAATTAACCTTTCAAACGAATCTCTTCATCTGGACCGTCGTAAAATTTAAAAGCAATCATTGGAAGGTCCTGATTCTCATGAATCTTAATATTCTTATAATATTTAAAATACCATTTCATTCTGTAATTCCAAAAGCCTCGCTTTAGGAATGCGGCTACATAGGGATGAACTTCCAACACTAAATGCTTTGTTGGCCGAGTGCTTAAAATAAAGTTTAAATCTTTTTCAATGGTGTCTACCACAAAGATGGAAGCATTTACTTTTCCACTTCCACCACAGGATGGGCAGGTTTCGGAAGTGTCCATTTTTAACTCTTGCCGTTCCCGTTGGCGGGTAATTTGCATCAAACCAAATTTACTCAGTGGCAATATGGTATGTTGCGAACGGTCCAGCTCCATAAATTTGCGCATTTCGTTATAGAGTTCGGTCTTGTTTTCATTGCTTTTCATATCAATGAAATCAATGATAATTAAACCGCCAATATCTCTTAAGCGCAATTGTCTGGCTATTTCCTCAGCAGCTTCCAGATTGACTTGAATGGCGGCTGTTTCCTGATCCAATCGTTGGGATTTGGGACCGCTATTGACATCAATCACATGCATCGCTTCCGTATGTTCGATGACAATATAGGCTCCACTGCTTAAGGTAGCGGTTGTACCGAATGCAGCTTTGATCTGGCGCTTGATACCATAGTGATCAAAAATAGGTTTACTTCCCTTATACAATTGAACGATATCGGATTTCTCCGGAAGGTTGTTTTCCAGATACATTTTAATGCCTTCGTAAATATCCCGATCATTGACAACGATTTTAGTAAAACTGGTATTCAATAAATCGCGAATGATACTCGTGGCTTTATCCAGCTCACTCAATAATTTCATCGGAGCCTTTGCGTGGTATAATTGGTTATGAAGGGTCTTCCATTTATCGCACAGCATGTTGATTTCTTCATGCATTTCAGCTACTTTTTTCCCTTCGGCAGCGGTTCGAACCACCACGCCAAAATTTTTTGGACGGATGGATTCTACTACATGGAACAGGCGATTCCGTTCGTCAGCATTGGCTATTTTTTTAGAAATAGCAATAGAGTTATTGAAGGGGGTCAGTACTAAAAATCTACCCGGAATCGTAATTTCACAAGTAAGTCGATGGCCCTTTGTTGAAATCGGCTCTTTTAGAATTTGCACCAATAGATTTGTCCGCTTGTCAGTGATCTGAGCAACTTTTCCATTTTTAGGAATCTCCGGTTTGATTTCAAACGAGTCTAAAAGATTGGCTGTATACTTCCCCTCCACAGAGTCTGTGGTATAGCTAACGACTGAATTGAAGAGAGGGCCCATATCGGTATAATGCAGAAAGGATTCTTTTTTATGACCGATATCTACAAATGCCGCATTTAAGCCAGGCATTAATTTCTTAATTTGACCTAGAAATATATCCCCAACATTATATTGGGTATTGGACTTCTGTTTATGAAGCTCAACTAGTTTTTTGTCTTCAACGAGAGCAATCTCTACCGAACCCTGTTGGGCGGAGATAATTAATTCTTTTTCCATCATTTTATAAATGACGCGAAACCTAGAGAATTACAAGAGAAGAAAGGTCTATTCAAATCCCATATTGATTGCTCATCGTTTAGTTGACTACAGACTTTATTATAAATGATCTGTTCTTCTACACTAAAAACGAGCAAAAGAATATTTTTCGGTTCAAGGGTTGATAAAACAGGTAATCTCTAAAATCAAAAGATTTTACAAGAGTAAATTTTTAAAATTAGGGAATGGGATTCGCAGAATCCAATAAATTCTTTCTCAAGAAAATATCTAAGTCCCGCAGCGTAAAAATCTACCTGTTCTTCTTCTTGTGCCTGTTCTTTCTCAATCGCTTTTTCCGTTTGTGAGTAGCGATTTTATGTCTTTTTCTTTTTTTACCGCAAGGCATATTTATTATTATTTACAGTATTTTTTAAAATTATTTATTTGTTCTAATTGGTTTAATTGCTCCAGCACAGTTACCATAAGGCAATTGGCTTTCGCATCTTCCGGTTTCTTATCTAACATCCGATTCAAGCGGATTTTTGCTTTTTCAAATTGGCCGGTTTGGATGGCCAATTCAGTCAATTGAAACTGAAGTGGATCAAAATCGGGAAACTTTTTTTCTAAATCCAGCAACATCATAATTCCTTTCATCGGCTGCTCTCCCGGCAATTTTACATAAGCCATAGCTTTGTAAAGTTGATAGGACGGTTCTTCCGGATTTAAAGAAATCGCTTGTTCGAGACAATGGATGGCTGCTTGTTGGCAAAATTGTTTTGTTTTCAAATCATCTTTTCCATCCAAAGCATACAGAAAACTAGTCCCTGCAATTTGCCAGCTGGTGTCTGATTTTTCGATTTCAGCTATTTTTTGGGCATAGGAACCGGCTAATGAATAGGCTTCCAGTCCAAACCAAAATCCAGAAATACGTTTCAGATAATTGATTTTTTCAGCATCATCTGTTGCTTGATTCTTCAATTTGTTAAGTTGTTCCAATTCAGCTTTCTGATTGGCATTCAGTTTTTGGTAAACATCCCGTTCGATGTTTTCAAAACCAGTTATATCGAGTTTGCCCGATCTGAATTCAGTGGCTTGCCTTATTTCAGGAGAGACCGTACTGAATCCAAAATAAACTAGTAGCAATAGAACTGAAAAAACTGCAACTAGTTTAAGAGGCGTATTCATTCTTACTGATCGTCATTTTCATCCTCTTCATATTCCCCGCCTTCAGGTTCTTTACCCAATTTAACGTGGTCCACGAAGATTTTAGCTGGTTTAAAAGACGGGATAAAATGTTCCGGAATTTCAATAGCTACATTCTTTTTAATGTGGCGACCTATCTTTTTAGCCCTCTTTTTAATCACAAAAGATCCAAATCCTCTGATATAGACATTTTCACCCTGAGCTAAGGATTGTTTTACTTCTTTAAAGAACATTTCTAGTGAAACTAATACGTCCACCTTTGGAACACCTGATTTTTCAGAGATCAACGCTACCAGATCAGCTTTTCTCATTTGCTTGATATTTAGACAGTTATGAATAATGGCTCTCAAAGAGCGTGGCAAATTTCGCAATTTTTTTGGTTCTTAAAACATTTATGCCGTTTATTTTCATAAATTTTTTTTGTAACTTTTTCTATATCAATCAGATAGCATGACAATTTGACCAAAAAGGAGCCAATTCAGCCCTTTTTTAAATATATAGCTACCTTTGAGCATCAATTTTTAGTTATGCTGATGTCAATGACTGGGTTTGGAAATTCGAAAGGCCATTTACAAGGCAAGGAGATCATTATTGAAATTCGTTGTGTAAACTCGAAAGTCAACGATTTTAGGCTAAAAATTCCGAATAGTTACCGTCAACACGAACTGGATCTGCGTAAAATACTCAATGATCAGGTGATTCGCGGTAAAATGGATTTAAGTATTTCGGTAGACTCAAAAGGGGGTGATGAAGAATTTGCTTTAAACAAGAAGCTATTTCTTAATTTTTATAAGCAATTACAATCTCTTTCCGATCAAATTGATCTGAGTCATTCTGATCTTTTGAATGCCATTATGAAATTTCCTAATGTCATCATGTCACAAGACACGCTGATTTCAGATGAAGAATATCAATTTGTATTGGATTTACTGAATGAGGCGATCGAAAAACTCAATGATTTCAGATCTATAGAGGGCACCATTATTGCCAATGACATGGTTTTCCGTATCAAAAGTATTTTAGACCAGCTGGATGCGGTTGAAAAGGAAGATCCCAAACGGTTTGTTTTACTCAAAGAAAAACTTTTAAAATCACTTCGCAATAATTTTGAAGGCGAATCGATTGATATGAATCGATTTGAACAGGAGCTCCTTTATTATCTGGAGCGACTGGATATCACTGAAGAAAAAGTTAGACTCCGTCAACATTGTGACTATTTTTTGGAGGAAATCAACAAAACCAGTACTCAAAAATCGAGGAAACTCAATTTTATTACCCAAGAAATTGGACGTGAAATAAATACGCTGGGATCTAAAGCTCAATTTTCTCCCATCCAAAAACTTGTCGTTAATATGAAAGATGAGTTGGAAAAAATAAAAGAGCAAATGTCGAATGTATTATGATTTCCAAACTCTCCGGAAAAATTATTATTCTTACTGCTCCTTCGGGGTCAGGAAAAACGACATTAGCAAAATATTTATTGCAACAATTTCAAGAATTGGCCTTTTCAATCTCTGCAACAACCCGATTGCCCAGAGCAGATGAAACGAATGGAGTGAATTACTTTTTTTATTCCGCCAACGAATTTCAAACTGCGATTCAGCAAAACGCCTTTTTGGAATATCAGGAAGTGTATCCCGGTCAATATTATGGAACCTTACTGAAGGAAGTCGAAAAAATATGGAGCCAAAATAAAATAGCCTTATTTGATATTGACGTTAAAGGAGCGCAGTTATTAGAATCCCGATTTAAAGAGAATATTCTTTCTATTTATGTAAAAGCAAGCAGCTTAGAAGTTTTAAGATCTCGATTAATTTTACGGGGCACCGAAACCCCTTCCAGTCTGGAACGGAGGTTGCAAAAAGCTGAATTGGAATTGGAATACGCAAAATATTTTGATTATGTGATTTCAAATGACAAATTAGAGTTAGCTCAAAATGTCCTACAACTTATTGTCTCTGATTTTATTTCTGAGGATCTGAAATAATTGCAATTCGTTCTGTACTTAAATTCCGTAAGAAGTTTGGCAAATTCGTTAAATTGAATACCCATGAATAACCGGGTAATTTTAGCAGGTAGATATATTTAATTTTATTTGGATCAAAATAGAGCGCCGGGTCCAAGGTTGGATTCTTAACTTTTAAATGCCGAAAATACCAAGCATCCGAATGGTATTGACTCAAAATGAATGCTGATTCAAACTTAGACTTGTAAATGGACAAAACTTTTTGTTTAGTGCTGAAATCCAAATGATCTAAAACACCTAACAAAAAAATACAATCAAACTTTTTATCCTGGAGGGTGGATTCATTGCAAATATCAGCTTGAATAAAATCCGGATGTTGTTGATACGCCAACTCATCCATACCCGTATAGTTTCTCAATAGGTGTCGGGCTGCTTGCCATAATATCATTTCTCCACAACCTAAATCCAAAACACGTTGATCCCTTACATTCACATAAGTCAAAATGATTTGGATGCGATTTCTGTAATACCGGTAATTCTTTTTGTACTTAAAGAAATTCAAAGCGTTTGATTTAAAGCTGCAAATAATTTTTTATACGCTTGAGTGACCCTTGATTCAGAAAAATATGTTTCAACTTTTCGTCTTCCTGCCAGCCCCATCAATGCCCGCTGTTGATTGGAATATTGAAGGAGTTCTTCCATACAGGATACAATCGACTGAGCGTTTTGAGGACTTGCCAATAATCCCTCTACCCGATGACTGATTAATTCATTACATCCAGCTACATTGCATGCAATGACAGGTTTTCCCATTGCCATTGCTTCCATGAGTGCCCGGGGCATGCCTTCCCGGTAGGATGGAAGTACAACTACTGAAACCTGCTCTAATACCTTTCTTACGTCTGCCTGCATTCCAAGATAGCGAATCCATGGACTGTTTTGAATTCGTTCTAATAATGCACGGTGATCAAGCTCATATTCACCTGAAATCCAAAAACTACAAGCATCCTTTTTGGAATTCATCATTTGGGCGGCATCTAAAAATTCATAAATTCCCTTTTCAGGGTGAAGCCTCCCTAAAAATAGAAATACAGGAAGTTCTTGTGTAGTAAATTCAGGACTTGGCTTAAAATAATGAGTATCGATTCCACTTCCTGGGATCACCATTGTCTTTGTCTCATTCGATCCAGACTGGTCAAGCCATTCCATCTGATCCACTTTGTTGTGAAATAAAATATATTTATTTCCTGAAAGTGCCCACTGATAAAAGGACTGCAACATTTTATAAAACCAACCACTCTTTATAAACACACTTCCCAATCCGGTCAGACTGGAAACACAAGGAAGCCGGATCAATCGTGCAACCAAGCTGGCATAAATATTAGGTTTTATCGTATGGGGTAAAATCAGATCTACTTTAATTCGACGAAAAATAGTCAAAAGCTCAAAGAAAAAAAGCAGATCAAAAACTGGATTGAGTGTTTTAGCTTTTAAATAATTAAGCGGAACAAATTGGATGGATGGATCTTGCTGTATGCGAGCCGTATACTCATCAACCGGTGCGAATATAAAAATTTGAATGCCTTCATCTTTCAGGAATTGAATGAGGGTTTTCCGAAAATTTACTACATTCCAGGATGAATTTGCAATAATGGCAACAGATTTCAGCTTAGTGGTAGCCATAAAAAACCTCTAGTAGCGATTCAGTCATTTCGAAACTGATATTCTGACGATTATACTTCTTTATAAAAGCCAAACGAAATTGAATGACATAGTGATGAAATTCCATATAATCGCGGAGCATTTCATAATTACATGGTTCAAAAATAAATACATTGTCTTTCATTTCATTGACAATAAACTGCTTGGTATAGCCTGCCACGCCTGCCAATATCGGAACATCACCTCCTCCATATTCAAATAATTTTGAAGGTAAAACTTTCTCAAGAGATTTATAATTATTTAAATGCAAAAATAAATAATGGGAATTACTATAATATTCTAACAATTTGCTTCGCTCAACAGGATCAATGAGAATGACATTTCGCAAACCCAGACGATTTATTTCTTCAACCAGTTTATGTTTTGCAGAACCAGCGCCTATAATCTGAAATATATGGCTCCGTTTAAAAAAATCAGCAATGGGAGGTATAATTTTATGCAATGCCTGTGCTTCCCCTATATTTCCTGCATAGGTCACCGTAAACTGCTTGGTGGAAAGACCTTTCTCTTGTGTCCAACCATAAAACAAATCATCAATTCCATTAGGGAAAAAACAAACTTTTCCTCTATAAGTACTTGGGATACTTGCTCTAAATCCTTCCGAATTGATGCTAATTTGTTTTGCATTCATCAGGGTTGGAATTTCAAAATATTTTCTAATGAACCGGCTGATTGGTTTTGCTATAAAAGAATATGGGATCATGTCTCCCAAATTTTCAGAAAATAAATCCCGGATATCCAGATAATAGGGAGCCAGAGTTCTTTTAGAAAGGCGGTAGGCTAAATAACCGGTAAACAATTTAGAAGTAGAAACATAAATATTGTGAAAATTTAACTTCTTAGCAATTTTCCAAACACCCTTTTGATAATAATAAAAAGAGATGATTTGTTTCAAGAATTGATTGTTGTGTTGCGGAACCCGAATTCTATGGATGTATAAATTACCAATTTCTTCGTAATCCGGAGCGGACTTTTGATGGCCTGCATACCGATTTGGATGGGTACAAATTACATGGATATGAGTCATTTCCGTCAAACACTTAGACAACATTTTTACAAGCGCCGTATTTCTAAAAGAACCTGCACTCAGATCCGGCTCATAATAATAACTTAGGATTAAAATGTGTTTCAAAGTGATTGGCTTATCGTTGTTACCAAAGATTGATTAAAATAAACTTCAAGTTTCAAACTGTCCAATTTTGAATTAAAATCGATCGCCTGTTCATAAGAAACCAATTCAAACTTTTGCATTCCGGAAAAAAGAATATTCAAATTATTTTCCTGAATTTGACATGAATGGCTGGTTGACTTGATTTGTAAATCAGCATTCAAATGAAAATGGGCTATTGTTGATTTTAAATCTTGATTCAAAGATACAATAGTATCTTCAATATAAACGACATTCTCATCCAACAAAATTTTCCGCACATGTTGTTGACCTGTGTGCCAAATGACTCTTGCTTCAAATGAATTTTTTGTAAAAGAAATTTCTTGTACCTTAGCTCGTTTTGCCATTCTGAATGCGCCCCATATCTGGGATTGATTTTCCAAATCAAAACTGACGGTATTGTGTGATCGGGTCGCGCGTTCAAGTCTTCGGGTTTCGTTGTTTTCGTATGTCGAAATACCCCGATCAACAAAAATGGAACGGCCTTTATAATAAAGCACAACATGCAATAAATCTGCATGCAAATGTCCTGGTTGGTAGTTTGGTTGAATCGCCCCTGATTGAATTAGAATGCAGTAATGATCATTTTCCAATTTTCGATAACCACTATCAGATAAGGCAATTTGCTCCCAACTGATCCCCAAATCTTGCGCCCAGTTTTGCAAGCTTTCATAATCGGGATTCATTCCATAAGTGGAATCATTGAATAATGGAAAATTTTTTTGACTCAATTTCATTTGATCTGCCCAGGAAAACATTTTGGCGATCTGTTTTTTCAATAAATTGCCATTGACGTTTGGCTGCCCCTTTTGGTTTATTCCCTGATACACCAACAGGCAGTGATAGAGAATCATCAGATGATAAGATGGGCTTTTCTCATAATGTGCTCCATC
>CAYMGR010000007.1:0-7332 GCA_964389985.1 uncultured Saprospiraceae bacterium
CTTTCCTGGCTTAACAGAATCATAATAACTAAAAAAGCCCAAACCAATCCTGATATCCACCAGGGCCATTTTTTGAATTCGACTAAAATCTCTGTATTTCTAAATATCCAATGGAAGGCTAACATAAGGATTGTTATCGTTCCAATTTTAAATAAATCAAGCGAATTGATTAATGCCTTTGCTTCCTGACTAAATCCAAACATTGATTGTAGCATTAACCATGCCCCACTGAATTCCTGCTCCCGGAAAAAGACCCAGGTAAGATTGACCAACATAAAAGTGGCAAGCGCCTTAATAAAATCTATCGAAAAAAAACCAGGAGTGTGCTGTTGAACATCAATCTGATGCCGTAAATCATTGTGCGTATGATGTCTTGATATAAAATATCGCTCAATGACTAAATAAGTTCCATGTAATCCTCCCCATACCACAAACGTCCAATTCGCTCCATGCCATAATCCACCTAATAACATTGTCAACATTAAATTAATGTTTGTTTTAATTTTACCATGCTGATTTCCGCCTAATGGAATGTATAAATAGTCGCGCAACCATTGAGATAAAGTAATATGCCAACGCTTCCAAAAATCAGAAAATCCTATTGCTGCATACGGATATTTAAAATTCTGGGGCAACACAAAACCCAAACATGCTGCAACGCCTATCGCACAGGTGGAGTATCCAGCAAAATCAAAAAAGATTTGACCGGAAAAAGCAAATACACCAAACCAGGAATCTAAAAAAGTTAAACTGCTATTAGAATCAAACACCTCATTTGCTGTTGGTGCCAAAAAACTATCTGCCAGAACCACCTTCATAAACAAACCCAGACATAATAAAAATAGCCCATCTAAAAACTGAGATCTGCTTGCTGCCTTCGGATGTTCAAATTGTGGGACCAATTGTGGTGGACGGACAATTGGGCCAGCGACTAAATGGGGAAAAAATGTAACAAACAATGAAAAATCCAACAAAGATTTTACAGGCTGACTTTCTTTGCGGTACATGTCAATCGTATAACATAAGGTTGTAAACGTATAAAAAGATATACCGGCAGGTAAAATAATATTGGGCTTTGCAGGATGAAAATCCCATCCAATAAGATTTACAATGTGCACAAAATTGTCCAATAAAAATCCTCCGTACTTAAAAAAACATAACATCCCCAGGTTTCCAATCAAGCTTACCACTAATAGCATTTTCTTCTTAAGCGGATTTTCCTGTTGATAGAGTGCTCGCCCAACAAAAAAATCAACCACCGTAGATAGCCATAATAATAAAATAAAAACTGGATTCCAGGCTGCATAAAAAATATAACTCGCAATCAATAAATTGACCTTTTTTATTTTCCAGTTAAATGGCAAATAATGAAGGATAAGCAATAAAATAAAAAATACTATAAAAGTGAGTGAGTTAAAGACCATTGAAATGAGTTATTAGGTGATAGAAGATAGGTGATAGGTGATAGTTGGTAGTTGATAGTTGGTAGTTGATAGGTGGTAGTTGATAGGTGATAGTTGTTTGGTGATAGTTGATAGTTGATAGGTGATAGGTGATAGGTGATAGGTGATAAGAGATAGGAGAATGAATTTAATACTATTTCTTAAACGTCCAGCCAAAATCAGACTTTAAAAGAGCTGAAAGTTTTTTGGTAAATATTTTTGCTCCAACTAAATCCAAATGAGAATATTCCGGACAATTTAAATTAGCCAATTCAGGATAATCTGAAAAGAAAATTCCCTTTATTTGACAAGTATCTAATAATCTTTGCCAATATTTTTCTCTGGAAAAGACCATTTTTTCAACTGCAATTTCATCTCCGGTTGAAGGTGTCCTTGTGAAAATGATCTGTACACCTCTATTTCGCATTTTATCAACACATTGTTTGACATGTCCTAATAATGAATCAATTTGATACGCACTTGGAGCTGGCTTTTTCTTGCCCATTTCACCATAGAGTTTCCAAATTTCCTGCACTTTACGAGCATCAGCGGTATCTGCAGCAAAACGATCCGTCATATAGGATTGCCGAAATGCATTTACCCGTTCAAACTCCCTAGGAAATACGGGTAAAACAAATACGTTCTTCCGGGGTGGTAATGGGACATCATGCAATAATGGATTCAGTGTAAAATTTTCTTTATCTAAAAAAACAAATTGCGATTGCAGAAAAAAGTCGATGGCATAGGAAGCTTTTTGAGCGTAACTTTCATCTGAAAAATACTTAATGCCCTCATTCGGTCGTCTGTAAGGACTAGGACCAAAATTAAAAAATAGTTTTTCAGTTACATCGATAACAAGTTTCCCTTTAAATTTTTCATCATTAGCCAATTCATTCAAAACGGGGATGGGTGTTGATCCAACACAGGCTAATTGCACGGGTATTTCGCCGGTTTGTTCCAACCAGGTTTGAGCATCCAAATCATATTTAATCCGGGATGATCCAATAAATACGGTTGTTTGATCTATGGGCTGATAAATTTTCCGCTTTTCATGTGCAAAAAATTCTTTCCCATCATCATAACTTGGAGTAAATCCCTGGTTTCGAAGAAAGAACTCCCAGCTTATTATAAAAAGAACAACAATAGAAGCAGAAAAAAGGCTAGTTTTGAGTTGTGGATCCAGTTGCAGCATGTAATTGACTATTTGAGCAGGCAAATTAGAAAAATAATTTAATACTATTCCAAGCTATTTATACTTCCTCTCAAAGATTTATTAAATTTACCTATCCATGGCAGTTCAAAAATTATTTAAATTTATAGTATTTAGTTTCGTCACATTCCATATGCCCTGGAATGCACAAGCCAAATTCTATACCGCCAACCCCCTCAATTATTTAAATTTTATTAATGGTTTAATACCAGGTGATACCTTGCATTTGGAACCCGGGAATTATTTAAATAATTTAAAACTCAATAATTTAAATGGAACGGAACAACAGGCTATCGTCATAGAAGGTACAGATTTCAGTAGTCAATTTTTCGCACAAGCCTGCTGCAATACGGTCAGTATCAGTAAATGCTCTTATCTGATCTTAAAAGATTTTTCGATTAACGGAAATGGAGTTGAAGTGGATGGCATTAAAGCAGAAGGCACAATCGGCAACTTTGCGCACCACATTACCATAGAAAATTTATTGATTTTGAATCATTCTGTAGACCAACAAGTTGTTGGGATCAGCACAAAATGTCCAGCCTGGAATTGGATCATTAGAAATAACTTGATAATTGGAGGTGGAACAGGGATGTATTTGGGAAATTCAAATGGAGATCAAGCCTTCGTAAATGGAATTATTGAAAATAATTATATCGCAAATACCAAAGGATACAATCTTCAAATTAAACACCAATTTACCGGAAGCCGAGATTCTTTTGATGGACTTAAAGTGCAGGGTAAAACTATAATTCGCCACAATGTTTTCAGTAAAGAAAAGGATTTTTCCACAGGTGTCAATGCTCGCCCAAATGTCTTGGTAGGAGGTTTTCCGGCTACAGGCTGGGGAGAACATGATTATTATGAAATCTATGGTAATCTCTTTTATCAAAATCCGGTTGAAGCCCTTTTTCAAGGAACCGGGAATATTATGTTATACAATAATTTGTTTATAAATCATTCAGATCCCTTAGGATTTCGGGCGATTTATATCACAACCCAAAATCAAATCAAACCTAAAGACATAAAAATATTTCACAATACAATTTGGTGCGCCAACAGTCAGGGTGGAATACGCATATTTGATTATGACCCAAATTATAAACAACTTTGTTATGCAAACGCCGTTTTCTGTTCATTTCCTATTACGAATATAAAAGATAGCCTTCATAATATCACCGGGACTTATACGGATATCAATTCCTATATTGTTTCAAGCACTAAAAATTGGAATGAAGATCTTTACCCTCAGGCATCAAAACTAAAAATACCAAGAACCCCTGATAGCTTGTTTAATACCTTAAGTAATTATGATCGGGATTTTAATAATGATTTATTTGATTGGACATACTGCGGTGCCTATTCCGGATGTTGCATAAATACAGGTTGGAAACTTAAACCGGAACGAAAACCACCTTTTCGGGATACTTTAAGCACTGCTTATGAAGATCATGAATTTGATTTAATAAGTGTTTATCCAAATCCATTTAAACAGAGCATCCACATTCATACACCTTCAAAATTGAAACTTCTGATTTTTACTATTCAAGGTGAATTCTTAAAGAGCATCGATTTATCTGAAGGGACAACACGATTAGAACTCCAAGAATTAAAAGCCAGATTATACTTTTTTAAATTTGTTTCTAAGCGCGAATCCCTAACACTAAAAGTCCTGAAAGTTTAACTTTAGATTTCCAAGAAATTATTTTCATAACGGAATTTAAATGATCGTTATTTAAAATTAAAAAACAAAAAATGAAACGAATCCTAATAAACTGTACCCTGCTCATGATGAGTTGTTTTGAGCTGTCCAAAGCTCAAAATCCATCCTGGAGGTTGTGGGCTGAAGGATTGCCGACAGGGGTTTATCCGAGAATGGTAGTTGCTCCAAATCATGATATTTTTTACAGCCTGTTAGGTGCGGGCACTAATTTAGGATTGGTTCTTAAAGCAAATACACAATCTGTAAATGGCCAATTCACCCCATTGCCTAAAATCCCCAGACCTTCCAGTATTCAAAATAACATTGTCGCGCTGGGATATAATAAAAACAGCGAAGCTATTGTTGGCATTTATCGTACAGATCTCAGTCAACCTTGGCTTTTTAAATTTAATCATCAGAGCAATCTTTGGGATACTGCAAAATCTCCAATTGTTCCGACACTCGGTGGACATTGCATAGCTACCGCTTCAAATGGAACCATCTATGTTGGAACGCGTTGGGCCTATATTTACAAATCGACAGATGATGGACTGAGTTACGAAGTTTTAGATGAAAGTAAATCGATTAGTTCAAATTATCCCTGTTATTATCCAAGCGCTTTAAATGGATCAGGTTCTGATGGGGCCATTTTTACTCTTGCGATTGATCGAAAGGGCAGAGTGTATGCAGGTACTGAAACGGCTGGAGTGATCTATTCGGATGATGAAGGAAAAACCTGGCATCCGGCCGATTTGAATGCATGCAAATCAAGTGATCCTACCCAAAAAGATACTACCAGTATTTTCTATCCGCTTTCAATAAGTGGAAATGCAGCAGGAATTGGTTTTACCAAAGAAAATGCACTTATTTGGTCCGGTGTAAATATGTGGTCGATTGGATGGAAAAATAAAATGGGATTTGCAGATCTTTCAAACAACTCGGTTAAAGAATTAATCGGTTTACCAGATTATTTAGTTCAAACCGGCCAACAAGTTTCTAAAATCGTTACAACTTTAAATGGTCAAATTTTTTATCATTCAGGGTCCTCAACGGGAGCTACGCAAATCGGTATTTATACTTCTTTTGATGGAATCCATTGGAAATTGTTTAACGATGGCATTACCGGTCAGAACGATGGTACCTCACAAGGTTCACTGGCTGTTGATGGAAATAAGGTCTTTATGGCCACTCGTGATGGGAAAGTTTGGATTTTTGAAGACAGTCTATTGACCCAAACGAAGCCACTGATTTTTGCGAAAGATCAGGCAAATCTAAAAATAAGTCCACATCCGGTTTATCATACATTACAGATCGAATTGGATCCCACTTATACAGGAAACGTTTATAAAATTTTGATTTATGATGTATGGGGTCAAGAATTAAAATCTTTCCAAAATGAGCAAGACTCTAACATCAAAGTGGATGTCTCCGGGCTTCAATCCGGTAGCTATTTTTTAAAAGTAGTAGGAAAAGATCAAAGCTCCTTCAATAGCATCTTTATTAAAATATAGATATAAGTTTTCTTAATTTTATAATGATGCCAATTGGAATTCTTACAAACTATTCTTAATAATTTAAATTATGAATGCGTTCCAAATCGCTCATAGGCATATTTATTAAGGCCCTCTTTATGGTCCGGATGGGCAATATTTATAAGAGCTTTTGCGCGTTGCTCCATATTCATTCCAAATAAATTGACTGCACCAAATTCGGTGACCACCCAATGGATATGACCTCTTGTCGTAACAACACCGGCTCCTGATTTCAATACAGGAACAATTCTAGAAATGCCTTTTGATGTTACGGAAGGTAAAGCGATAATTGGTTTGCCTCCCTCCGAAAGGGATGCGCCCCGAATAAAATCCATTTGTCCTCCAATTCCTGAATACTGCATAGTTCCAATTGAATCCGAACAAACCTGCCCGGTAATATCCACCTCTATTGCACTATTAATGGCCACTACTTTAGGATTTTGAGAAAGAATATAGGGATCATTTACATAACTGATATCCAACGCTTTGATAATTGGGTTATCATCGGCAAAATCATAGAGCGCTCGCGTTCCTAATAAAAAAGAAGTCACACAATATCCCGGTACAACTTTTTTCATCCGATTATTTATGACTCCACTTTTAATTAATGGTATGGCTCCATCAGAAAACATTTCTGTATGGAGGCCCAAATCTTTATGGTCAGTCAGATTTTGTAAAACAGCATTCGGTATATTGCCGATTCCCAATTGAAGAGTTGATCCGTTTTCTACCATATCCGCGACCAGCTTTCCAATTTTAAAATCTGTTTTGCTAGCGCTGAGATCATATCGAATTTCTGGAAGTGCGTCTTCTGTCCAAACAACTGCCTCAAAACAATTAATAGAAACAAAGGCGTCCCCATGCACACGAGGAATATTTGGATTTACCTGAGCGATTCGTTTCTTGGCATGTTGAACAGCTGACCAGGCAATATCAACGGATGGGCCCAGTGAACAATATCCATGTTTGTCGGGAGGAGATACATGCAAAATAGCAACATCAATCGGCAAAATATTTTTGGTAAACAATTGGGATATTTCACTTAAAAAAACCGGCACATAATCGCCCCGGTTGCTATTGACTGCGGCGCGATTGCTTTCAGAAACAAATAGCGAATTGATATAAAAATGTCCTTCCAAATCAGGAGCATTCAAATCGACATCTCTTAAAGAAATACTAATTAATTCAACTTGCTCCAGACGGTTTTTTTGTCTAATCAATTCATTAATCAGACAGATTGGAGTTGCTGCGCTACCATGCAAATAAACCCTTTGTCTGGATTGAATGATTTGTACGGCTTCTTCCGGAGTGATATAATTGACTGGAACCATTTTCTTAGATATAACAAGATATTGATCGTGTAAAACTACTGGATTATTAAACGCTTCGTAATATTGTTTCTCAAAAAATCAATCTTATGATAAAATTAGATCAATCGTATTGGCA
>CAYMGR010000007.1:7432-22933 GCA_964389985.1 uncultured Saprospiraceae bacterium
ATCCAGGTAATTTGCGGCGATTTCTTTAAATTAGAAGGGCAATACGATCTGATCATTGAACAAACATTTTTTTGTGCAATAGACCCCGCTTTGCGAACAGATTACCTGTTGCAATGTAGAAAACTCCTAAAACCGGGTGGAAAATTAATGGGCGTTTTATTTAATATTGATTTCGAAAAAGAAGGCCCCCCATTTGGTGGCCATGTTGAAGAATATCAATTGCTTTTTTCCAGGTCCTTTGAAATCCAGATCCTGAATAACTGTTACAATAGCATTCCACAGCGAAATGGGAATGAAGTTTTCATTTTGATGAAACGAAAACAAGAAATAGATTGATTGATTTTAAAGAATAAGATTCCTGGAACTAAAAATAAGACTAATTCATTCTGGGTTTTCCAATAATCATGAATAAGATAAATAATAAATAAATGATTCCAGGAACGGCTAAGAGGTACAAAATTGTTTTGGCCCAAGCGAGATAACCGTAGTTCTTTAATAAAAGACTTCCACCCAGAATAACAACAAGTGCAAATAAAATTCCCAACCAAAGAGTCATATTAAACGAACTTACTGTTCCATCAGCAATTCCAAGAACAAAAAAGTAAACAACCACTAAGGCAATAATGGCATCAAAACTCCAAAGAATCCAATAGTAATTCATACAACAAGTATACTGGAAAAATTTGAATTTTTAATCCATCACCCATGAAGAATTTTGATAAGCTCTATTTTGAAATGCTGGTTTTCAGATTTGTAAGCAGCTAAACCAGGCAACAAAATGATACGCAAATAATTTATCTTAAAATCGATACTAAATTCGATTCGTATTCTGCACTCCTGATTGAACTCCCTATTTTTAGAATTTAGACTCTTATTTAGCACTATAATTTGAACCTAATCAGCTTTTTTGTGTTATAGACAGTTAATTACACAATCTAATTTTCGTACGATGGATTTAATGCAATTACTTCAGAGTCAATTAAATAGCAATGTTATCAGTCAAATAAGCCAACAAATTGGTGCAACAGAAGAGCAGACTGCAACAGCAACGCAAGGAATTTTTGCCTCACTCGTTGGAGGATTAGCAAATAATGCAGCTTCTCCTTCAGGATTATCTGCTTTAAATGCCGCATTAGATCGCGATCATGATGGTTCAATTTTAGATGATATCGTGGGAATGGTTGGTGGAATGGCACAAGCAAGTTCGCCCGCTACCAATGGTTTAGGAATCCTGGGACATATCTTAGGAGACAAACAAGATCAGGTGGCTCAACATGTAAGTCAGGCCTCCGGTTTAAACATGGGTCAGATTATGAAATTAATGCCGATTCTGGCTCCAATTGTTATGGGACTTATCGGTAAATTACGAAATTCAAATGCAAGTCAACCATCCAGCGGTGGTGGCTTATTTGATTTGGCTCAAATTTTAATGGGTTCTGCTCAATCTGCACAGAGCGGCGGATTTGGAGATTTAATCGGCACCGTTTTAGGAGGTGTGTTATCCGGTAATCAGCCAGCTTCCAATTCTCAACAAGCTCCTCAAGCCGGTGGATTATTTGGCAAATTATTAGGTTCGATTTTTAAAGGACGGTAATATTTTCTAAAGCTCCTCTTAGCTTAGTTAGTCAAGATTTTAATATCCTTCGGAGAACTAAATTCATTTAGTAGTTTGGACTAACATTCAAATTTTAAAATATTATTGAATTTTATCCCCTCGCAAGATACGATATCGCTTTCTGGCTTCTACTGCTAAGACGGAATTACTAAAGTCAATAAATAGTTTTTCATATAACTCTTTAGCTTTTTCCTTATTATTTAATTGGTAGTCATAAATCTTTGCCAATTCAAAAAGTGCATTGTCTGCCCGAATTTCTTCTTTATGTTTCTCCAGTATTTGCTCATAACGTTGAATGGCCAGATCCGTTTTCTTTATTTGGTTATATATTTTAGCTTCCAAATACCAAACATCGTCTTCCAAAAATTTTGAGTCAGGATCGGTAAATGGAATGAGTTTTAATTTAAAAAGTGCCGAATCAAATTGATTTTGAAAAACTTTTAATTCAGCCTGGGAATAAATCATCAGAGACTCTCCGGTGGTATCCTGATTCAAATTATCCTGAATAAATACGGATAAGTCTATTGCGTCGTTGGAAATTAATTTACTGGTAGCTCGTTTTAAAATATCAAACTGCTCTTGTGCCCAACTAAAATCTCCTGCAAAATAAGACAGTCTTGCATTCCGAAAGCGAGCCATTTCGCCCAGTTCATCTTCCTTAAAGTCTTTATCAACTTGAGAATACAATAAGGTAGCCTCCCAGCGTTCACCTTGAATCAAATAATAATCTGCAAGGTCTAATTTAGCTTTGGCCTTTAGATGCACCTCAACAAAATTGCTACTAATTAATTCAGTTAATATTTGGATTGCTTTATTCAGATTATTTAAATAACGAGCTTCCAATTCAGCAAACTCAATTAATAGGGAAGCTGATAAATAGTTGCTGCCCATTTCATTTTTATAATTCTGGTAATCTGATTCTAATGAAATTAAATCCTGAGATTTATAATCGTTTCGTTCTACGATCAGACGTCGTCTGGAATTTAATAATTGTCTGTAGGCTTCATGATAATAAGATCCCGCAGGACCCAATTCCTTGATGTAATTAAATGCATCAATAGCCGTCCTCAAATCATTGTCTGCAAAAGCTGCCATGGCCAAACTATAAACTCGTGTCCCATTTTCTTTTAGTTTTCGATCCAAAGCTTTTGCTTGTCTTAAGGCGCCTGTATAATCTTTCATTTGGGTAAGGGCCCATTGCAATAAATCCGCTTCTGCTATCCCTTCCGGATTCTTCTCCAGTCGCTGATAGAGCTGGCTAGTTAGTATGGAATAGTGTTCCGGACTTAAATAGGCAATTAATAAACTTTGAACACTTATAATCTGAACTGTTTTATTTTCTATCCCCTCCAGGAGGTATCGGATCATGGTTTCCAAATCTCCCTTCCTTCGATAAAGGTCGGCCAGATTATAGGTAAAATAGGCCTGAGGTTTTAATAATTTCTCCCCCTTTTCATAGGCTTCAATAGCCAGGTCGTAACGGGTCATTTGAATAAACACATTAGCCAGCCGATGGACTACAGCAACATCTGGACCTAACTTGTCGATGGCTTCTTTAAATTGCTTTTCCGCTTTTTCCGGTTGATTTAAATTAATGAGTAAGTTTCCATAACTGGCATACAAACTGACCTCCTTAGGTCTTTTATGAATTTCACTGCGTATGATCTGTTCACATTCATCAAATCTTTTTAATAAGGTGAGACAATCTAAGTAGCGGTTGAAATAGCTTTCATTTCCGGGGTTTTTCTGAAACATAGATTGGTAAAGGCTCGCTGCTTTTTCATATTCCCCATCGTTGTAATATTGTTGTGCCAGCCGTGGATCCTGAGCTTGCAGGAAACTGGAACACAACAGCAAAGCATATAATACAGATCGCATAGTGTGTTAACGGGTTATTCGGGTAAAAAGTTTTATTAATCTAAACTACTAGAAGAAATCAATAAATAAGGCAAGGTTCTAAAAATGAATTATTTTATCTTCGTTTCTGCCCCTTGTAAAATGTATTTATCCACTTCATTTAAGGAAAGATAGGCAAAGACCTCACAATGAGCAGGATTCCATAAAACAGTATCTTGAGGAAGGGTAAAACTGTACTCTTTTTCAATGAGCTGATTCAAGCTGACTGCATCGGCAATTTTATCGCCGGGGATAGCCGACAACATTTTCCGCAAAGCATGACTGTGTACAAAGTCTACCAATTTTCCAGTATTGTCTAACTGATCAGCAACAATTTCAGATTCTGTAATTCCACAATGCAAATGGATGGCTTGATTCATCGCTTCCAGAGCTTTTACCGTCATCTTCAGTTTTAATAAGCGGGAATTCTCATCATAGGTTTTAGTAATTTGTAAATCGAATTTAGGATCCAACTTAAGTTCTTCTTCAACAATTCCTCTCCAGCTTTCCGGAGAACCATATCTATAGGTTTGATTCAGTGGATCATACTTCCGATTAATGGCAGCTTCCGGTTTTGAAAACCAGCTGCCTAAAAACCCCTCAATGGCTTGCGCATCCGGTGTCCTTAAATCAGGTTCGCCTTTTGTAGCAGGAGCCCCTAAAAAATTTGAATGAACTGCAATGACGATTACATTTTCCGGATAGGCAGCTTTGATTGCGCTGGTTTGAGAAATGCCCTTTGGACAATTAACACAGGAAGCACCTGTAAATTCTTCTACTACAACCACCCGTTTCGATTTTTCTGGATTGGGATTATTTTTATTCAGTGGAATGCTGACTTCCCAATCAGAACAGGAACTAAGAATACTGAATAGGATGATTCCAATGATCCCTCTATTCATCAGTTTTAGCGTTTGGTGACTCAATCTCATACTCTGTTTCATTTTTTTAACTAATTAAATCTATTATTAAACGGATGGTGTTGCTATCTGGTATTTATAAAATTAAAACGTGCTGGTTATACTTAGTCGGAGGCCACTGAATGCGGGTTCTAAACGGCAGATCCCACCGGAGCAAATAATCCCTTCACGTTGTTTTACATATCGCAAGCCAAAGCGATTGACACCTTTTGTGTAAGCTATGCCTCCTGAAATATAATGTAAATCATCTCTTCCTTTAGTTGGTTTGATATTGTACATATCAGATAATTCAAAGAGGAAATGCGGAGCAATGCCAAGTTCGGCTAAACCAAATATCCAGGAACCCGTGTCATGATCGCTGTTCATGTATTGTGATTCAATTCGCAAGGAAGATTTGCGGCTAAACTTATAGAGAAACTCAGCAAACGGTGTAATGGTTTCTACATTTGCTTCACCGACTTTTTGATAATATAAATCCAAATTAAAAAACTGATGTTGCAAACCACCTGTTACTTGCCAGGTCTGATCATGTTTGTAAATTGCCTCAGCATAAATTTCTTTATAATATTGTTTGTCAAAATTTTTATCCCGGATATCAGAATAATTGAGCGAAAGATTCCAGTGACTCCCTAAACCGTATTTTAAATCAACTTGAAAGGCCATCTCATCAAGAAACTGGGTGGCAGGATAATAAAAAGACGTTAATCGAAACGTATTGATTTTGGCCATTGGAGGGATAAAGCCTATCAAACCATCATTCGTACTTAATAATGGTTCTGTCCGGTATAAAAATCCATCTGTACGTTTAAACTCTAAGGTAATTCCCAATTTGTGCGCCGAATAGGAAAAGCTGTTATAAAAAACGGATCCGGATTGTGAAACTAATTTTCCAGTTGTGGTAGTTGTGATAGTATCGATCGGATCTCGTTTAATCGCTTTATCGTCTTCAAAAATATCCTTTGGTTTATAAGCTGTTTCAAGATACCAACTAAAATTATTCCAATTTAAATTATTAAAAACACTGATCGCATTGCTATTGTAATAAGGTTGAAATTGATCCACAGGATGATAGTTTGATAATATACCCGTCAGTTGATTGACCACGGTAGCTCCAAATGTACGATTCACAAAACCAAAGCCTGGTGCGATACTCCAACTGCTGCTATCGGTTGCTTTATAAAAACCAGAAACAGCGATTCCTTTTAAAATGGCGTTGTACGATTCGAACAGATTTTTCTGTTTTCCTACAAATCCGCGAACAGACCAATTTTGATTCCATTTATATTTTCCCGAAGCGCCTATGAGTGCATTATCGATTAATTGGGCACGTTCTTCATAAGCCCGATAAATAATTCCGCTTCCAATTTGGTCGTAGAGGTAACCAGCGGCAATTTCAAACTGATCTGTTTCTTTTTGAATAAACCACTTTCCAATTCCATAATCTGTATAAGAACCTACAGGATTTAATAAATTTGAATTATTGAATGCATCAAAGCGGATGCCCCCTGTAAATCCCTGATAGGAGGCCGAAAGATCTAACCAGGTTTCTGAACCAAACAATTGGTAATCATATTGTGGAATATTAAAGGCTCCAATCTGGCTATCTCTTAAAAATAAATTCGCATTTGTTTGAAATCCTCCCCCCAAAATGAGCGTCTCTTGAGAATATATATAGCTGATTTTCAATAAAATACAAGCTATCGTGAAGCATTTTACAGTCTGGTTAAACATTCGTTAAATCATTTAAGCTGGGATAAAGTAACGGAATATTTTAAAGAATTTTACCGGATCAAAAAACAATTAATCAAATGAAAACCTTTTCCAGCTTTGCACTCCTCTTAAGTTTCGCCCTTTTATCTTTTACGATTGGTGATAAAAAATTTCCTGCAGCCAATCTGAAATCTCTTGATGGTAAATCTGTAAATCTAAACGCCAGTTTTGCTAAAAATAAATTAACCGTCATCAGCTTTTGGGCAACCTGGTGCTCTCCCTGTAAAAAAGAATTGGATGCCATTAAACCCCTCTATCCTGAATGGCAAAAATTAGGAATTGAAATGGTAGCTGTTACCATTGATGATGCACAGGCTCTTAATAAAGTTAAACCTTTGGTAAGTCAAAAAGATTGGGATTATACTATTTTATCGGATGCCAATAAAGATATGCTTCGTTCGCTTAATTTCCAGTCGATCCCGCAAACCTTTGTGGTGGATGCCAGTGGAACGATCTTGTATACCCACAATGGTTATACCCCGGGTGATGAATATGAATTAGAGAGCAAATTGAAGTCATTTTTAAAGTAATTTTCCCCGATCCTATACTTCGTTAATGTAAGCCGAAAAAGCTCGAATTTTCGGCTAATTTAATGCATTTAAAAGCCAAAAAATGTGGCTTTAAATCGCTATCTTTGCAGTCCATTTTCAATAAAATTTTATGACGCAAAAAGGGAGTGATTATAGTGCATCGAGTATTCAGGCATTAGAAGGATTAGAAGCTGTCCGGAGACGTCCCGGAATGTATATCGGAAGTACCGATGTTAAAGGATTACACCATTTAGTTTGGGAAGTTATTGACAATTCCATAGACGAACACTTAGCTGGACATTGTACCCATATCTTAGTCAGTATTTTAGCAGATAACTCCATTCGGGTTGAAGATAACGGCCGTGGGATTCCTGTTGATATGCATGAAAAGTTGCAAAAATCAGCCCTTGAAGTCGTTATGACAGTGCTTCATGCGGGTGGAAAATTTGATAAAGATTCCTATAAAGTTTCAGGTGGATTACACGGTGTAGGGGTTTCCTGCGTCAATGCCCTTTCAGAATATCTCCGGGTTGAAGTGAATCGGGAAGGTAAAACGTATATGCAGGAATACGAACGCGGCAAACCAAAAGAAAATGTTCGTGAAATTGGCGAAACCGCTTCAAGAGGTACAACGGTTATTTTTAAGCCGGATCACGAAATTTTTGAAACGCTTATTTATAGTTTTGATACGCTGGCACAGCGCATCAGAGAATTATCTTTTCTTAATAACGGCTTGACCATTTATCTTAAAGACGAGCGCACAGGCCAACAACGTGAAGAGAAATTTTATTCAGAAGGTGGCTTGAAAGAATTTGTTCAGTTTTTAGATCAGGGCCGCACGCCATTAACTGAAAATCCCATTTTTGTTACTGGCAAAGAGGATAATATCGAAGTGGAAATTGCCATGCAATACAACACCGGATTTCAAGAAAACGTGTTGTCTTACGTCAATAATATTTATACCCGCGAGGGCGGTACCCATTTAAGTGGTTATCGCAGAGCACTTGCCAGAGTCTTTAAACAGTATGGTGATCAAAATGGCTTTTTTAGCAAACTCAAAATGGAAATTAGCGGGGAGGACTTTCGGGAAGGTTTGACCGCAATTGTTTCAGTAAAAGTACCTGAACCACAATTTAAAGGACAAACCAAAGGCGAGTTAGGTAATTCAGAAGTGGTCGGTGTGGTTTCCAGAATTGTAGGGGATGCTTTAATGGCTTTCCTGGAACAAAATCCTAAAGAATCCCGAAGAATTATCGACAAGGTCATTCTTGCAGCAACGGCCCGCCATGCGGCTCGAAAAGCACGGGAAATGGTGCAACGGAAAAATGTTTTAACAGGAGGGGGATTGCCGGGAAAATTAGCAGATTGTTCATCGCGTTCGGCTGCCGAATCGGAATTGTATTTAGTCGAAGGGGATAGTGCGGGTGGCACAGCGAAACAAGGTCGTAATAGACATTATCAGGCTATTCTTCCTTTACGGGGTAAAATTTTAAATGTTGAAAAAGCCCTGGAATACAAGATCTATGAAAACGAAGAAATCAAAAATATCTTTACCGCATTGGGTGTACATATCATTGAGGATGAAGATGGGCAACGGAAATTAAATATTGATAAACTCCGCTATCACAAGGTGGTGATTATGTGCGATGCGGATGTAGATGGATCGCATATTACTACTTTAATTTTAACCTTCTTCTATCGGTATATGGTGGAACTCATTCAAAATGGGCATCTCTATATTGCCCGCCCACCTCTTTATCTGGTAAAAAAAGGTAAAGAAGCAAAATATGCCTGGAATGAAAAAGAACGATTATCCATTGTTGAGGAATTAGGAAAAGGTAAAGAAGATAGTGTGCACATTCAACGTTACAAAGGTTTGGGTGAAATGAATGCCGAACAACTTTGGGAAACGACTATGGATCCTGCCCGACGTATTTTAAGTCGTGTCGATATTGAAGATGCCTCAAAAGCCAGTTATTATTTTTCCATTTTAATGGGCGAAGATGTACCCCCTCGCAGGGAATTTATTGAGACACATGCGGTCTATGCCAATATTGATATCTAAATTCAATTCCATTTATTAAGATTTAAACATTTTGTGTGGACGATTTATTTAAAAAGTTAGTTTCTCATTGTAAAGAATACGGTTTTATTTATCCCTCATCAGAAATTTACGATGGGCTTAGTGCTGTTTATGATTATGCACCGAATGGGGTTGAATTAAAAAATAATATCAAAACCTATTGGTGGAAAAGTATGGTTCAAATGCATCAAAATATTGTCGGAATTGATGCCGCCATTTTCATGCATCCTAAAACCTGGAAAGCATCCGGTCACGTCGATGCCTTTAATGATCCTTTAGTAGATAATAAGGATTCCAAAAAAAGATATCGCGCAGATCAATTAATTGAAAATTTCCTGGATAAACTGGACGATAAAATCAATAAAGAAGTTGAAAAAGCATTCAAACGCTTTGGAGATCAATTTGATGAAACACTTTACCGGGAAACAAATCCCCGCATTCTTGAACTTAAATCAAAAAGAGATCAAGTCAATGATCGATTGAATCAGGCCATGTCTGACAATGATATGCCGGCACTCAAACAACTGATCGAAGATTGTGAAATTGCAGATCCGGATTCAGGATCCAGAAACTGGACCGAAGTGAGACAGTTTAACTTAATGTTTAATACCCAATTGGGAAACATAGCAGGGGAAGAAGGGAAGTTATATCTGCGTCCTGAAACTGCTCAAGGTATTTTTGTAAATTTTTTAAATGTACATAAATCCAACCGGATGAAAATACCGTTTGGAATCGCTCAAATTGGGAAAGCCTTTAGAAATGAAATAGTCGCTCGCCAATTCATCTTTCGCATGCGGGAATTTGAGCAAATGGAAATGCAATTTTTTGTCAAACCAGGTGACGAAATGAAATGGTATGAATCCTGGAAAGCAAAACGCATGAACTGGCATTTAGCTTTGGGAACACCTGCAACTAAATTAAAATTTCACAATCACGAAAATCTGGCTCATTATGCCAATGCGGCAGTTGATATCCAATTTGATTTTCCATTTGGTTTTAAAGAATTGGAAGGAATCCATTCCCGGACTGATTTTGACCTAAAAAATCATCAGGAATTGTCTGGAAAAAAATTGCAGTATTTTGATTCTGAGTCTAATGAAAATTACATACCCTATGTTGTTGAAACTTCATTAGGCTGTGATCGAATGTTTTTAGCTATTTTGAGCCAGGCTTATACAGAGGAATCAGTACCAGATGCAGAAGGGGATCAATCAAGCCGGATTGTTTTAAAATTACATCCAGCCATTGCACCCGTAAAATGTGCTGTTTTGCCCTTATTAAAAAATAAACCTGAATTGGTCGAAAAAGCCAAACAGATCGTAGATTCTTTAAAATTTTCTTTTTTATGTCAGTATGATGACAAAGATGCAATTGGCAGACGCTATCGCCGGCAAGATGCAATCGGCACTCCATATTGTATTACCGTTGATTTTGAAAGTTTGGAAAATGAGACTGTCACCATCCGGGAACGGGATAGTTTGAAGCAGGAACGGATTCCAATATCTGCAATTGAAGGAATCATTAGCGAGCGCATTTCCTGGAAAAATTTGTTTGATAATCATTGATGGAATTCATTTATTCTGATCAGGATCAACCCAGGGTAGAAGAAATTATTTCATTATATCAGGATGCCGGATTGAATCGTCCGGTTGAAGATCTTCCACGCATTTCGAAAATGTA
Organism: uncultured Saprospiraceae bacterium; assembly: GCA_964389985.1. Taxonomy (GTDB): domain Bacteria; phylum Bacteroidota; class Bacteroidia; order Chitinophagales; family Saprospiraceae; genus Vicinibacter. The sequence goes on from CAYMGR010000007.1 coordinate 17,927, forward strand.
TGAACATTCTAATCTTGTCATTACCGTTCGCCTGAATGGAAAACTGATTGGAATTTCACGTGCTTTAACAGATTTTTCATTTTGTTGCTATCTGTCCGATTTAGCGGTAGCTAAATCCTATCAATCAAAAGGCATTGGGCAAAAATTAATTGCTCTTACCAAACAAGCAATTGGGGATCAATGTATGCTCCTGCTTTTAGCAGCTCCCTCTGCAATGGAGTATTATCCCAAAATTGGAATGGAAAGCGTCCACAATGGATTTATTATAAAACGGACAACTTAAATTTGATCAATTCTCTTTTGCCAAATGGATTTTAATAAAGATCAGGAATACATTGATATCACGGGAGCAGCTGAACACAATTTAAAAGATGTTTCTGTAAAAATTCCCCGAAATCAAATGGTCGTTATTACCGGAATTTCCGGTAGTGGGAAATCCTCTTTAGCATTTGATACCATCTACGCAGAAGGTCAGCGCCGGTATATGGAAACCTTCTCTCATTATGCCCGACAATTTATTGGTAATATTGAACGTCCTCAGGTAGAGAAAATTGATGGTTTGAGTCCGGTTATATCTATCGAACAAAAAACAACGGGCTGGAATCCCCGCTCAACGGTTGGAACCATAACAGAAGTGTACGATTTGTTTCGGTTGTTGTATGCCCGGGCAGCAGATGCCTATTCGCATGTGACAGGAAACAGAATGCTCCGATATACAGAAGAACAAATGTTGGAATTAATTCAACAACAATTTCATCACAAACAAATCAGCATTTTAGCGCCACTCGTTCGCTCCCGCAAAGGACATTACAGAGAACTCTTTGATCAAATTCGAAAACAAGGGTTTAATAAAGTTCGTATTGACGGCGTTCTGCAGGAACTGGTACCAGGATTACAAGTTGACCGGTTTAAAATTCACGATATAGAAGTATTGATCGATCGCATTTCTGTGGTTCCGGAAAAAACGGAGCGACTAACCTATAGTTTGCAGACTGCTTTAAAAATTGGTCAGGATGTTTTATTTATTTTAGTTCAGGATGAAAATAAACTCATCCCTTTCAGTAAGCGCTTGATGGATGTTGAATCTGGTTTATCTTATGATGAACCCTCTCCAAATACATTTTCCTTTAATTCACCCTACGGAGCTTGTCCGGAATGCAAAGGATTAGGCGTAGTCCATTCAATCGATATGGATAAAGTCATTCCGGATGAATCTAAAACAATTAACGAAGGTGGCATCGCCCCTTTAGGAGAAGTTCGGGAAAATTATCTGTTTAAACAACTCAAGCAAATTGCAGATCGTCATAAATTTACTTTTGCAACACCGATAAAAAAAATACCTAAAAAAGTTTTGGACACCATTTTATTTGGTGGTGATGATAGTTATCCGGCTCCCACTGAAAATGTATGGTTTGAAGGGTCCTATCATTTAGCCTTTGAAGGACTCTGCCAAATGCTCAAACGATGGTATCGCGATTCGAGCTCAGAAAAGATCAGACAGTTTGCCGAAGATTTTATGATCATTACAGAATGCAGTGTCTGCAATGGAAGTCGGTTGAAGCAAGACAGTTTGTATTTTAAAATAGATGAAAAAAATATTTCTGAACTCGCTCAAATGGATTTATCTGATTTGAATAACTGGTTGGCGAATTTAGAAGAACGACTTTCAGCAAAACAAAAACTAATCGCAAAGGATATTTTAAAAGAAATCAAAGCCCGAATTGGTTTTCTTTTATATGTAGGATTGGACTATTTAAATTTAAACCGATCTGCAATCAGCTTGTCCGGTGGGGAATCCCAACGCACGCGTCTGGCAACTCAAATTGGTTCGCAACTTACCGGGATAACCTATATACTGGACGAACCTTCCATTGGCTTGCACCAACGCGATAATCAACGGTTAATTCAATCGCTTCGCGAACTTACAGATATTGGAAATACGGTTTTAGTCGTCGAACATGATCGGGATATCATGTTGGCTTCAGATTACATCATTGATTTAGGACCTGGCGCCGGAGTACACGGAGGAGATTTGGTTGCAGAAGGAACTCCTGCTGAATTTTTAAAACAAAAATCCCTAACTGCTGATTACCTCTCTGGTAGAAAAAAAATTGCAATTCCCGTATCTCGAAGAAAAGGCAACGGTAACTATTTAGTTCTGTACGGAGCCTGCGGTCATAATTTGAAAAATTTAAGTATCAAGTTTCCATTAGCTTGTTTTATGTGCATCACCGGAGTTTCTGGTAGTGGAAAATCAAGTCTTATCAATGAAACTTTATATCCCATTCTGCGTGCACATTTTTACAAAAGTCTTCAACGACCATTGAAGCATGAAAAATTAGAAGGTTTAGAGCATTTGGATAAGGTGATAGAAATTGATCAAGAGCCCATTGGTCGTACTCCAAGGTCCAATCCAGCAACTTATACAGGAGTCTTCACAGAAATCCGAAACCTGTTTACCGGTTTACCGGAAGCAAAGATCCGAGGTTATAAAGCAGGTCGTTTTTCTTTTAACGTAAAAGGTGGGCGGTGTGAAGTTTGTGAAGGTGGAGGCATGAAAGTAATCGAAATGAATTTTCTTCCAGATGTTTATGTTCATTGCGAATCATGTAATGGTAAAAGGTATAACCGGGAGACTCTTGAAATTTTGTATAAAGGAAAATCGATCGGTGATGTATTAGATATGACCGTAGAAGAAGCTACCGAATTTTTCGAACATGTACCAGCTATTTTTCGAAAATTAAAAACACTTTGCGACGTTGGATTAACTTATATTACTTTAGGACAACAGGCAACTACTTTATCCGGCGGAGAGGCCCAACGAGTTAAACTTGCTGAAGAATTATCCAAACGCGATACCGGTAAAACATTATATATTTTGGATGAACCCACTACGGGTTTACACTTTGAAGATATCCAGCATTTAATTATCGTGCTTCAAAAATTGGTGGACCGGGGAAATACCGTAATGGTTATCGAACACAATCTGGATGTCATTAAAGTTGCAGATTATGTTTTAGACCTGGGTCCTGATGGTGGAAAATACGGAGGGAAAATTGTGGCCTTCGGTACGCCGGAACAAATCAGTACCGTCAAAGAAAGTTATACCGGACAGTTTTTAAAAAACGAGTTGCCATAATTCCTTTTTAAATTATGGCAACCCGAAATGATTTGACTAAAACAGATTGATTACTGTTTTACAAATTTGAAACTTTTTGTAGGATTATTATTTTCTAATACATTCAGTGTAAAAAATCCAGTTGCCAAATTATGAATATCAATATTCAGCTTATTATACCCTGGATTTAATTCTTGTTTAAGATCTATCAGTTGTTTTCCAGAGACATCACAGATACGAAGAAAAACAGTTTGGGACTTATCCAAATCCGCTTCTAATATTAAAAATTGATTGGATAAATTATTATTCAATTTAAGATTTTGAATGCTGGACTCGAAACTTGCCGTATTGACTTTACATGAAAGGGTTCTGCGAATTTGTCCACGAACTTCACCTCCCGGATTCGCGGCAGTATGCACATTGAAATAAGCTCCATCTGCATCTATTTTTGCTGCCAAGGTACCTGTAATTGGAATCACATTTGTTGCGTAAGGATTGGGCAAATCAAGAGGCGTAATCACAATTCCGTTGGCACCAAATTTTGCATCATGAATATGAGCAGATGTTGCATCTCCATTTAAATCTTGCACGATCATGCCATATTCCAATTCTGTATTGGCCTTATTAACGGCCACATAAGCAGCCCCGTAGGCGGGTACATTTTTAACGGGCAACTCCTGATCTCCACAAAGGTCAAACGCAAATGATTTCAAAAGATTATTTTCTATTTGTCCTCTGATTTCTCCACCAGGATGGGCGTCTGTATGAATATTAAAATACAATTCATCTTTTAAAAACGCCGTTAGCATGTCGCCGCTGATTGGAGTTTGTCCAAAATAGATACCGGGGAAATTGGAAGGCGTCAAGGCTGTAAAAACCGGACCATTTTTTCCTGCAGCAGCATTGTGTATATGCGCGGCAGTTGGAATCAATCCATCAAACCCGACTAAATAAAATAAGGTATCCATATTAGGATAACTCAAACCTGCATATCCAAAACCTTTAGCAGTACTTGTATTAGAAGGAATTTCCTGACTACCGTTTAACACCGCATATCCATTATTCAGGGCGTCAAAATTTATTTGACCTCTTATTTCACCATCCGGATTCGCAGCTGTATGAATATTGACATAAGCTCCCGTAAAAAAAGAAGAAAATAAAATTTGCTGTACAATATTCGGATCATCGATCGTTCCACTCAAAAGGATTCCATCTTGCAAATCAGCAATTACAGGCCCAGTTTCCGTTTCAGATCCAGTATGAATATGGGCAGCTGTAACAGGACCAGAAAGTCCGGAATACAAAACTTTATATTCCATCCGCGTAAGGTTTGGTGAAAACCTAAAAGCGCCCATTCCAAATGCAGCAGTTGGAATCGGTGGAATTTGATTGGCCCCGGTAAGAATGGTGGGTAAGATAATTTCAGATTTCCAATTCAACTGACCCCGAATTTCACCATTAGTAAAAACCGAAGTGTGAACATTGACATACAATTCAGAGAAATAAGCAGCGGCTAAAAATCCTGGAGGTGTTTTAAATACGCCTTTGATTCTACTTCCGGTAATCATGGATCCAAGGTCGATCAGGACGGGACCGGTAGTATCCTCTGTGCCGAGATGGATGTGACAACCAATAATGTTTCCTGTTAAATTGGTAAACGCTCCATGAACATAAACTTCAGTTAAATCTTCAGATAATAAAAAGGTTATCAAACCTAAAGCATCCCCTCTTACTGGTGGGACTTCATTACCTGTGTTCATTTCGGCAACAAATAACATTTGCCCGTTTTCAGCTTTAAGATCAGCTGTTAGCACTAAAAAGCTGAAGAACAAAAAACTAATTAAGTACGTAAAATTTTTATTCATAACAAATTATTTTAGGAAAGTTAG
>CAYMGR010000007.1:23033-27997 GCA_964389985.1 uncultured Saprospiraceae bacterium
TAGCCCATCCCACTATATGTATATCGAACAAACTTAAGAAATGTTTCGTTCAAATGCGAAGAAGAAAAGTATCCTTTGGTGGATTGGTATCTATTCAATTAAAATCTCAGTTAAGAAAGGAAAACAAGAGCATGTGAATTGATTTTATTGGGATTAGCCCAACACTTTCCTGGCTGCCCGCACGACGTCATCGACCCCAAGGCCATATTTTAGGAGGAGTTCCATGGGTTTTCCGGATTCGCCAAAAGAATCATTTACAGCTACATATTCTTGACGGCATGGATGAAACTGGACGAGTAGCTGGGCAATTGAATCTCCGAGGCCACCGTTTCGCTGGTGTTCTTCGCAACTGACCACTTTGTTGGTTTTTCGAGCCGATTTTAATATACAATCGACATCCAGTGGTTTTATGGTGTGAATATTGATGAGTTCACAGTCAATTCCTTGCTTTTCTAGTTCCCGAACGGCTTCCAGTGCCTGCCAAAGCATATGGCCGGTTGCAAAAATGCTCAAATCTTTTCCTTCTTTTAAGACTAGTCCTTTTCCGATTTCAAATGGCTGGTTCTCTAAAAAAACCGGCCAGTCAGGTCGGCCAAAACGCAGGTAAACCGGCCCCTTCCATTGAGCAATTTTCTTAGCAGCTTCTTTAGTTTGAAAGGCATCGGCCGGATTGATCACGGTCATGCCGGGCAACATTTTCATTAATCCAATATCTTCTAAAATCTGGTGTGTTGCACCGTCTTCTCCTAATGTGACTCCTGCATGGGACGCACAGATTTTTACATTTTTGTCTGAATAGGCAATGGATTGTCGAATTTGATCGTAAACCCTTCCCGTACTAAAATTTGCAAAGGTGCCGGTATAGGGAATTTTACCTGTGGTAGCTAAACCTGCAGCCATTCCCATCATATTGGCTTCTGAAATTCCGGTTTGAAAAAACCGTTCCGGAAATTCTTTTTCAAACGCATCCATTTTTAAAGATCCTACCAAGTCTGCACATAAGCCTACTACCCGGGGATCGGTTCGCCCGGCTTCTAAAAATCCTTCACCAAAGCCATTTCGAGTAGCTGATTTTTTTGTTGATTGAAATTGATCCCAGGACATGAATTTACTTTATCTTATGATGATCCTTGTTTGAAATTGAACAACAACGAATTTGTATCATGACTTTAGATATATAAAGAATATTGTTGTTTTACGAAGTCTAATAATCTCCAAAGCTTTCTTCCAATTGGGCCAAAGCAATTTGAGTCTGCTCCGCATTTGGTGCCACTCCATGCCATTTATGAGAGCCCATCATGAAATCCACTCCAAATCCCATGATCGTTTTCATTAAGATTACAATAGGTTTTCCTGCTCCTGCCTTGGATTTAGCAAGTTCTAAGGTACTTAATACAGCTTCCATATCATTCCCATTCATAGACAGGACCTCCCATCCAAAACTTTTCCATTTGGCCGGCAGATCCCCTAAGGACATTACTTGATCATTTGGACCGTCTATTTGCTGACCATTCCAATCAACGGTAACGATAAGGTTATCTGCTTTATAATGGGCTGCTGCCAAAACGGCTTCCCAAATCTGGCCTTCTTGCAATTCTCCATCTCCCGTCAATACATACACCAAAGCCGGATCTTTGTCGAGTTTCTTAGAAATAGCCGCCCCAAGCGCTACACTGATACCCTGACCCAGAGAGCCAGATGCAACCCGTACACCCGGTAGATGTTCGTGGGTTGTTGGATGTCCCTGTAAGCGGGAATTAATTTTGCGAAAGGTATTGAGCTCTTCAATTGGAAAATAGCCCGAACGAGCTAAAACGGAATAAAAAACAGGAGATATATGCCCATTGGATAAAAAGAACAGGTCTTCGCCCTTTCCTTCCATTTCAAAGGGTAGATTTTTCTTTAGGACTTTAAAATATAATGCGGTAAGAAAATCTGCACATCCCAAGGATCCCCCTGGGTGGCCACTAGCACATTGATGAGTTTGCCGGATGACATCTCTTCTGACCTGTGAGGCCATTTTTTTTAACTCGGGTAGGTCCATTTAGGCGACAAAAGTAGATTAAATATAGAATTTTTCTATATGTTTTTAATATTTGTAAAATTCATTCCTTAGAGGTCTAAAGATTTCCGACTTATCTTCGCCTTTTATCAAATTTTCCTAAAATGGACAAAGTTAAGATTGGGATAAGCTGTGGAGATATCAATAGTATAAGTTTGGAGGTCATTCTCAAAGCACTCAACAATGAACAGCTGTTTAAAAATATCATTCCGATTATTTACGGGAATATAAAAATCGTCTCGTACCACAAAAACATTGCTCAACTCGAAAACCTTAGTATTAATGTTTTAAGTCAGGGAGAAAAACCCAGACCCGGCCGGATCAATCTGGTGAATTGCTGGAATGATAATGTCACCATCACCTTAGGCAAAGCCAGTCCGGATGGCGGAAAATTTGCACAAATTGCCCTTGAAAGGGCGGTGCAGGATGTTTTAAGTTCGGATTTAGATGCACTGGTTACCGGACCTGTCAATAAGCTTTCCATGCGTATGGCGGGTTTTAATTATTCCGGTCATACCGGCTATTTAAAAGATAAGGCAGAAGTCAATGATTGTTTGATGTTTATGGTTTCCGACCGGATTAAAATTGGATTGGTCACGGACCACGTTCCGGTTTCTTCTGTTGCCAGTCAAATTACAAAAGAAAGTGTGTTAAGCAAGTTACGCATTATGGAACAATCGCTAATGTCCGATTTTGGAATTGAAAAACCCCATATTGCTGTATTGGGATTAAATCCTCATGCCGGAGAAGAAGGTTTAATTGGTTCAGAAGATGAAGAACTGATCCGACCTGCAATCATTGAGGCTAAAAAAGCGGGTTTATTTGTATCGGGGCCTTACTCGGCAGATGGTTTTTTTGGAAGTGGGCATTTTAGTAAATTCGATGGCATTTTGGCTATGTATCACGATCAGGGATTAATTCCATTTAAGACCCTTTCGTATTATGAAGGCATTAATTATACGGCTGGATTAAATTTTGTGCGGACCTCTCCGGATCATGGCACTGCTTTCGATATTGCCGGAAAAAATGAAGCCGATGCCCGATCCATGATCCATGCAATTTACACAGCAAAAGATATCTACTGGCAACGAAAAGGCTATCATGAAATGCGTGAAAATGTATTAAAGAAAAGGCCAAAGCTATCAGAAGAATCGAGCGAGTAGGTTAAAATCACTCTATTATCATTCGTCTAGGTTTGAGATTGGTTTACTTAGACCCCGACAACTTTGGCTAGGGGCAAAGTTACTACATACACAGGAGTCTTTCTAAAAAATAATAAACCAAAATTCAATTAATTCAAGTCCTATTATTCTATTAATAAATTTAATTAATTCAATCGATTTGTTGGTTTGACTTGAACAATGAAAATTAAACTTACTGCCATTTAACTTCCTTCCAAATTCAAACTTGATTTAAGTTCTTGATTTGCGTTTTTTCTTCTGAATGCCTTTTGTTGTTTTAGCAGGAATAGATTTTTTTACCGGATTGGATACGAATAATGGTTTGATGGATCTGTTTTCCAATTTTTCTGGATGGGTCAATTCACGTAAATCTTGTTTGGCAATAGGTGGTTCTGTTTTCAGCTCTGTGTTTACATCCAATAAATCCAGATTATATTTTTGAATGGTTCGAATAATGCGTTCTGCATAATTTGGATCTGTTGCATAACCACAACGTTTTAGACCGTAAGCCCATCCAACATAATCTGTTTTAGCCAGACTGAAAAGTTCTTTATAGCGAGGACGATTCATCAGAAAATCGCTATGGTCTTTGTAAGAATCAATACTGGTTGGATACATTCGAAAACAAGAAGCAATGAGTTGACCAGAAGCATCTACATCGTCATCTTCGTAATTATAGGTTTTACCGTTCCAATTGTTTTTACATTTAATACCAAAGTGATTATTGGCTTGAAGAGCGAGTTCGCTCCTGCCTGATTGAGATTCTAACAGAGCTTGTGCCATTTTAATACTTGCAGGAATGCCACTGCGTTCCATTTCACTAATAGCCAGAAATTTATACTGCTCAATATATTTTTCCTGTACGGAAACCGGTCTTGCGGAAACCAGAATCAATAAAACGAAAGGCAACATCAAAAGCCTAAAGCGAGAAGCATGTGGGGGCATAATCTGCATTTTGGTATAGTTTCGTTTAAGAGATACAAAAATAATACCAAAATTGAAACTACCAAGGGGGTAATAATATGTAAATTATTATATTACAAATATTTATAAAGTGAATATTTTTTTAATATGTAAATGAGAAGGAACTTAATTCGAAAAAAAGAGCTTTAAAGATATAAAGGTCAAAAACAAATTACAGTATAATCGGATTGAGGAAGTGAATATTGAAATTAATTATCCCCAACCGCCGCTTTAATCTTGGGTAAATCCAATTTAGCTGCAAAATCCAATTCAGCTTGTTCCGTTGCGAAACCTTTTGCATCAATGGTAATTAAAGTTTGGCCCATTGGGATTTGAATCTGGCTTGCACGAATTTTTTTAGAGACATCGTTGTTTCCGTAATAGTCCTCCATTTCTGTTTTAAGAATCGCCCGTTGAGTACCCACCCGGACACTTTTAGCACCATCGCCCATCATACTTGGATTGCTGAGATACATACTCATGGCATTGACCATGGGCGAATTGGCAATAATTTGTACTTCAGCCGTATTTTCCTCCATGCTTGGGTTTATAAATTTTTTACTGATTTGAGATCCTCCACCCATACCGGCTAAATTCATACCCCCTTTCCCGGCTTCGCTCATTTTCAATCCGTTTATTTCAAGAGGTAGAATATTGCTTAATTGATCTGCCATTAATTTATTAAGCTCATTCATAGCATCCTGAAGACTCAAACTGGCTTGCTTGTAATTCTTTTGAGCATACAAGTCTTGCGCTTC
>CAYMGR010000008.1:0-10021 GCA_964389985.1 uncultured Saprospiraceae bacterium
TATAGCATGCAAAATGGAAGTAGTGTGGGCTATGGTAATAATAATCCAAGTACGATTGGGACGATCAATGCGTATAATCTTGCAATGGTCCAAAAATTAGATGTCAATACATCAGAAAATAACACGCTTATCACCAATGTATTCGGTGAAATCAAATTGTTAAAAAACCTGTTATACCGTTCCAGCTATGGAATCAACAGTTTGCAACTTGAAAATAAATCATTTATGAATCCGATCCATGGCGGTGGTGCATCAGCCAATGGAGTTGCAACGAATACTTTTGGCCGATTTTATCGGTTTGACTGGATCAACAGTCTGTCCTTTCAAAAACAAATTCAAAGCTTACATGATGTCCAAATTGTAATGGGAAATGAACGGATTAAAACAACGATTAATACCTGGGGTGCACAGCGCAGTAACATCACGGATCCGGATTACAAAAATTATCAAGGGGGATTTGCAAATATTGCTCCGATTGGAAATGTGTTGACAGAAAATGCATTGTTATCCTATTTTGCCAACATCAACTATGATTTTAGCAAACGTTATTTTTTAAGTTTCAATGTAAGAAGAGACGGTCTGTCGGCTTTAGCAGACGGAAATAAATATGGAAATTTTGGAGGCGCTTCCATTGGATGGAACCTCCACAAGGAATCATTTTATGAACAACTTGGGTTGCAAAAAATATTGAATAGTTTTAAATTTAGGTTGAGTTATGGTTTGGTTGGAAACAGCGAAATTGGCGATTATCCTGCAATAGGCGCGTATACTTCTTCCACCTATGGGGGATTCCCAACTTTGATTTATGCTCAGGCAGGAAATCCAGATCTCAAATGGGAACGGAGTACTAAACTGGATGCGGGTTGCAATTTTAGCATGTGGAATGATCGCATTCAAGTTGAATTTGATTATTACAAAAATCTAATTGACGATCTCATCTTAAAAGCACCACAGGCATCTTCTGCCGGTATTCCGGGAAATTATATCAATGCCAATGTAGGCAGTATGTTTAATCAGGGCATTGAGTGTTCCATTCAGGCTGCAGTGTTCAAACAGAAAGATTTTGAATGGAGTGTCAATTTGAATTTTTCAACCTTAAAAAATAAAGTGACGTCTCTGATTAGTGATGTATTCGTGCCCAGCATTTTTGGTGTTCAAAATATGACACGGGTTGGTTACTCCATTGGTTCAATTTTTGCGGTTCCAACGATTGGCGTTAATCCGGAAAATGGATTGATGGTATTCCTGAATAGCGAAGGAAAACAAGTTCAATACAATCATATTGGTTCTCCCAGATGGACCTATCTCGATGGCACAGCCGCTCCGGCTATTGATAATTATAAAGATGGCGTGATGCAAGGACCTTCTTTACCAAAATATTTTGGAGGAATTAATAATACTTTAAGGTATAAGCAATTTGATTTGAATGTCAATTTCACCTTTGTTGGAGGCAATAAATTGTATAACGGAACCCGAGCAACAAATTCCGATCAACGGTATTTCAACAATGGCGTTTTTATAAAAGATCGATGGACGACTCCCGGGCAAAAAACGGAGATCCAAAAGTTATATTATGGGGATAATGTTTCAGCAGGATTTTCATTTTCAGCAACTTCTAAAGTAGAGAAGGGTGATTATTTGAAACTCAAAAATATTTCGCTTGGATATAATCTTCCTATCATAAATAAGGTATTAAAAGGAAATATTTCATCTGCCCGGTTTTATATACAAGCCAGCAACGTGATAACGTTTACAAAATACCGGGGATCTGATCCGGAAGTTTCGATCAATGGAAATTCCATTCATTCAGGAAAAGATCAGAATATTCCACCTAATGCACAAACCCTGACAGTAGGTATTCAAGTCGGTTTTTAAACCATAAAATGATTAACATGAAAATCGTTACAATTAAATCTAGTTTATTCTTGCTTCTTGTTGTTTGCATGGTCATTTCATCTTGTGAAGGTGATTTTTTAAATACCGAGCCACAAACCAGTATAGATCAGTCAAATGCTTTTAATACTCCCGGGAAAATACTAGCCCAGGTCAATAATTTATACGGCCAATTACAAAATCAGAATTTGTATGGAGGTCGGTTTATCATTTTTAACGAGCAACGAGCAGATGAATTTGGTCAAAACGACGGGAATGCTGCAACCGGATCCGCAGTATGGAACCAAAATGTGGCCTCTACGAATGAATATATTAATAATGTATGGACGGCTGCTTATGCTGCAATTAACGCATCTAATATTTTAATAGAGAAACTAAAAGGTTCCACGGTTATTTCCGATAGTCTCATCCGTCTGTATGTTGCTGAGGCCAAATTTGTTCGGGCATTAAGTTATTTATGTTTGGTGCAAACCTATGCGAAGCCCTTTAACTTAGATAAAACAGCTTTGGGTGTTCCTCTACGTCTTAAGGCCATTACATCAGCTGGATTTAATGATTTAGCACGTAGTAGCGTGGAAGAAGTTTATACCCAAATAATAAAGGACTTGGATGAAGCAGAGTTGGATTTGCCCACTTCTTATTCCACACCTTTGTTAAATAGTTCACGGGCACATAAAAGCACTGCGATTGCATTAAAATCCAGAGTGTATTTAAATATGGCTCATTATAGTAAGTTGATCGAAGAATCTGCTAAACTGGTTCCTGCGCAGGCGCCTTTTGTTTACAGTGCATCTGGAATCAGTCATAGTTTGGATCCTATCATTCAGAATTTATATACGGGATCTTATGTTGGAACGGAGGCCATTTTTTCGATACCGTTTGCAAATTCGAATACCGAAACACCGGCATCTCAATTTTCATTGGCGTTTAATTATTTAGCCCAGCCCATTATATTTTTGGCCAGTGCAGGAATCGTCAGTGACCCTGTTTTCAGTACTGCAGAGGATGCCAGAAGTAAACTAATAGGCGTGAATGCAGCAAAGCAAAAAGTATTGAAAAAATTTACCATTACGACGGCCCCCTTTAGAGATTATGTTCCTGTGATTCGATATGCCGAAGTGATTTTAAATTATGCCGAAGCTGCTGCTCAACTTGGTGATCTGAATACAGCCGTTCAATTGCTCTATGCGGTCCGTCAACGGTCGAATTCAAGCTATCAGTTTCCAGCCCAAGCTGTAGACACAAAAGAGGCATTACTTCAAACAATTATAACCGAGCGTCGAATTGAATTTCTTGGTGAAGGTCTGCGTTTGCAGGATTTGCAAAGAAGAGTTGAAAAATTACCTTCTAAATCCGGAAGTATTGGAACGGCACCAGAAGTATTGAGTTCGGCAAAGAATTATATATGGCCTATACCGAGTGGCGAATTGTCAACCAATAAATTGTGCTTACCCAATTAAGCCATCCAGATTATTGAATTGAATGCATAAATTCCTTAGTTGGGTTTAATGCGTTTAACCCGTTTACCCGTTTTATCAAACCAAAGTTCGTCTTTGCAATTGGGGTCTCCATGATAGTTAAACGTAATTTCTTTACCTGCAGGAATATCTTTTAAGGCGTAAACTTCAATAGAATCACTTGCAATATCAAACATATATTCCGCATTGGGTTTATAAGAATGGTTGTAAAGTGAACCATATCCCAGGGCAATCGCGGCTTCCTCATCGTGGTCGCCCCATACAAAATAGTAGTCGTGCAATTCCGTTTCATGGATGATATCCACTTCATCCGGAGGAATCCGAATCACCGGGCAAACTTCTATAATAGAACCGGCCTTGATGGATTCCGCACTAAAAACGCCTCTTCCTTTATTTCGAACTTTAGCAATATAGAGGCTTGGTATTCTTTGCATGTTTTTCTGCTTTGGCTGCAAAAGTATTAGCTTTGCTATTGATTTCATATTTTTTATGCAGGACGTAAAATTGTTTTCAGGAACCTCTTCCCATTATTTGGCGGAGAGTATTGCCGATTATTATGGTTATTCATTGGGTAAGCTGGATTTACAGCGATTTAGTGACGGCGAAATGCAACCCGTTATTAATGAATCGGTACGCGGCATGTTTGTGTTTTTTATCCAATCCACCCACGCCCCTTCGGAGAACTTGTTTGAGTTGCTGCTTATGATTGATGCAGCAAAACGGGCTAGTGCAAATTATATTTCGGCGGTTATACCCTATTTTGGATATGCCCGTCAGGATCGAAAGGATAAACCGAGAGTGCCAATTTCCGCAAAACTTGTTGCCAATCTGCTTCAAGCAGCCGGTGCCAATCGAATTATGACGATGGATCTGCATGCAGATCAGATTCAAGGCTTTTTTGATATACCGGTAGATCACTTAAAGTCAGAAGCCATTTTCATGCCTTACCTGGATGGAAATTTGAACAATAATGTGGTATTTGCTTGTGCTGATGTAGGTGGTGTCAAACGAGCACGTGCGTATTCAAAGCATTTTGGAAGGGACCTGGTGATTTGTGATAAGTATCGTAAAAAAGCCAACGAAGTGGAAGGAATTACTGTAATTGGAGATGTTAAAGACCGTGAAGTGATCCTCATCGACGATATCGTAGATACTGCTGGAACCTTGGGCAAGGCTGCTCAGGCGCTTATCGATAAGGGAGCCACTAAAATTCGATCCATTTGCACCCATGCGGTATTATCCGGTAATGCCATAGAAACCATAGAAGCTTCCCGAATCGATGAAATGATCGTCACGGATTCGATCCCTCTCAAAAAACAAAGTCCAAAAATTAAGGTCTTGAGCTCCGCAAAACTATTTGCAAAAGCAATCCGGAATACCCACGAACATCGCTCGATAGAGGCGCTTTTTGTGGAGAAGTAGGGGAGAGGAAGTCTGTAGTGAAGAAGTCTTTAGGTGGGAAGTCTGTAGGGTAAATAGTTATTGTGCAGAAACATGAAAATTAGCTTATACGTTTTTTAGATCATTACACCGCATTTTGCGCATGAGTCCTCCAAGTACTTTTTCGGTTTCATTAGCTTTAGATAGCCAAGATTCAAAATTTTGATTTTTACTAAATCCTAAACGCATTGCCAGGTCAACTTGATAATGCAATTCACGAAGCGAGGAATAGGCAATTTCTAAAAATCTATGAAATTCTTTTTGAGATTCTCTTGAACAACCTTCAACTATATTTGATGTAATTGAAACAGCTGCTTTTCTAATTTGGAACGTTATACCAAATTGTTCTTCCAGAGGAAATGATTTGGTTAATTGATATATTTCAATAACCAGTTCATCGGCCAATATAAAAGCACGTAAATCCTTATGATTTCTCATAGAGTTTTTTTAGGGTGATTAAAGATAGCAGACTCATTAATTATTAGGAAAAAAAAGTATCAATTTCCTCCTCCTCACTAAAGACTTCCCCTCCAACAACCTGCTAGCCCTCGGGTTCACTCTTAAGAAAGCATATTACTAGCCCTTACGGGTTCACTCACAAGAAAGCATACTACTAGCCCTTACGGGTTCACTCACTTATTGAGCTGTCGCTCAATACTGCTAACGCAGATCGTTCGTTCAAGCTCAATACTGCTGACGCAGATCGTTTGTTCATCACTAAAGACTTCCCACCTAAAGACTTGTTTACTAAAGACTTCCTCCCCACCATTGTAGAATTAAATTATTCGTCTTATCTTTGCGCTCCCTTTAAGGGTAATAATGTATTTGATATGGAAACAGTTGTATTAAATGCCAGTGCAAGAACCCAATATGGCAAAGAGGCTTCTAAAAGTCAAAGAGATAAAGGATTGATTCCCTGTGTTTTATATTCAAAAGATGAGAACATTACGTTTAATGCATCTCCTGCTGAGTTAAGACCTTTGCTTTATACTCCTGATTTTAAAGTAGCTGATATCCATTTGAATGGTCAGGTACATCGTTGTATTTTGAAGGAAGTTCAATCTCATCCGGTAACGGATAATATTATCCATCTGGATTTTTTGAAATTAGTGAAAGGAACCACGGTTAAAGTTCAGGTACCTTTAAAATTGACTGGCTCTGCAGTCGGCGTTAAGTCCGGGGGTAAGTTAGTTCAAAGGATGCGAACAGTTTTGATCAAGGCGAAGTCTGAAGATATCGTTCCTGAAGTAAAATTAGATGTTAGCACACTGGATTTAGGGCAAACAATGCGTATTAAGGATATCCTTGCTGTACCAAACGTCGAAATATTGAATCCTGGAAGTACACCCGTTGTAGGTGTAGAAATTCCAAGAGCTCTTAAGAGTGCGGCTGCTGAAACTGCTGCACCTGCTAAAGCAGCTACTCCAGCTAAAGCTGCTGCACCTGCTGCTGCTGCAAAACCAGCGGCGCCAGCAAAAAAATAATTTAAAATTTTAAGAAATAAACGATAAAAGCCAGGTCTTGACCTGGCTTTTGTATTTTTGGCAAAACCCTCCCGGAATGTCAAATTTAAGAATCAGCCTGTGCCAATTCAATATAAGCTGGCAGGATGCAGCGACCAACCGCAGGCATTTAGAACAATTATTCAAAGAATTAGACGGACCCAGCGATTTGATCATACTCCCTGAGATGTTTTCCACTGGATTCAGTATGGATTCAAGCAATTTGGCAGAAAAGATGGATGGACCTACCGTGGAATGGATGAAAAACCAGTCAAACCTGCTTGATACAGCCATGGTGGGCAGTCTGATTATTCAAGACGGTACTTCGTTTTACAATCGCATGATGTGGATTGAACCCGGAACATCCAAACTCAGGTACTACGATAAAAAACACCTGTTTAGCCTGGCAGATGAAAATAAATATTACAAGGCAGGTCATCAAAAATTGATTCTAGAATACAAATCATGGAAAATGGCCTTATTTATTTGTTATGACCTGAGGTTTCCGGTCTGGTCAAGAAATACTGAACGCTGTGATCTAATGATTTATGCAGCCAATTGGCCCACAAAGCGGTCCATGGCCTGGAATCATTTACTTCCGGCCCGGGCTATAGAAAATCAGTGTTTTGTAGCTGGGGTCAATCGGGTAGGTTTGGATGGCAATGCAATTCCATATTCCGGTGATTCGACCGTGTATGATTTTGAAGGAAAACAGATTTTAAATTTAGGATCCAAAGAGACGATCCAAACAATCGAATTGGACCACCATGATTTGGAGGTTTATCGAAGGGCTTATCCTTTTTTAAAGGATGCGGATGGGTTTACATTTTTAGAGCGTTAAAAATATATTAAATAATTTTATAATATATTAATTATTCGTAATTTGGCGTTTGCATAATCACCAAGAGGTTTTTATGAAAACTACGCCCCCTATTCTGATTTCCCATTGTGGAATGATAATGGTCCTTTGTGCACTGGTTTTAAGCCAATGTCAACCGGCCAGACCGTCTTTACAAGCCTATCGTAAAGATAACCGTCAGTATACGGATGAAAATCGTTTGCGATCTGATTTAATCGCTTATTCCAGGGAATATTTGGGGTGCCGCTATAAAAAGGCTGGTAAAGACAAGTCGGGTTTTGATTGTAGTGGCTTTGTGGCTTATGTTTACCGTGAATTCGACATTCCTATGGCATCCAGTGCTCACGAACAGGCTGCGAAAGGAGATTCCATTTCAACTGAACTGGCTGAAAAAGGGGACTTAATTTTTTTCAGTAATCAAAAAAGGATCGTTCACGTAGGCATTATTACTTCCAACAAAAAAGACCAGTTAATGGTCATTCACAGTACATCCTCTAAAGGGGTGATTGAAGAAAATATCTTAAAATCGGACTATTGGCTTCGCCGAATGAATCGAATAAACCATCTGAATAGTTACCTCAAATCCAACGTATTATCCGCGAAATGAGCTAATTGAATATCTTTGCAGCTCAAAATTTTTTATGATTCAATTTATACTATTTGGTCCACCGGGTTCGGGTAAAGGAACCCAGGCTACCAAATTAGCAGAAAAGTATGATTTATACCATATTTCTACCGGTGATTTGTTCCGGTCTGAAACAGCCAACAAAACCGAATTGGGATTGAAGGCACTTGAATTTATGAGTAAAGGCCAACTCGTACCCGATGAGATTACCATTGGCATGCTTAAAAATAAAGTCGCATCATTGGCCCAAGTCAGTGGATTTATTTACGATGGTTTTCCGCGTACAAATCCGCAAGCAGCAGCTCTGGATGCCATGTTGGCTGAAAATGGGCAAGCCATAAATTTGTTACTATCCTTAGAGGTTCCTGAAGATGAAATTGTAAAACGCATCTTAAACAGAGGTAAAACTTCAGGCAGACCGGATGACAATGATGAGGCGATTATTCGCAATCGCATTCAAGTTTATTTGAAAGAAACATCGATTGTGTTTGACCATTATGCGCAAATGAATAAATCTAAACACATCAACGGTTTAGGTAGCATCGATGAAATATTTGACAGATTGTGTGTTGAGTTAGACCAGATCTGTTAGAATTCCATGGCCGAGCAAAATTTTGTTGATTATGTAAAAATCTTTTTTCGTTCCGGAAAAGGAGGTGCTGGTTCTGTGCATTTTTTTCGCAGTAAGCACAATCCTAAAGGAGGACCGGATGGAGGGAATGGAGGTCGTGGGGGTCATGTTATTATCAAAGCAAATGCACAATTATGGACCTTACTGCACTTAAAATTTCGGAAGCATATTTTTGCATCAGACGGAGTGAATGGAAGTGAAAATAATTGTACCGGTGCGGATGGAGAACATGCCATTATAGAAGTACCGTTGGGAACGGTAGCAATCAATCCGGAAACGGGTGAAAAATTAATGGAGGTAACAGAAGATGGTGAAGAAAAAATTTTGATTCCAGGTGGACGAGGAGGCATGGGAAATACTTTTTTTAAATCAGCGACCCACCAGGCTCCGGATTATGCGCAACCAGGTGAACCGGCCCAGGAGGGTTGGTTTGTTTTGGAATTAAAATTATTGGCTGACGTTGGTCTTGTTGGGTTTCCCAATGCTGGAAAATCAACCTTATTATCGGTGCTGAGTGCAGCCAAACCCAAAATAGCCGATTATGCATTTACCACCATCGTACCTAATTTAGGGATTGTTTCATATCGTGAAGGTCGCTCTTTTGTCATGGCGGACATCCCAGGAATCATTGAAAACGCACATCAGGGAAAAGGTTTGGGATTAAGGTTTATCCGGCATATCGAACGAAACAGTGTATTATTATTTATGATTCCATGTGATAGCCAAAACATTAAAGCAGATTATGAAATTTTGGTTCATGAATTAAAGGAGTACAACCCAGAATTACTCGACAAACCCAGGTTGCTTGCAATTACCAAAATGGATTTGGTTGAACCGGAATGGAAGGCCCTAATACAAAAAGATATTCCAACCGGAGTTGCACATACTTTTATCTCTGCGGTTACAGGGCAGGGATTAGATCAATTAAAAGATCTTATCTGGACTGAGTTGAATAAGGACTCAGCAAATAGTTAAATCAAATGGGCTTATTTGGACTTTGATTTTCTTTTGGAATAGCTTGTTCAACTTTATTTAAAGCATCCTGTGTTTTTTGCCAGAATTCAGAAAATAACGGTTTGCATTTATCAATAACCCAACGAGATTTTTCAGGCATAATTTCTAATAATGGATACGTATAGGATGCCGATTTAGTCTCATTAGAAAGCAATTGTAGTTTGTTGGTAAAATAGATGACTGAACTAAATAAAGCCAAAGCGATCAGTCCTGAAGCCAATCCACCTGCCAATTGATTGATTAAATTGATATGGGCGGTCTCGAGTATTCGTTCGAATCCACTTCCAACTAAACGGATACTAATCATGACAATCAGAAAGGTAAACACAAAACCGATCAAGATACTTAAGCGAGGATCGGTTTGCATCATTTTTTCTACCAGATTGATGGTCACAAATGAAAATTTGAGCGTAAACAAAAAAGCAAACAGAATGCTTATAATACCAAATACAGATTTAATGATGCCTTTTGTAAAGCCTAGGTAAAAACTGGAACCAACAATAATCAGGCAAAGGATGTCAATCAGCATGATCTAGATTTTTTGAATTGGACTGTAATATTCGAAAAAATTATAGAAAT
>CAYMGR010000008.1:10121-17387 GCA_964389985.1 uncultured Saprospiraceae bacterium
TTTTGCCACGAATGCACGAATTAATAACGAATGAAGTACAATATTTGACTCCTGACTACTGATTACTAATTACTGACCCATGCTCCTCGCGAATTTGATCGAAGAAATAATCATGACGCTTATTCCAAAGCAACAATCTCTGGTTGCCACGAATGCACAAATCAAAAACGAATTGATTCCAATTTTAAATTAACCTGAATTACAAAATTCAAAATTAGAACAATTTACCATTGAACCATTCATTCAACTTCGATGGGAACGACTTTTTGTTAGATATATCCTTGTTTGATAAATCGATCATCTGCGGTGCATTTCTGCATGAACGATAAATAGAACAACTACTGATTAAAAATATTCTGCCTTATTGTATTTTTGTGGATACATGAATTGTACAAGGATTTTTAATGGAAGGAGTTCAATATTCCTGGTATTTTGTATGCTGGTCGTTATTAGTTTACTTCCATCCTGTGTAAAGCACGAAAGTATCCCATATAATACGTATACCCGGATTACTGATAAAGAATTAAGTGGTATTTATTTTGTCAATGGTCAGGAGTCTTATGCAGTGGGGGGTAGAACTTGGTCTGCAGGAATTATTGCAAAGACGATGAATGCATGGAAACAGTTTACTATCGATTCGGTATCTGATAAAGAATTGTTTTGCATTGATGGAAATGTACAAGGGCAAGTGATTGGAATGGGGATTGAGTTATGGGCCTATCATGCTACTAAACAGCCAATCGAAATTCAGAAACTAAAACATCCGGGTAGTTTTCGATTTATCCGATCCGTATCAATTTACAATGACGACTTGATTATGGCTGCCAATGCAAATGGTCAAGGTACCATTGAACGTTTTACCTTGAGTTCCGATTCAAGTGAAACCGTTTTTGAATGTCGCCATGACTTAAATACCATAGCTGCGATTGATAGCCTGAAGTGGATCGCCGCCGGTTATGGTATCGTAGTTTTTTCTAGCGATGCAGGAACGCATTGGGATACACTCGACATTCAGGGAGACCAGTTTGTTGATTTATCGATACCGGCAGGTGCCTATCTTTTTATGGTCGGCGTAGGGGGCAGAGTCTATAAAATAAATAAATCCACTTTAGAAATAGAGAAAATCAGATCCGGTGGTGTCATTGGATCCCAGGCTCCATTGAAAGCAATCTGTTTTATAAATGAATCGGAAGGTTTGATTGCAGGTGAAGCAGGAAAGATATTCCTAACGCGCAATGCTGGTGATGATTGGATTACTTTAGATGATCTACCAGAATTTGATGTAAAAGATATTTTTTATGATGGCCAGTTTTATTGGCTATGCGGATCTCAAGGAACAATCCTCTCTTTAAAATTATAAATACACCTACGTGAAAATGGATGTTTACAAATAAGCTTTTGAAAGTTAAAACTTCCAACTTGTATTAATTGCGAATCCTAAAAACGTCTAACGTACCAAAGTTACACTGCCTCTAAAAACCTTTGTCGAACCACAATCTGTTTTCATAGTCGCATAATACGTGTAGGTATCCACCGGTGCCTGAGCACCTTTGTAATCGCCATTCCAACCATCTGTCAATTTATCACTGCTAAATACTTTTTGACCCCAGCGATTGTATATTTCTATATGGAAATCAGAAATGTTACCTTGATATTTTACAACTGGCTTATAAATTTGATTGAGCTGTATTTCAGAATTGGGTGGAAAAACATTTGGAAATAATAAATACGATTCAGAATAGTCTTTCACCTGGAAATCATGGACAAATTCCTGATTACAATATTTCATCGTTACACGATACGTTCCAATCCGGTTTACTTTTTTTATTCGAGCTGTGTCAAGATCATCCCATTCATAAGAATCTGCATAATCAATAAATGGTTTTAATAACACGCTATCTTTTTCAATAATAGAACAAGAATCTTGCAGGATTGAAGATTGATTTTGAAATTGATCCAGTGTAATATTATAGGTATATTCAAAAGAATCCCTGCAATAATAATTTACAACTTTATAAGTACCTGGATTTTGAATGAACCGCACTCCTTTTGAGGTATCGCCATCCGTCCAACGATAACTGACCCCATCCCGTCCGGTAAATCCATATATTGGATAAGGATATTTGCAAACTTTAAAATCATATGGCTTATCCGGCATTGGATCCAATCCAACATCAAAAGTGACTTTAAAAGTGGACATACAATAGCTCACATTTGCCGTGTACTTACCAGGTCCATTGATCACTCTAAATCCGGTTGTATCTCCATTATCCCAAACAAATCGGGCATTCTTTCCTACAAATTTATTGGGATATAAAAAGTCAGGATAAGTGCAAATAGTAAAGGGTATCGTCGTATCCCGAAATGTTTTTAAGCTCACATTAAAGGTAAACAAATAAGGCGCTTCGCATCGGGTTACTGTAACCCGATAGGTTCCAGGTCCAGTAATATCCAAAAAATCAGTGGTGTCGCCATTTTCCCATTTATAGCTTGCATCCGGACCCTGTGCAGGTTGTAAGCGGTATGGATAGTCACATTGTTCTGTACTGACTTGCAAATCCGGAAAACTGATATAAAAAACTTTATAGGTAATGGTTACTGTTTTCCCACAATAATTAATAGTCAATGAATAGTCTCCTGCTGTTTTAACATAAGTACCAGGCTGATTGCTTCCGTTACTCCAACTGTAGGTGGCATTTGGCAACATAATCCCCTGGAGAAACACAGAATCTCCTTTGCAGAGTGGTGTAGGAACTTCACCATCTTTCAAATCAAAAATTTCACAAACTCTTCTCAGACGAATGGAATCCTCTAAGCTGCGAAATGGAAAATCAAGTACAGGCAAAACAGCATCTGTTAAATCGGTTAATGCACGGTTTTGAAGTAAAACAGGGATCCGGATTGAATCTTTATGTGATTTGTTTGTACAAGTTTCATAAACCATACTGGTTTTTGCATTTAACAAGCCACGATCTAAAGCGAGATTCACTGCAAAATTTCCATCATTTAACAAAGCGGATTTATAATCTAAAACCGGATGAAGGGCCGACCAATATTTTGATTGGAGTGCAATACCTGATGCACTAAAACTATGCGCAAATACTGCAGGTATACTATCTCCATTGAGCGTATCTAAGGTATTCAGAATAATATTTTTCGATCCATCAAACAATAAGTGGCTGTTATTTTCAGCTAAACCGGCAGGATTTCGGTAAGCACGAATTCCATCTGATTGCCATAAAAATTTTCCAGCATCATCGAGTGCAACAATTTGTTTATACCGGCTGCGCTTGATGAGTCCGGTATCCGGTCTGGAATCAATATGGTCAACAGAAAAATAAAGTGTGGTATCATTTGTCAATACACTATTAAACATTAATTCCCGGTCCGAAATGGATTTGCCCCAGATATTTTTACCGGTAGTATCATATTTCATAATCGTTGAAAGTGTCCCGATATAGAATTCATTTTTATCAGCCAATTTAATCCATCTCAACGGTTCATTGATAGCAAGATCTTTTGACCATCTCCTGTTTAAATTACGATCCATGATAAAAATTCTTCCGGTAATAGAATCCGGATGATTCCCATAATTGAAGGCCATCAAAATATGGTCCTGATCTAAAATCGAAACGAATGGATTGAAATTATTTGTACTAGTATTGGAACCAAAAACTTTAGGGCTTTGTACCGCACCTGTATTGGTATAAACAAAGGCAACAATTCTGGAATCAGTTGTGGTTGCTACGCTTGCTACTATCAAATAAGCATCTTGACGGAGCCGTTCAAGTTGAACCGTGCTAACTTTAAGTTGATTTGGAATTTGAATGGTATGACAACCAACCACTTCGCCACAATGATTAAATTCTGTCATCATCAACATGGAATCGGAACGCATTTGAGCGCATAGCCAACCTCCTTTGTCGTTGGAAATGATATTGACTTCTTTAAAGTGTAAACTGTCATGTTGATCGATAAATTGGAGCGGTTGTGCGAATCCGGGAACCGAAAAGAATGCAATACATAAAATAAAGGCTAAATAACGCATGGTCCATTGATTTTGGAAGGAACAAAATTAGGCAAATAAGGATAGAGCAGATGTTAAAATTTAAATTTCTCTATAAACTAAACGTACTTTTAGCAAAATTCGTTGGTATTGTATAAAAGTGCGGTTTTATCTATGAGAAAAATATTATATAATATATTAATTATATATGTAATTATACTATTTAACAATTGTTTATATGCTCAGATTGGGCACCATATTGCACAGGAGGCCCATGTGAAAATCCAGGAACATGCCAGCAGTATTTGGGGTTATACCGATTCGCTAGGTGTGGAATATGCCCTGTTAGGGACTTCAGAAGGGGTGAGAATCTATTCTTTGGAAGATCCCAAAAATCCCATTGAGCGAAAATTTATTCAGGGAACCAGCTGCTCCTGGAGGGAATTGAAGACTTCCGGAGAGTTTGCCTATATCGTTACGGAATGTGGTGATGGATTGTTGATTGTCGATATGAGGAGCCTGGACTTTAAGTTTGTGACTAGTTTTTACAATGCGAAGGGTGATACCATAAAAGTTCCTTCTTCACACACACTTTTTGTGGACGAAAATCAATTCATTTATTTATCAGGTTCTACCGGTTTTGGTGGATTTATTATTCTTGATCCCCGGACGAATCCCTGGCAACCCGAGCTCATCCATGTTGAACCAAGTGAATATATGCATGAAGTTCATGTTTACCGGGATACCCTTTATGCGGCAGTCCTATTTAATGGGGTATTCAGTATCTATGACATTCACGACAAAACCAATCCGATTCGACTGGTTGACCAGGAAAGTTCTGGTCATTTTACCCATTCCGTATGGAGAGAGAAAGACCGTAACATATTATATACAGCCGATGAGACATCCGGTGCTTCAGTTGAAGCCTGGGATGTTTCCGATATCTATCGGATTAAGAAAACGGATGCGTTTAAACTGTATGGATCCAATGCCCGCTATTTGATTCCACATAATGTTTTTCATAAAGAGGACAAATTGTTTGTGGCCTATTACACAGAAGGTGTCAGAATATTGGATACCAGAGATCCGTATAATTTATTGGAAGTAGCCTATTATGATACGGATACTTTGACTGCACATCAGGGCGGATTTCATGGTTGCTGGAGTATTTACCCGTATTTTAAATCAGGATTATTAATAGCTTCTGACATTGAAAGCGGTCTGTTTGTTTTGCGTTATGACCAGAATCCAGCCGCCTATCTAACCGTTCGTATTGTTGACTCAACCGATCAAACACCAATATCTAATGCGCGTTTAAGCATTGATTACAATAACAAATTAACAGATGTTCTTACTGATTTGAAAGGGCAGCTGAGAAGTGGAATTGATGCTACGGACAGTGTAACAATCAAAGTGAACGCAAAAGGATATTATGAGAAAACGCTGCGAATTTATCTGCAACAAAACCAAACCTTTGATCTTGAAATTGCATTAACTCCTTTACCAAAACATACTTTATCATTGAGGATACTGGATGCAGTTACAAAGTTGCCGATTCAGGCAGCAAACGTTTCAATAAGGTCTAATGACATTCAATTGGAAGGCACGGCAAATGATCTTGGAGAATTAGAATTTCAAGATATTTACGAAGCAAATTGGGAATTCTTTGCAGGTAGCTGGGGCTATCAGCAGGCATGGATCCCGAGCTATTTCAACGGACGAGACAGTAATTACGTTTTGTATTTGGAATCCGGATATGAGGATGATTTTGTTTTGGATTTGGGATGGATCTATTCGGGGATCGATTTGAACATAAAATGGAAACGTGGTGACTTTTCTGAAATTCCTGTTCCATCCAGTAATTTTCCGTCTAAAGATATTGAGGGTGATTTGGGAAGCCAATGTTTGTATACCGATAATATCGATAAGGACGAAAGCTTTTACCGACTGATAGATAGTTTAAATTTATATTCTCCATGGATGGATTTAAGTTCTTTCGAATCGATTGATTTAAGTTACACCGCCTGGGCCTATGGAGGATTTTTATCCACTAAGACGATGTATCTACAACTAAATGACAGCTTGATCTTTTTAGAATCAATACCTGAAAATTTAAATGGTCTTTTTAATCCGACGTCTCATTTTAATTTGGATGTTTCCAATCTCAAACGAGATTCTGCTCGATTATTTTTTAGTTTATATAATGAACCCGCTACAGCACAACAAGCTATTAGATTGATGGCCGCACTGGACGGGTTTAAGCTGACGGGAAAGAAAATAAGTTCAACCCAAACAGAGAAAAAAAATAGTCTCTTCCATGTGATCCCAAATCCTGCCGGAAATTTTATTCAATTAGTATCTGAACCTGAATTCATAAATTCAGAACTTGCGATTTATGATCAAACAGGCCGAAAAGTTTATAGCAATCAGTTGCAGCCCGATTCAGTTATGGATGTATCCTCTATGCCATCCGGATTTTATTTTTTATCAATAGAAGGAACGAATCGACGCACAAAATTTATTAAACTCTAATTATTAAATAGTCGTTTTCTGGAGAATCGGGTTCAATGCACCGCTAAATGAAAAATGAACGATAGAATTGCAAACTTCGAAGCTCGTTCAGGGAAACGAACCATCAATTTGTAGTATCTTTGCACTACAATTTTTCATTCAATGCAATTTAGAGAAGAGAAAGACACCATGGGAATTGTTCAGGTGCCTGCAGATGTATATTGGGGTGCACAAACCCAACGTTCGATTGATAATTTTAAGATCGCCCGTGAAACGGATCGGATGCCGATTGAAATTATTCGCGCATTTGCTTACCTGAAAAAAGCAGCGGCACTTACAAATTTTGATGCGGGTGTTTTGCCAAAAGAAAA
The DNA here is from genome assembly GCA_964389985.1 of uncultured Saprospiraceae bacterium. Classification (GTDB taxonomy): domain Bacteria; phylum Bacteroidota; class Bacteroidia; order Chitinophagales; family Saprospiraceae; genus Vicinibacter. The sequence continues at coordinate 17,010 of CAYMGR010000008.1, forward strand.
ATGTGATTGGATTGGTCAGGTTTGCGATGAAATACTGGAAGGAAAACTAGATAATCAGTTTCCATTAGTGGTGTGGCAAACCGGTTCAGGAACTCAATCAAATATGAATGTCAACGAAGTGATAGCCTATCGGGCACATGTTATGCAAGGAGGAAGTTTGTTGGATGAAAAGAAGATCCTGAATCCTAATGATGATGTCAATAAATCCCAGTCTTCCAATGATACCTTTCCGACCGCTATGCATATCGCTGCATATACCATGCTGGTAGAAAAAACCATTCCGGGCATTCAAAAATTGCGAAATACATTAGACCAAAAATCGAAAGCGTTTTATAAAATTGTAAAAATTGGCAGAACCCATTTGATGGATGCAACTCC
>CAYMGR010000008.1:17487-26242 GCA_964389985.1 uncultured Saprospiraceae bacterium
CATGGTGCATTAAAAACACTTGCAGTTAGTTTAATGAAAATCGCAAATGATATTCGTTTATTAGCTTCTGGTCCTCGTTGTGGAATTGGTGAATTGTATATACCGGATAATGAACCCGGGTCTTCCATTATGCCCGGAAAAGTAAATCCGACACAATGCGAAGCAATGACCATGGTTGCAGCTCAGGTAATGGGTAATGATGTTGCTATCAATATCGGTGGTTCGAATGGACATTTTGAGTTAAATGTATTTAAACCCCTTATGATTGCTAATTTTTTACATTCTGCTAAACTGATTGGTGATGTTTGTGTTTCATTTAATGATAAATGTGCAACAGGCATTCAAGCCATTCCGGAGAACATCCGAAAAAATTTAGACAATTCCCTGATGCTGGTTACTGCTTTAAATACTAAAATCGGCTATTATAAATCGGCTGAGATTGCCCAAAAGGCACATCGGGAAGGGCTGACACTCAAGCAAGCTGCCCTACAGTTAGCATATCTTACAGAAGCAGAGTTTGACCAATGGGTGATTCCCGAAAATATGGTTGGATCTCTTGATATACTTTCAAAATCCTAAACCTGAATTCTTCATCCAAAACTTTAATACCGCCCTTCCATAAATACCATTTAGATAATGGTTTGACGGTGTTGCTACAAGCAGATCCATCTACTGCTTTGGTAGCCGTAAGTGTATTGTATAAGGTGGGTTCAAGAGATGAACATGAGGACAAAACGGGAATTGCCCATCTGTTTGAGCATCTGATGTTTTCAAACTGCGGACCCGGAATTGATTTTGATACCATCCTCCAAAATGCAGGAGGAGAATGCAATGCATTTACCACAACAGATACTACACAATATTATTCAATTGCTCCTGCCAATCAATTGGAATTACTTCTTGCCCTGGAATCAAATCGGATCAGTGGATTTCATGTAAGCAAAAAAGATTTTAAAACGCAGCAGCGGGTCGTGATTGAAGAATTTAGCGAGATGTATCTCAATAATCCGTATGGAGATTTTAGTCATCAACTCATGAAGATGGCCTACAAATCACATCCTTACAAGTGGCCGGTAATTGGCTTTGACCAAAAGCAATTAAAGGCTCTGAATTTGGAAGATGCCGAACAATTTTATCATACTTACTATACTGCTTCGAATGCCGTATTGGTGATTCATGGAAATTTCAATCCGGAAATCACAAAAAATTGGATCCAATCTTATTTTGGGAAAATGAAAACGGGTCCGATTTTAAGTCGGTATTATCCCAAAGAGGAAAAAATAAGTTCTCATCGCAGCCAAACCATCCATCGGGAATTACCGGAAGAGGGTTTTTATTATGCGTTTCCATATTGTGGAAGGATGGATCCTGATTTTTATGCGGTTGATTTTATTACGGATATTTTGTCTGAAGGTAAATCATCATTACTCTATCGAAAATTGCGTAAAGAAAAAATGATATGTTCAGGTATCGATTGTTATATCACGGCCACTACAGATCCCGGATTGATACTCGTTGAGGGTAAATTAAATCCGGATCAAAAAATTGAAACAGCTGAACAGGAGTTTTGGAATATTATTGAATCGTTGCAATCACAGGAAATTGACGATCGGACCTGGGAAAAATATATGAATAAGAATGAGTCGGCTTATTTATTTTCGCAAATGGGAGCGATCAACCAAGCCTTAAATCTTTCCTATGCAGAATGGTTGGGTAATCCGGATTTAATTTATACCGAATTGGACAACTATAAACAATTAAATCGGATCCAAATTCAGGACTGTGTTAAAAAGTACTTCACAAAGGATCATTATTGCAGCCTTTATTATCGCTTCTTAGGATCCTAATTGAGGAATAAAATAGTTAGAATCCATTTCTTTTATTTTCGGATGCCACGTCTGAATTGGATAATGGTATCAAATTTTAGTTGATGACTCATGTATGTCTTACACTCATCCGGAATCATTTCAATCTTTGTTGAATTTGGATTTATTTTATAGGGAAGCATTTGCCAAAATACAGTAAAGTCATATTTTCTTTGGAGATTTTTGTGATTTCTTAGTTCGAGCAATTGGATTAGTAATTCATCAGACCAAAATAATTTTTCGGGGCGGATAAAATGCAAAAAAGCTTCTAAATCCATTTGATCCGATTCCACTTCAATCCACTGTAAGCAAGATTGATTAAATAAAACGTGATCCATCGAATGAGATAGACAGGCCAGATTTATATTTTCTTTTAGGAGCTGATTTTTTAATAAATAATCAAAGGTCCAGCTTGCCAGTTTAGCGGAGGGATTGGATTGGAGAGTATCTAAAAAAAGATTGACTGCATCGGTTGAAACGAGCCAGTTAAAAAAGAATTCGAAACTGGCTTTCGTTTCGAAAAAATCACTAAGAATCTGCCGGATCAAGGACTGAATTTTTTGATTGGAAAGGACCAGGTATTCGTCCATGCGGTTTTCGGATAGATAACGATTGAATAGGAATTTATCCTGTTCAAATTTAGATGGATTTACCAAACGCTCCATATTTTGTATTTCCATTTGAAGAGAACTATTTTTTTTAAAATTCAGTTCGGATAAGTATTTCCATTCCGTCTGATTGAGTTTGTTTTTAAGTGCGTCGATGCATTTTAGTTTATCGGTCTCTTTAAGCTCTTGTTGTCTTTGCAGGAAATAATTAAAGGCTCCTTCCGGATGGCGTTCTCTGAATGTTTGAAATGCAAATTGTAGTTGGTCCGATTTTTTAAATTGGAAGGCATGTTCGTGCTTGATCTCAGATAAGATTCCAAATTCCGGAAACAGCGCTGCTAATTGTTGCCCAAGGGGCCCTAATCCACTTATTATCAATCGCGCAAAAGCCAGATCTTTTGAGGCCCATTCCATTAATCCTGTCAGTACATTTGCGGGAAGAAACCGACCATTTTTGCTCAGAAAATGATTCCATTCAAAGAATAAATCAGCTTCTTTAGAACGGATCGCGGCGCTAAGAAAAGAATGCAAGCGGGTCGAATACCACCCAGGGTTTAAGTCGATCTGTTTGGCTTCGGGCAGTCGTATAGAGCTACCCCCTTTTTGGATTAAATAGGATTTGATTAAATCCTGAACGGTATTTTCCAAATCCTGAGATTCCAAACCATAGCTCAGTCTGGATTGGAGTTGCTGCGAAAGTCTAAACTCCTGATCTTCAGATTTTTGTTGATTTTGAAAGGAATGTGTCAAAGGATTGTCAATATTTTGGTGATTCGGCTTAGTTGTATCTATATTTGCGCGTCATTTTAAAACATATTTTAATAAATCATATGGCAAACATAGGTCGCGTATCGCAAATCATTGGCCCGGTGGTGGATGTAAGTTTTTCAGCAGAAGGTTCTCAGCTTCCTGAAATTTATAACGCATTGTGTATCAAACGTCCAGGTAAAGAAGATTTAATTTTGGAAGTTCAACAGCACTTAGGAGAGGACAGTGTCCGCGCGGTGGCTATGGATTCAACTGACGGATTAACACGTGGGGCGGAAGTTTTGGATTTAAAAGAAACCATATCCATGCCTGTTGGTGAAAATATTAAAGGGAGATTATTTAATGTGGTCGGTCAGGCGATAGATGGTTTGGGAGATGTTGCTAAAACAAATTCTTATTCCATTCATAAAAAACCACCAACCTATGAGGATTTATCTACTGAAACGGAGGTTTTATTTACAGGGATTAAAGTAATCGACCTGATCGAACCGTATTCAAAAGGTGGTAAAATCGGATTATTCGGAGGAGCCGGTGTAGGAAAAACGGTTTTAATTCAGGAATTAATTAACAATATCGCCAAGGGTTATGGTGGATTATCAGTTTTCGCAGGGGTCGGTGAACGGACTCGTGAAGGAAATGACCTTTTACGAGAAATGATTGAAGCCGGAATTATTAAGTATGGCGATGATTTTAAACATAGCATGGAAGAAGGCGGATGGGATTTGAGTAAAGTGGATATGGATGGTTTAAAAGATTCAAAGGCAACCTTTATTTTTGGACAGATGAATGAACCTCCTGGAGCGCGTGCCCGGGTTGCATTATCCGGATTAACGGTGGCTGAATATTTTCGCGATGGGGATTTAAATGATCCTGCAGGTGGAAAAGATATTTTGTTTTTTATCGATAATATATTCCGTTTTACTCAGGCTGGTTCTGAAGTTTCAGCTTTATTGGGTCGGATGCCTTCAGCCGTAGGATACCAACCGACTCTGGCTTCTGAGATGGGATTGATGCAGGAACGGATTACTTCTACAAAGCGGGGTTCGATTACTTCGGTTCAGGCGGTTTATGTTCCGGCGGATGACTTGACGGATCCAGCTCCAGCTACTACATTCGCCCATTTGGATGCTACAACAGTATTAAGTCGTAAGATTGCTTCATTGGGTATTTATCCGGCAGTAGATCCATTAGATTCGACTTCTAGAATTTTGGATCCTCTGGTAATTGGAGAACATCATTATAATACCGCTCAACGCGTAAAAGGAATTTTACAGCGCTACAATGAATTATTAGATATTATTGCGATCCTTGGTATGGAAGAATTATCTGAAGAAGATAAACTGGTGGTACACCGTGCAAGACGCGTTCAACGTTTCTTGTCTCAACCATTCCACGTGGCTGAGCAGTTTACAGGAATCAAGGGAGTTTTTGTACCAATTGATGAAACGATCAGAGGATTTAATATGATTATGGATGGTGAAGTGGATGAGTATCCTGAAGCTGCGTTCAATTTGGTTGGAACCATTGATGATGCTATAGCAAAAGGAAAGAAACTTTTAGCAGAAGCTTCTAATTAATTCAAATGAAAGTTTACATCCTTACTCCTGAAAAAACCTTATACGAAGGCGAAGCCAAGGCTATTATCGTGCCAGGCTCCAGTGGACAGTTTGAAATTTTAGACAGACACGCACCTATCGTTTCTTCATTGATCAAGGGTAGTGTTCAATTAACAGATAATCAGGGTCATAAACATGATTTTCCAATTACCAAAGGATTTATTGAAGTCATGAAAAATGAGGTCAACGTTTTGGTAAGACAGGGTTAATTAATATTGCAATTTGCCAATTTTGCAATGTTCCAATGGCCTAATGCTCTTATGTTTCAGAGGAATAATTTTATGAATAGTTTAATGTTTTGAAACACATAGGAACATAGTTCACATAGTACTAATTAATGTTTCAATGTTTCAATGGTCTAATGATCCAGAGGAATAATTTTATGAATAGTTTAATGTTTTGAAACACATAGGAACATAGTTCACATAGTAGTATCACAATTCATTGAACCATTGTAGAATTGCAGCATTAAAACATTTACCATTTACCATTTACCATTTACCATTAACCATTACCTTTCCTAAGGCTTCATACTTCGGTTGATTTTTTCTTGTTTGAGCGCTTTCTCAAATTTTTCGTGAAACATTTTCTGAATCGTTTTAAAATCAGTTTCTGATTGATTGACTTCTGATTGTAACGTACTAATGCGATCAATGACTAAATTGGATGGTTTTTGTTCTTCTTGCACCACGGTAGCATAGGCATCTGAAATTCGTTCCCGTAATTTTTCTTCATCGGCAAAGATGGATTTTTGTTTGGTCGCCAATAAATTACTGCGCAGGTTTTCCAAAGAATCCAGATATCGTTTTGCTATTTCTTGATTCTTTTTATTTTTAAATTGACTTTTTAATTCATTTATTTCTTTTTGTTGAAGGGTAATCGATTCAACATTACGTGCAAGTTGTTCGTGCATGTAATAATATTTCATACATACTTCGTATTGTAGTTTTCGGTCTGCAAGAGTATAATTTTCTTTGTCTTTATGGATGAGTTGAAACGTATCTAAATATGTTTTTGGCCCTATGGATAATTTTACCTGATAATTTCCAGGTAGCACTTTAGGAGCACCAAAAGCCCCAAAATCCAATTTCGTACCACCTTCTGCTACTTTAGCAGGTTTCATGCGTTGATTCCAATAAACTTTATTAATCCCTTTTCGTTTTGTGGTATTCAGTGCCTGAATAAGTTTTCCTTCCATATCCAGAATTTCCATTTTTACTTCACCATTCATTACCCTGTCTTTTAAATAATATTGGAAGGGCTTTATATCATCTGGATTTCCAGCTACCCATCCGCCACTAAATGGAGAACCACCACCATATTTTCCAGTGGTCAATTCCATTTCTTTTGTGTCAAACAAGACCACCTCTTTTTCAGCAATAGCTTTACTCATATTGCGAATGACGCTGATATCATCTATAACATAAATCCCTCTTCCATGTGTGCCGATGACCAAAGAATGATCTCGTGGATGAATTTGAATATCACGGGTTAAAGCATAATCAGGAATATTATTTTTAACCCGAAACCATTCCAAACCACCATCGATTGTAGCAAAGAGACCCATTTCAGTCCCCAAAAAAAGTATATTCTTATTCTTAAGATCTTCCTTGATTTTATGAGCGAATCCGGTAAATTCTTTACTAGTAATTCTGGTAAATGATTTTCCCATATCAGTTGATTGAATCAAATAGGTTTGGTGATCTCCATAGGTATGATTATCTAAGGTTACATAGATTGTATTTTGGTCAAAATTGGAAGCTTCAATACTACTGATCCAGGTTTGGGGCGGTATCCCACACTTGGTGTAATTGGAAGAAAGGTTTTTCCAAGTTTTTCCACCATCGGTGGTGAGCTGTAAATTGCCATCATCTGTTCCAACCCAAATAATGTTTTCATTTAAGGGGGATTCGGTCAAGGTAAAAATGGTGCAATGATTTTCAGCACTGGTATTATCTGCACTCAGTCCACCGCTTTTTTCTTGTTCCTGTTTTTTCTTGTCGTTGGTCGTAAGATCAGGCGAAATCACCGTCCAATTGCGACCTTGATCTGTTGATTTAAAAAGATATTGCGCAGCGACGTAGAGGTTTTTTTTATTTTTAATCCCACAAACAATTGGACTGTTCCAATTCCATCTGAGTTTATCTTGTGAAGCTGTTTGTTGGGGTTTCATAGTATAAGATTTAAACGTACGCAAGTCAATTCTTGCGGAATTTCCTCCCTGACTTTCAGCATAGACAATATTCTGATCTGAGGGATCCGGCACGGTCCAAAAACCATCCCCCCAATAAACGGTTTTCCAGTCTCCATTTCCAATTCCTCCTGGATTGGCACTAGGTCCAACCCAAGACCCATTATCCTGAAGTCCACCGTAAATTCTAAATGGATCGGCCTCATCGATGGCGACATGATAAAATTGCCCCACCGGTAAATTTTGACAAAAAATCCAGGTAGCTCCCCGATCATTACTAATATAAACCCCTCCATCTGTACCCAGATACATGTTACTGGTATTTTGTGGATTGATCCAAAGCGCGTGGTGGTCACTATGTACCCAGCCGCCATCATAACTGGCATCATTAAAAGAATACCCGCCATCATCAGAATACGAAAATTGAAAGGCAGGACGGTACACGCGTTTTGGATCTTTTGGATCAATCACCAATGTTGAAAAATAAAAAGGTCTTGAAACTACATTTATCGTTGCGCTTTGTGATTTCCAGGATTCCCCATTATCGGAAGAAATATATAAACCGGTATTATTGGATTCAACAATCGCCAATAAATTTTCCGGAGCACTTGGAGCAAGTGTTAGCGCAACCCGACCAAAATCTCCTTCCGGTAATCCTTTATTAAGTTTGCGCCAGGTCGTTCCACCATCTTCACTTTTATAAACAGCAGATCCTTTTCCACCGGATTCAAAAGAATACGCTTTCCGTCTGAATTCCCAGGTGGTTGCATAAATTATGTTGGGTTGATTGGGATGAATGGCTATATCTGCACAACCGGATTTTTGGTCAATGTATAATATTTTATTCCAGCTTTTTCCGGCATCCGTAGATTTATATAAACCTCTGTGTGGACTATCAGACCATAATGCACCGGGAACTGCAACATAAATAATATTTGAGTTTTTAGGATCGATCATGATTTTGGAAATGTGCTCGGTACTGTCTAATCCGATTTTAACCCAATTTTCACCGGCATCTGTTGATTTATACATGCCGACTCCGATAGAAACAGAATTTCTCATATTGCTTTCACCGGTTCCAACATAGATGGTTGAAGGATTCGCTTGGTCTATTGCAATCGCGCCAATTGATTGGCAGTATTTATCAAAAATTGGTTTAAAGGAAGCAGCAGCATTGGTTGATTTCCAAACACCTCCGCCGGCAGTACCTACGTACAAAGTTCGGGGTTCAGTATTGACGCCTTCAATGGCGGTGATGCGACCGCTCATTGTCCCGGGGCCAAGTGCACGGGCTTCCAGAGATCCAAAGGTGGATGCATTAATTTTAGTTTGAGAAAACGAAGTGTGTGTAACCAATAAGCTAACCAGACAAAGAGCTAAAAATCGCATTGTTTTATAATATTTAAGTTCAAAAATAGTCTTTAGTTCTCAAGCATCTAGCTTCTTAGACTAAAAGCAAAGAATTAACGACAAAAATACCCGGTTTTCTGTAAATACGAAGACATTCGTAGAAAAAATTAATTTGAGGAATTGTAAATAAATGTGTTAATTTTGGTAGACCTGAAAGAACATCTATGAAAAAGAGAAACACACATAAGTTAAATACGGAATATGTTAGGCACATAGCCAGTAAATTCATATTAAGTATTTTTTTAATTTGCTTGTTCATTCCAAAAATTGCGGATGCACAGGATTGTTTTCCGGATA
>CAYMGR010000009.1:0-7040 GCA_964389985.1 uncultured Saprospiraceae bacterium
AAACAGAATAAGATTTGTGATCGAAGTGGAGTTTGTACTCTTTGTATTTATGAAGGACATTATGGGCAATCTCAATATTCAATTTGTTAGCAAAATAGAATAATTAGAGTACTCTTTGTTAGCATTTGCTCGTAGGTGAATGCATTGGTAGCAAATCAGTAATCCTGGAATAAAAACTTAGAATGGAAATAAAGGATGAGCACTTGCCGTTTTTTTTTAAGTCACTTTGAGTCGATCTACCATGAGGTATAACCAGGATTTTTCAATCAGCATATTATCAAGTCGAATGGTTTCTAACCATTTTTCTTTTTCAACTTTTGAGATTTGCTTTACAGAAAAAAGTCGATTCGCTGTATTTAAAAAATTGTTGTAGTATTCCCGGTGATAGCCTAATTTTTTAGACCGTTTAATGAGATTTGCTGTAGCTTTAATCTGGTTGTGCATTAATTCATCTTCCTTGATTTCATAATAAATTTTAATCATTTCTACGCGAGCATTTAATTCAATCAGAGGATCTCTGAAAACGCTGGTGTTGAGCAAATACAAAGCCTTTGCATACTCTTTTTGTTCTTTATAAATTTTAGCCAGGTTAAAGCTATAGATGGTATTTCGATCTTTTGGATTGACCAGATTTTTATAGTCTTCCAATAATCGAATCGCCAATTGTAAATCGTTCATCCGGATACATAATGAAATGATATTTTTATAGGTCAATGAACTCATTACCCCATAATCCAGCAGCCATCCATGATTGACGCAATGCTGAAAGAGTTCGAGTGTCTGATGAAAAAAGTTCTGGTCATTCTGGTTGATTTTACGAATGCAATAATTTAAAGCCGTCAGATAGATTTCGCGACCTCTTTCAAAATCAAAGTCTTTTTCATATTTGCCTATCATACTGAGGTATTCTCTAAAATAGGATTCTTCTGACGGGTGCCGGTACATTTTTAGGGCTAGCATATATATAGCCAGTTCTGGTGCCTGTACCCATGATTTAAGTTCGGCTTGTTGAACCCATGCATCAATCATTGGATATTCCAGGCTACTTGCACCGATTGCTTCATGGGACAATTGCTCAAGGTAAATTCGCAATCGTTTAATCAGTGCATCCATTTCCAACAAATCAGAACTTTCTGCAAAGTCAAAGTAACTAAAGCGATTTTTGAAGGATTCATAATTCAACAACTCCATATCCAGTTGATGGCGAATCTCATAGATATCCGGATTCCAGGCTGTGTTTGCTTTCAAATGGGTACGAAAGCTAGCTGCTTGATTTTCAAACAAATTAATTTGCTTATTTTTTCTTAGGAAACGGATGTAAAATAATTCGCGCTCATTTTCATTTTCTAGTTTTTCATCGATGTAAATAAAACTTTTCAGTTGTTTTAGCAATTCGGAAAACAAAAGCCGCAATCTGACATCCGAATAGGCTTCCAGCGGATAGAGGACTTGAAACAGAGCTGGTTTAAGGGATTCAATTTTAAGATGACTCAATCCTTCTAAAAGTTCGAAGCTTTGACTCAATTTCTTGTTGGTATTGAAATAGGGAGAGGCCAAAAACTTCTTAAATCCCTGTTTTTGACGGGTATTTAAGTTAAGATAGAGCTCTAAAAATTGGGGATTTTTCATAATAATTATACAAACTAATAATTTATTACATTGATTTACAATTATTTATGTAATAATAATAGATTCATTAATGCTACAATTTACATTATTTTTATTTTTTTACCGCTTTCTATTAAAATACTTTTGTAATGAAATAATGGCCACAGCCATGAAAAGATTTATCAGAACCATTTCTATTCGTACATTCATCTTAATTGGAACACTTTTCCAATTGAACGGCTTACAGGCCCAAAGTCCGGTAAGTTTTTATTTGGTGGACAGAGGCTGGGTAGGTGATACTAATTTTATTGAAGTACGAGCTTCAAAATTTCAAGCCATCGCCGGATTTCAAATTTCTATTCGTGAACGCAATGGTTTGGGTGAATTTGCTGATTTGGATCGAATCCAACTGGCCAACTTTTTTCCAGGTGCCAACTTTAATTATAATCTTCAGACTAAAACGCTGAATTTGGCCTGGAATGTTTTCTTCGTCAATGGGTTTAACGTTCCAGATGGTGAATTGCTATTTAGAATTAAATGGAGATCCAATCCTGTCGAAAAACATTGTTATGAATTTTTAGATGGCCCCAATGAATTTGAAGTTTTGGATTTAAATCAAAATCCAAAATCCTATCAGTTAAATCATTCTTGTGATGTATTTACCGTCCTGCCAAGTTTCTTTAGTGCCTATATTGATCTTAATAAAAATTGCAGTTACGAAATCCAGGAAAGTTTATTTACACAATATACCATTCAGGATAGTTTTAACAATCAAATAAACACGTATAAAAATCCACAGTTTCTGATTTTTAATAAATCAGAATATGGTTTGCATTTTTTTAGAGTGATTCCTGTATCTCGTCTTTGGACGGCCTGCAACAATGATCAGGTCGTTCTGGTAGATTCCACTACAAAAATTATTGGACTTAGTTTTGGAATGCAGCCCGTACTGGATTGTCCGGAATTAAATATTGAGATTAACACTCCGGTTGTAAGAAGATGTATCGATTACAACTATTATATACATTATGAGAACATCGGCACCCTTTCCGCAGACTCTGTAAGAATTATTCTAAAGTTGGATCCGCTCATGAGTTTTAAAGGATCCAGCATTCCAATTTCCAATGTGCAGCTCCCGTATGTTGAATTTTTTATTGGAAAACTCAATGTGTTTGAATCGGGTAGTTTTACGATGAGTGTCCAAATTAATTGTGATTCCAGTGTTGTCGGACAAACTCATTGTGTTACGGCAGAAATTTTACCCCATAAAGATTGTATCGTTCCTGCACAATGGTCAGGTGCCCGAATCAAGTTGGATGCCAAATGTGAAAATGGTAAAAATAAATTTCGCATTCAAAATATTGGATCACAGGATATGCCTGAACCGACTAAATATTGGATCGTGGAAGATGATATCATGCCCGGTTTGAAAAAAGATGTTCAACTGAATAAGGGTTCCTTTTTTGATTTGGAGTATCCCGGAAATGGAAAAACGTATCGACTGATTGTGGATCAGGTTAAAAATCATCCAGGCGAATCGCATCCAACTTTAGCCATAGAAGCTTGCGGCAAGAATGGTACCGGCGGAATAAGCACGGGCTATTATTTAATGTTTCCAGAAGACGAAGAAGATTCCAATATCGCAATTGATTGCCAGGCATCCCGGGGTTCCTTTGATCCTAATGACAAAACGGGCATTCCAATCGGTTATCAAGCAGATCATTTCATTGAACCGCAACGGACGATTGAATACAAAATTCGTTTCCAAAATACTGGAAATGACACCGCATTTAAAGTAGTTATTGTTGATACCTTAAGTGAATTTCTGGATTTAAGCACGCTAAAGATCCTGAATAGTTCACACCCTTTTAGTTTTCGTATGATAAATCGGATCTTGAGCTTTAGCTTCGATCCGATTTATCTACCTTACCGTGCAATCGATGAGGAGCGTTCTCAAGGCTTTATTAATTATTCCATCCAATCCAAAACGAATGCTCCATTGGGAAGTAAAATTCCAAATACTGCTTCCATTTATTTTGATTTTAATCCACCCATACTTACTAATACTACAAGTCATACCTTAAACAGGGAATTTATTATTGTTTCAGTTGAACCTGTCGATCCTTTAAAATTTAATGTGAACATCTATCCAAATCCGGGGACAGATTACTTAATCCTTGAAACTGCCCAACTGTCTCCGGACAAGGATATTCAAATTTGTGATCTTCAAGGCCATATTTTATTGAATCAAAAATGGAACGGAAACCATACAATGATTCAGTTAAATAAACAATTTAAAACAGGTACTTACTTTCTAAACATATACGAAAATGCAAAACTTTTATATAGAGCAACCATTGCTCTAAAAAATTAAAAATTTAGGACAGCCGGGAACGCCTGGGCTGCAACTATTGAAATTAGTGACGAGGAAATCCCGGTATATCCCTATGGATTTATCGGGATTTTATTTGCATCATACTCAGATGAACATTCTAAATTCCCTATTTATTGGCTCAGGGAATTTCTTCATATTGTGAACGGAACCGGTTGACTTTGTTGGCCGGTTTTTTTATTTACTTTTTTGCAATTCCCGCTCAATAATCAGTTTAATCTGATCCGGTTTTAAATTTTTGCCGATAATTTTTCGCTCTTTATTCAGCACATAGATTTCGGGAGTGATGTCAACGAAATATTTTGCATAAATACTTCTGTTGGTCGGATCGTGAACATTGATCCATAAATCGGTTTGATATTTTTTTACAAAATCACGCCATTTTTGATCCGTAGAGTTGAGTACAATTGCAAAAACTTCTACTCCTTTTGATTTCCATTCTTTATAAAATTGAACCAGTTCCGGTGTTTCCTTTTGACAATGATCACAATCCGGATCATACATATATACGATAACAAAATCTTCCTTCAATTCATAAATAGACCGGGTATTTCCATTCAAATCCGTCGAAACAACGTCCTGCCCCTGACAACCCAGGCAGCTGGAACGCATTTCAAACACCTTTTTCTTAATGGCCGCCAATTCTTTTTCATCCATCCAAAAGGCATAGTCTTTGGTAAAGTACTTATCGAGTATATAAACAAACACGGCTTCACCGTCCATTACTTTTGTTTTGGTTGGTTCATAATTTAAAGCAATCCAATTGCTGATAAATTGAAAATTTTCTTTATTGACCAATGATTTTTTAATAATATAATCTGCCTGGCGAATGATAGAGTCCGGTTGTTGCGGTGTAAGCTCTAAAATAAATTTCTTTAATTTATTGATCAGCACGGGTGTATACAGCAGTCTGGAATCGCTCAAATCCATGTGATCCCAGTAAGCCTGGCGAAATAATTCCAATTGCCGATCTCGGTCAATTTCACCCTTTTCATTTCGAATATCAACGGGCTCTGGATTCTGACCTGCTTGCTTAAACTGCACAAAAAATACATTGGGGTATTTCTTAATAAAGCCATCCAATTGCTTTTTCTTTTCTTCCATAATCCGTTTAACTTCCCGATCATATTGCTTCAGTACCAGACTGTCCTTTGGTGCTGCATTTCGAACTGCATTCAGGGAATCCATCCTCTCTTCGTGGATTAATTGAAGCTTCAGCGATTCGTATAAAAGTTGATTATCAATAGAAGAATTAATTTTCATCATTCCGATCAAGTCTTCCTTCGAGGTCGACATGGTAAATTCCTGGTCAGAATCCAGAATCATATGAAAATTGGTATAATCCGGAAGAATTAAATAATAATAACCCGGGTGATACATTTTTTTCCGTATCCATTCAAACTCCCCTTTGTCATTTGAAAAGGTAGAATCTACAAATAAGTTTTGATCGCCATAGACGCTGATCAGTTTAACGGTGCCACTTTTTAGCCCTTCAACTTTACATCTAATTTGTACGCTATCCTTTTGGCTAAACAAAAGACTTAAACTGAAAGAAAGGAATAAACTAAAGATCGGTTTCATCACAGCAAATTAAAATTCAGGTACAAAGTAAAATAAAGAATTTCAAACAAGGCTTAAATTGGCTTAACCGGGCGCTTCCGGAAGAGAATTTAGGATAATTTTAATACTTTCCAGGGCGGATGGCCAAATTCATATTAAAAATACACATATATAAACAAATTCTTATCTTCGCCAGGATTTCGAAAATCCATTTTTATTAAAGCTGAATATTACGCAAGGGGTAAAGTCTTATTGAGCTCAGAGTACCTGGTGCTCTTTGGCGCTACTGCTCTGGCATTGCCGACCCGGCTAGGTCAGAAAATGAAAGTTCAGGAGTTAAATGGTTCTGAAATTATTTGGAATGCATTTGGACCTGATGGTAAAAAGTGGTTTTCCGCCGAAATAGACCTCATGGGATTTGATGTTACGGAATCAACTCATCCGGAAACGGGCAAGTTCCTTAGAAAATTATTAAAAGCCTGTTGTCAAAATAATTCTGAATTTTTGTCCCATTGGAAAAAATATAAGGTGGACCATTACCTTGAATTTCCAATACATTGGGGTTTAGGGTCCAGCTCTACCTTAATTCATAATATGGCTTCCTGGGCGGATGTCAATCCCTATCATTTATATTTTGATGTAGCTGAAGGTTCCGGCTATGATATCGCCTGTGCCGGTGCAGAAGGACCTATTTTATATACCCTGGGGGATGGTTCGATTGACCTGGAAGAAGTCGATTTTAAACCCTCTTTTAAAGACAAACTCTTTTTTGTTCCACTCCAACAAAAGGCCAGTAGTGCGGAAGCAGTATCGCAAAGCAAACAAAACAAGCCAGATAAAAAGTTGCTACAAGAAGCAAATGAATTAACTGAAAAATTACTGAGCATTCAGTCACTTGGTCCATTTGAAAATTGGATCAACCAACACGAAAAACTTATCGCAAATTATACTGGAAAAAAACGAATCAAGGAAAGTTTATTTCCAGACTATCCCGGAGAAATTAAATCATTAGGTGCCTGGGGAGGAGACTTAATCCTCGTTACGGCTCCTTCCGGTAAAGAAGAGGCCGAAAATTATTTCAAGCATAAAGCATATGATAAAATAATTCCGTATTCGGAATTAATCCTTTGATCAGCTCATTTGTTATTTTCTGAACTTGACTCCATCAATTTATGCCCCCGGCAATCTGGTATTCCTTTCGACTAATACGCATTATTGAAGAAACTTTAAATACGCGTCGGTTTATTTTAAAATTAGATTCTGATGATGTATTCCGTTACCAAGCCGGTCAGTTTTTAACCTGCGATCTACCCATCGGAGAGAAGCGAGCCCAACGTTGGAGAAGTTACAGTATAGCAAACTCCTATCCGGATCAGGGGGAAATTGAGTTTTGCATTTCTTACAAGGAAAAAGGATTGGCTTCAGAATATTTTTTCAATACCATAAAAATTGGTGACCACATTAAAGCTAAAGGTCCTGA
>CAYMGR010000009.1:7140-22544 GCA_964389985.1 uncultured Saprospiraceae bacterium
GAAATTGAAGAATCACCCTCTCATAAGTTGCACGTTCATAAAGGCTATGTTCACCCTATATATCAAAATAGTTTTCTTCAAAAAAATTTAGACCCTGCACATACTGTGTTTATGATCTGCGGATGGAGTGCAATGATTGATGAGGCCGTATTGCATTTGTTTAAAGAATTAAAAATTCCGCGAGAATGCATCCGATTTGAACTGTATGGTTAATGAAACCAAGGTTTTATAGTCAAATTTTTAAAATCCCATTGTCTGAACCATTGCGTCCAATCCAATAAACAATACAACAAGGCTTATTACTTTAGAATGCATTTAAACAGTCTCCATAGCTTGCAAGCAAATTGGATGCTGTTATTTTTTTGAAATTAAATTGATCAGTTTAGACTTGGCGTTTCAACGAATCATAAATGGATGTCAATTCAGCCTCAGTCCAGGATTCTTTGTCAGACTGACATTCTTTCATTAAGAGATCATCTTGTTTGCGTCCTTTGGTCATGGCATCGAAATAGCTAATATCAGGACGAAAGGTTACCATTGCGTATTTGGAATAATATTCAGGAAAGTGTTTTTCCAATTGCATCTCGAGTTTGCGTTTTCTTTGAAAAACCGGATCTGCAACTTTATCTCTCATTTCTATAAAATTATCCTCTGCAAGATCTGCTATAGCATCCGAATTTGGTTTCCGTAGTTTACCAAAGTTGCTGCACAAACTCAACCAATCAGATTCCTGATCTAAAAGTTGATCAAAAACATAAACATCTTCAAAACCACAATTCATTCCCTGGCCGTAAAAAGGGATGATCGCGTGAGCTGCATCTCCCATCAGCAAAAGGTGATCTGCATCGTTCCAGGGCAAACATTTTACTGTATATAAATGCCCGGTTGGATTCTGAAAAAACTCTTCCTTTAGTTGCGGAATGCAATCAACCGCATCTTTAAAATAGGTATTATAAAAATCAAGCAATTGATCCGGATTCTTTAAATTGGCAAAACTCTCTTTTCCCTCATAAGGCAAAAACAAGGTAGCTGTAAAAGTTGCATCCGGATTGGGTAAAGCAATCATCATAAAATGTCCTCTTGGCCAAATATGTAAAACATTTTTATCCAATAAAAATTCACCGTTTTTACCAGGTGGAATGGTCAATTCCTTATATCCGTAATTTTGAAATACCTGCGAATAGTTAAAATGCAAGCGGGCAGACTGCTCCATGAAATGCTGACGGGTCGCTGAAGCTGCGCCGTCCGTTCCAATAAACAGGTCATAATTTATTTTGAGCAGATCGCTTTGGTTTAATTCAAAAATAGCTTGCCGGTTTTGTGTGTCTAATTTTTTGAGTTGTGCATTAAATCGAATGGCTTCCGGTTTGATTGCTTCAATCGCATTCATCAAAATAACATTCAAAGTTCTTCTTGATATTGAATTGATGTATTCACCGGATCGCGAACTATATGCTTGAAAACTCAGATTAGCTTGCATATCATGAATCAAGCGGCCTTCCATTTTTATGGCATTTTCCAAAATCGCATGTTCCAGACCTGCTTTTCTCAAGGTTTGAATGCCGCGATGAGAAAGTGCTAAATTGATGGATCTGCCAGCGCTCATTGTCGTTTTACGCATGTCCGGACGTGATTCAAAAATCTGTACATCATATCCTCTTTGCAATAATCGCAATCCAAGTAAGCTGCCTACCAAACCTGCACCGGCAATTTGAATGGTCCTTTTATTGTTTAGCATCCAAGGCTTTTTTTAGTAGTTGTACAAAATCAAATACTTCCGTAAACCGATTGTATAAGGGAACGGGTGCTACTCTTATAACATCCGGTTCACGCCAATCTGCAATGACTCCGGAATCAGTCAGTGAGTGAAAGATCGATTTATCTGCATTTTTTAATTGAATAGAAATTTGACATCCTCTTTCATCTTCATTTCTTGGGGTAATCAAATTAATTGCAGGATGATTTAATTCATCCAATAAATTAAATAAGAGATTTCCCAAGGCAAGTGATTTTAAACGAAGTTGATCCATGCCCGCTTCTTTAAATAATTCAAGAGAAGCTCGCAAACATGCCATTGGCAAAATAGGAGGATTACTCAACTGCCAACCTTCGGCTCCCGGCATTAATTCCATTTTAGGTGGCATTTTAAATCGATTGCTCTTATTATGTCCCCACCATCCACAAAAACGAGGTAAATCGAACGCATATGCATGTCGTTCATGAACAAAACAAGCTGCTAGTGAACCAGGTCCACCATTTAAATATTTATAGCCACACCAAATTGCAAAATCAGGTCCATCCTCATGTAAATTTAATTTAAGATTGCCAGCACCATGGGCCAGATCAAAACCAACGATGCATCCCATTTTATGAGCTCGTTCTGTAATTGATTTAATTGAATAAGCCTGACCGCTGTAATAATTAACTGAACCAATTAAGACTAAGGCAATTTCATCCCCTTCCTCTTGAAAGAGAGATTCAATTTTTGAATCGGATACATAATCTTCTCCTTGATCCGGTTGCAAAATAATCAATGTCTCTTGTGGATTTAAACCATGAAAACGAATTTGGGACTCAACGGCATAGCGATCTGAAGGAAAACAACTGTGTTCCATAACGATTTTAAATCGCTTTTCGTTGGGTTGATAAAAACTTACAAGCATTAAATGTAAGTTGACCGTCAGCGTATTCATTACAACCGTTTCTATTGGCTTCGCACCAATAATAGCAGCCATAGAGTCTGTTAGAAATTCATGATAAGGTAACCAAGGATGTTTGGCTAAATGATGGCCATGCACTCCGTATTGTGCCCAATCATTTAATTCCTCTTCTACGTATAATTTTGTCTGCTTTGGTTGAAGCCCTAGTGAGTTTCCACAAAAATAGATTGCATCCGATCCAGATGTTGTTTTCGGAATAATAAACTGGTTTCTAAACGACTTCAATGGATCCTGGTCATCCATTCTTTGTACTTGTGCTCTATCTAAATTCATAATCAATTAAAACTCAAAATTAAATGATTTACAGAATTAGGCTTAGAATTTTCAAATGAACCTTATTTACTATAAAATTTAAACGAATCGGATTGCATGATCAATCAACTAGCTGGGATTATCGTAATTTTACCCAATGGATTGGCAATCTACGAGAGAGGGATTTAAAGTATATCTAAAACTTGAACGATCAATGGCTCAACATTCCATTGATGCATATTTATTGGATCTTGATAAACTACAAAACTATGCGGAGTCCAGAAAAACGAAATTAAAGCCCGATACGATCGGAATGGATGATTTGGAAGATTTTTTATCCTGGCTTCAGCAATTTGGAATTGAAGATCGAAGTCAGGCCCGTATCCTATCCGGAATAAAAGCTTTTTACAAATACCTGCTCATAGAAGACCTGATCCAAACCAATCCAACTGAATTGATCGAAGGTCCAAAACTGAAGCGAACCCTACCCGATGTTTTGTCTATTGAAGAAATAGATTCCATCCTTTCTGCAGTTGATTTAAGCAAAGATTACGGACATCGCGACAAGGCCATTTTAGAAACCTTATACTCCTGTGGATTAAGAGTCAGCGAATTAATTGAATTGCTTTATTCAAATGTATATGTTGAAGAAGCTATGATTAAAGTCATTGGCAAAGGGAATAAAGAGCGTTTAATTCCTATCGGCCAGGAGGCATTAAGTCAGATAAAGCTTTACCAACTTTCCTATCGCAATCATTTACCGATCGTGAAAGGGTTTGAAGATTATGTTTTTTTAAATCGATTTGGAAAAAAATTATCTCGTACGCTGGTTTTTCAGATTGTAAAAGAAAATACATTTAAAGCTGGAATAAAAAAAACTATAAGTCCACATACTTTTCGACATTCCTTTGCGACTCATTTGGTTGAAGGCGGTGCCAATTTAAGGGCTGTACAAGAAATGTTGGGGCATGAAAGCATCACCACTACAGAAATCTATACCCATCTTGATTTAAATTATTTGCGAGAAACGGTGAACCGGTTTCATCCAATGAATAATAGAAATGGATTAAAAAGCTGAGTTAAAAAAATGAAATAAGCTTAATGTTTTCTTCTCACAAAAGTTAAGATCAGCAGGATAATCGAAAAGAATTTTACAACATTTACCATGATAAATAAGAACATTCCGGGGCGTTCCGCATCCAGAGGTTCGCTCCAGAAGCGGAAGTATGGAAAGTAGCGTATAGGAATATCCACTTGATTCATTAAATTTCCCTTACATCGATCGTTTTCCGGTATTTTAAAATCTAATACTTCATTATAGCCATCATAGCGCTGTTGAAACGTATCTGCATTAAAATGATATTGATATAAATAAACCCGGTCCCCTTCACAGCTGTGGTTATAAATTTTGGCAGTTCCTTGATCTGAAAAGAATCGAAGGGCTATTGATCGAAAGGGATCTTCCACTTTAAAAAAAGGTAATAAAAAGAAACAGGCAGCAAAAAAAGCGAGTCCTCGTAAAAGCCAAATCATACCCTTGATTTTATGCCAAATGTATATAAATTTGAGCAGAGATTAACAATGAAAATAAATCCCAGACAAATCCTCTATCGCATTAAGGATCAACTCATTCGGGCATATAAAGTCTATCGATCCTGGCGATGGTATATTAAACTGGTATCTTGGTTGTTCTTTATTTTAGGTTTACATTTCCTCTATTTTTTTTACTTAATGCTATTTTTTCCGCCCATTACGGCTACCCAATTGGGTAGTTTGATGAATGGCCGTGGTTTAGACAGGCAATACATAAGCCTTCATAAAATCTCAAAAAATGCTGTATTGGCTGTAATGGGAGCAGAAGATCAGCTTTTTGCAGAGCATTATGGCTTTGATTTAGAAAGTATTGAAAAAGCGATGGAATACAATAAACGCAAGCCAAAAAAAGTGAGAGGCGCTTCTACTATTAGTCAACAGGTTGCAAAAAATGTTTTTCTATGGCAAGGCAGATCCTGGGTTCGCAAAGGTCTTGAAGTATATTTTACCTTAATGATTGAAACACTTTGGAGTAAAAAAAGAATAATAGAAATTTATTTGAATGTAGCTGAAATGGGAGATGGAATCTATGGCATACAAGCAGCTTCAAAAAAATACTTTAATAAAGATGCAAAATATTTAAGTCGCGAAGAAGCCGCTAATATTGCAGCGGCACTGCCCAATCCAAAACGATACAGGGTGAAACCTATTTCAGCATATGTTTCCTATCGAACCGGCTGGATTCTTCAGCAAATGGATCAAATTGAGCCGGATGAAGATATTCAACAATTATTAAAATATACTTTTAACCGTTAATTCCATCACATTCTCCTTCCAAATTATTTAATCAAAAATAATTTTTACCAAGTTTAACTTCCCATTACTTTCACTTGGAACCAATAAACTATTTGCACTGAGCTCTATGGCGTCAGTAAAACGAAGATTTAAATTTTTATAGCTTGTATTTAAAATACTTTTGCGAATAAAATCGCCATTTGGATTGAGAATATATTCCGAAACAGTCCCTTCTGAATTGATGGCATCGTTAAATATAATTCTTAATACCGAATTTGTATGGAAAATAAAAAATGAGCTAAACAATCCTTGGTCATCTTGAGAATATTGCCGTTTGTGAAATACTTTTTCCCATAAAAGATTTCCTTTTGGGTCAAATGAAGCGAGGATGATATCATCAAAATAATAATCATACCAGCGAGTGGTATAAGCTCCGGTAGGGTCCGTTGCACTAAAATAAGGTCTCCGGCTAAGTTCTTTCGTATTCTCATAAAAGATCAGGCAACCACTGTCTGTTTTAAATTCAATGGAGCGGGTATTTAGTTCGCTATTTGTTAAAATTGATTTTTTAGAACTCCCCGACCACTCTTTCAGTAATTCACTTGAAAATCGAATAAAATTTAAATCGGAAAGTTGATTATCAGAATCCATATAAGCAATAGCATAGCCTTCTGGATTGGAATTATTCTTTCCGGAAAACAATCCTCCAAATACCAGCCGGTTATTTAAATTGTCAATTTTGGATAGACCGCTTATAAAATTATTGTCTTTTAATAAAAGTTCCTTTGTTTCAAACAATTGACCATTTGTTCCAACTTTGGTGATTAGATTTTGTGGTTTTTTACGAGCACTTTCCTGGCTTTTACCGAATAGATAGATGCTGCCTTGATTTGAAACTTCGACATCGTAAATTTGTTGTTTCTGATCCTTTATCTGCTCATTTAAATTCAATATATAATAAATTGAATCTTGTTGTCTATTAAATAAAATCAATTGTCGCTCTTCTTCCAAATTTTTAAAACCAAAAACAAGCCATTGTTTATTGTCTGAATATTTAATTTTAATATCTTCATTTGAGTGAATCATGATTCCATCAAATAGATTTCTTTGATGGATCAGGATCGCTTGAGAATTGTATCGATTCAAAAAAAGACCATATTGAGTTTCCTCTTTGCTGATGTAAAAAATATCTATATCATTGACCCATTCAAATAATTCGACAATTCTCCATTTTCGACCCGGGAGTTCAATCGCTTTTTCTGTGCTCCATTGAAAATCCGGAAATAAAGTCTGGAGGCTAATTTTAAATGACTTATCTCTTAATAAGGAGATGCTACCATTTGGATGGGGTAGAATAAAATATGAAAAATCGTTTTTGATATTAATATCAGGAGATATAATAACGGACTGCCCCCATGAAATTTCTATACCAGCTATCTGAGAAATGATAAAACTGCAGACCCAAATAAACTTCTTAAGCGATAAGCTCTTATTTTCGCACATAGTACAAAGAACGGATGAAAGCACAAAAAATCATAGAATGTGTCCCAAATTTTAGCGAGGGCCAAAACGAACAAAGTATTCAGGCTATTTGTCAGGCTATAGAACAAACCGAGGGAGTCCGCTTGCTGCATGTTGATCCGGGTAAATCCACAAATCGCACAGTGGTAACATTTGCCGGAAACCCCGATGCCGTCATTGAGGCAGCCTTCCGAGCGATCCGGATGGCTTCCCAACTGATAGACATGCGCACTCATAAAGGGGAACATCCCAGAATGGGCGCTACCGATGTATGTCCATTGATCCCTATCTCGGGCATTAGTGTGGAAGAAACCATCGAATATTCAATAAAATTAGCTCAGCGGGTTGGCGATGAACTGTCGATTCCTGTTTATTTATATGAGCATTCTGCCCGGGTGCCCTCCCGTAAAAATTTGGCGGAAATCAGAAGTGGAGAATACGAAGGACTGGAAGAAAAAATGAAACGCGCGGAATGGCAGCCTGATTTTGGGCCAAACCAATTCAATGCAGTTTCTGGTGCCACGGTAATTGGTGCCCGGGATTTTTTGGTTGCCTATAATGTCAATTTAAATACAAAATCTGTAAAACTTGCAAATGAAATTGCATATGACATTAGAGAAAATGGCCGTCCTGTAAAAGATGCCCAAACCGGAAAATTGTTAAAAAATGACTTAGGTGAAATCCTTCGCACACCCGGTACGTGTAAATCTCTGAAAGCAATTGGCTGGTATATTGATGAATATGCATTCGCTCAGGTTTCCATGAATTTGACCAATCTACTTGATACACCACTGTATAAAGCCTTTGAGGAATGCAAGAAATCAGCAGATCGTTTAGGCTTAGTCATTACAGGTTCTGAATTAGTTGGTTTGGTTCCGAAAAAAGCATTGCTGGAAGTCGGTGACTATTTTTTAAAAAAGCAAAATCGTTCGCAAGGCGTTTCTGAAGAAGAACGGATTCAACTTGCAATCCAAACCTTAGGTCTCAACTCCATTTCGAAGTTTGATCCACAAAAAAGAATTATTGAATATATGCTAGAAGATAAAACTCCTAAACTCATTGATTTAAGTCTTAAAAAATTTGCTGATGAAACAGCTGCTGAAAGTCCTGCTCCCGGCGGTGGTTCGGTATCCGCATATTTGGCTAGCTTAGGCGCCGCGCTTGCGGGGATGGTAGCCAATCTCACGGCCCATAAAAAAGGATATGAAGCACAACTTGATTTTTTTTCAGACTATGGAAAACAAGCTCAAACCAAGATAAACGAATTGCTCTACTTAGTAGATGAGGATACCAAGGCTTTTAATGCTATTATGGAAGCATTCCGATTACCAAAAAATACACCGGAAGAAAAGTCAGCCCGTAAAAAAGCCATTCGGAAAGCGAATTTATATGCCATTGAAATTCCAAAACGAACGATGGAAACAGCCGCAGCTTGCCTTCCAATATTAAGAGCAATGATTGAACAGGGGAATCCCAATTCGATCAGTGATGGCGGCGTAGGGGCTCTTTGTATTCAAGCAGCGGTTAGCGGAGCCAGTTTAAATGTTCAAATCAATGCTGCTTCTTTAGAAGACGAAATAAAAAAATCAGACTTCATCCAACAAGCTAATTTATTAGAAGCGAATACTAAAAAGGAAGTTGAAGAATTGATTGCATTTATAAAGGAAAAGATTATTTCTTGATTTGAAATTTTCCTTTTTAGAAGGTAATTTTTTCAATTGAATACAATTCATTCAATGAATTTGCAGATTTAACGAATCAACTGAACAGTCCCTTTGAATTGTAAATCTGGTCCTTTCTCAAAAGCAACGATGGCAAAATAAACATAGACTCCGGGAAGGCAATTTTGATCTTTAAATCGTCCGTTCCAACCTTCTGAAATGGCATTGGGTAAAAAATCTTTTTCAGAATAGACCCGATTCCCCCAACGATCAAATATTTCCAATAGCCTGATTCGACTTGCATTTCCAAAAACTGTAAAAATATCATTGATTTGATCTCCATTGGGAGAAAAAACATTGGGAACGAACGCTTTATTATCTATGACACGAATGCGAATAGAATCAATCGATGAACAAGCTTCTGCGTTTGTCACCAGACAATATAGAATTACTTCCTGTTGCACGACCAGGCTTGGATCGGTGCAGTCAATACAAGATAAATTCTGAGGCGTATTCCAGGAAATAATTTTATAATTGCCATGAATCAGGGCCTTTAAATGAACTGTCTCCCCTTTAAACACTTCTTTATCGGGACCTAAATCAACTTGCGGTATTTCAGGAGCAATCCATTCTAAACTGGTATCTGTTATACACCCAAGACTATCCTTAATACTAAAATAATGTTTTCCAGGCAAGATATTAAGAAAGGATCCATTGTCAGAAAATGTTCCGCCATCAATTGCAAATCGAACAGGTTTTCTGGAACTATTGATATTCGTAAAGATCAATGTTCCTGTCTGATTCAAGGGATCACACGGGATTTTGGTAATGAGGTATTCTTTAATTTCAGGAGATGGATTTATGTTCAGCTTTAGACTGTCCTTATATTGACAGCCAAACTCAATGGCTTCCAAATAATATTGATAGCTTCCTTGGTTTAGGTCAGCTGTATTTACAAATCCACTTTTAATAAATGGTCCTGTCCATTGATAATTTTTGACCGGATCATTTAACCAGGTGTTTAAATCAAAACTCATTGGCTTGGATAAACAAAGTTCAAAGCTGGTATCCACAACAATATTTTTAGGAGGGCAGTCCGGTGATTTACAGGAAGCGATATCTGAACTTACTTCTGAGCAAGGCCCTTCATCTTCTAAAATCAATTGAATGCTAGCGCTATCATTAAAAAATCGTTTTCGAATGAAATACACCGTATCATTCAATAAGACTCCATTGTTTCCCTCCTTTAAAAGGACTTTATAGTTTTTTACCCGTTTGGTTTTGACCCACTTAAATACTATGGTTGAATCTGTTGTCTCGCAATCTATTATTGGTTTGGGTAAATGCTCTAGTATTTCAATTTCTCTAAATGACTCATGAAAGCATTTATTAAAACTCAATGCTAATTTCAAGTGTTTGATTCCAGGCTGATGCCATTGAATAATCAGTTCCCGATCTGGTTTAATAAACTGAAAATTTCCACCATCCAACTCCCATTGAAAGCGAGATGAATCCGCATGATCTCCTGTAAATTTAATAACGATGCTTGAATCCTGACAAGCTGTTGTGTCAACTATAAAATCTGAAAATGGATTTTGTCTTACAACAATGACTCGATTATCAAAATATTTACAACCATTTACATCAAAAATTAAACTTATTTTATGATTTCCGGGACCAGCCCTCTCAGGATCGAAAGTTCCATTTAGAGAATCTACAATTCCAGGTCCTTTCCAAATAAAATAACCCGTTTGAACAACCGGATTGGTTGTTGCATACAATTGAAAGGCTTGATTCGTTCCAGTCAGACAAATTGTATCTATCGGATTAATTGAAAGCAACAAAGGCGGACAGGATTTAGATTGACATTCAATTTGGGTAATTTTTTCTTTACAAAATGCAGTACTTGAATGTATTCTAATAATGACGGTTTCTCCCCGCATCAAATTTGGAAAAAAGATGGATGTATCGGATAACTTAATAAAATTTCCTCCTTGTATGATTTCAACTTGATAGGATTCGTCCGCAAATTGATTCCATGTAAATAAAATACTGCTGTCGGTTGGATAACAATCCGGAATAGGATCCATTGGATTGGCATGACCCTTCACTTGTAAACAAACACTATCTAAACAAGATAATCTCTGGGTTGTCAGACAGAATTGATTGAATCCGGTATCCAGCTTACTGGTTTCAAAAACAGTCGTGCCTTGATTTAAAACCAATTTTTGTTGGTTAAAATATAAGTTGGATTGACTGAGGCTATCCCACTTTGACCACATCAGCAAAAGGGTATCTCCTATACAAACATCAAGCTGACTGGCTGTTAAGTTGGATACAGGAATGGGGTTTGCCTTAATATTTAAAATAGTTTTTTCCTGACACATTGAGCTATCCGGAATAACATACAGCGTGGTATCATGATTCAGCTGAATATGATGATCCTTTATAAAACAAAGTGAATCTGTCTGCGGGCAAAAATAGAATAAAGGGTTTCCAATATTCTGCCCTTGTTTGAAATAGTTAAGATCCAATAAATTCAGAACGGTTCCCATACAAAATGAGCTATCTCTGAATTGATAATACTCTTTCTGCTGTATTTTCACAGGGATTATTAACTGATCTTCGCAGGTTCCATTTCGAGCAATTAAAATAATCGAGGTATCAACAAATAGCCGTTGAGTAGTTGGAACTATTTGAGTTCCCGGAGCTCCGTTCTTGTTCCAATAAAATGTATATTGAGCATTCGTATTATTCTTGTCTGCAAATGAAATGGTATTGAGGTCCAAACTATCCCCAGAACAAATCAATAAGGAATCTAACAAAACTAAATCCGGATTGCTTTTAGAACCTTTAACTTGTATCGATTGAACCGAACTGCAGGTATGGATTGAATCGACCATTGAAATCACAATCAAAAAATAAGTACCTGCCTGATTGATTCTTATTTGATTGCCAATACCAATCGTATCAAACAGGCTATTTAACCAGATTTTGCGAAATTGGATCCCCGGTCCAATCTGGGATGAATCCGCATATAAAATAGATGTGGTATCCTGACAACTCAGGTCATTTGTTTTATTTGGTACCGACTTTACTTTATTGTACTGTAAATTGATGTAAAGAATGCTATCGCAATAGGGCGATTTTTTTGATTGGAGCACTTGTTTGTATTGGCCTGAACTGTCTATTTTGTTTTTACCAATTTTAAAACTATCCGGATAACAAACAAACGTATCTATATAAGTTTCAATCGGTTCATATTCTTCAATAATTACGGTCGTGTTACTATCGCAACCGTATTTATTTTTAAAAAAATAATTCCAGGTCCCTGCTGTTAAAAACAAATTATTAAACTTATATGATTTTCCGAAACAAACATAATAAGGGCCAAACTCCTGTAAAGGGCTATCTTCTCCAACTTCGACATCTAAACATACTTCATTGCCTGAATTGCACTGGTTGCTTCCCATTACACAAATTTTACCGAGACCCGCTTGATCCCAGGTAACCTGTGCTTTATTATCCATTGCAAAATTAAGGGTTCCATTTTCTACACGCCATTCATAAGAGCATGCACCCGCTATTGTGGCAATCATGTAATCAACTGTTTCTCCCTTACAAACAAGTTTCTTACCTGATATTTTATTGGTTGTATTAGGGACAGGAGCCAAGGTTGATCCAGCGGTTACAACAAAGTCTACATTACATGCATTTGGACCATTTCCATCAAAAACCAAATAATACACGCAACCAATTTTTAATGGTTCCGTTGTAGAAAACGGCCAGGTTTGGTTGGCAAACATATTCGTATTACAGTTGCTGATTAATTTGAAGGTTTGGCAATCATCAGAAGCATAGATTCCCATTTCCACCCCATTGGCCTGATTGCAATTTGAAACTGAAACGTTGATACTGAGATTGGTCGATCCAGCTATAAATGCCAACCATTGCATACTGTGTTGAACTTGAGTACAAAAACCCGCAGGCATTTGTCCCGGAGTAATGTTAAGTGTTCTTGCGGATACCCCATTTAAATCACAAACAAGGCATGCGTCCATACAATAACTCTCAAAGCTTACAGGACTTCCGCATTTCGAATGATTTTGAGAAAATAACGAGTTACATGTTATTGCTAAACATAATATAATCGAGTCAATGCGGAGGTTTCGCATTTGACAAATATAGAAGTTTATAAAATTAAAATGAAATGATAATGCTTAGTCTGCATTTGGATAGAAATGGATCAAATCCTAATTCAAGAGATTTTCAAGTCTTAGATCGTTCCAGCTTCTTCCCGATAAATTAATTTGACCAATAATCTTCCGACCATTTGCAATGTATAGGGGTCGATTACATTCATATTATCTTTCATCGTATGGTGATAAAATGGAAATTTCTTTCCATCCGGGCGATTAATAATATCAATCATTGGGATTTTAGCAATTTCATTTACATAGTAATGATCATCCATTACGCCACCTCCAGATCGTTTTGGGAATGATCCTCCATATCCTTCCGATTCTGCAAGATTCCAGACTTTCTCAACAACATCTTTTGCATACATCATTGAATAATCTTCGATATAAAATCCGGGATTGGATGCTCCAACCATATCCAAAAGCACTCCATATTGCGCGCGATATCCCGGACTGTGCAAATTGCCGGACCAATATTTTGAGCCTAAAGCCCAGGAATCATTATTATTTTCCTGTCCGTAATCTTCCAGATCAAATAAAACGAAATCTATTCCGATTCCTTTAACAGGCTGCGATTGCAATACCCTTGCCAGTTCCAGCAATACTGCCACACCACTCGGTCCATCATCTGCACTGTCAAAGGTTTTTTTATGATTGGCAGGATCCGGATCGGAATCAGCCCAAGGCCTGGTATCCCAGTGTGCAGCAAAAATCAACCTCCTCTTAATCGTTGGATTAAGTTGAGCAATAATATTTTTTCCGTTCAGCATGATTCCATCAAATGCTTTTGCCTGAAACTTTTGAACGATCACAACTGCACCATAGGACTCAAATTTTTCGACAAACCAATCTGCACATTTTTCGTGAGCGGGTGAATTTGGAATCCGGGGTCCAAAGTTAATTTGTTGCCGGACGAATTGATACGCACTATCTTTGTTAAAAGCGGGAAAGGTCAGTTCTGTTTTAGTTTCTGCAACATTCGTTTTTTTATTATCTGTTTTGCAAGAAGCTGCAAACCATAGGATAATAATCAAGCCATAAATTTTTTTCATACTCATACGTGTTTAAGTTAGATGCATCCATTCAGTACCATCCTTGCCATCTTTAAGTTGTATTCCGAGATCTTTCAGTGTATCGCGAATTTTATCCGAGCTACTCCAATCTTTATTTTCGCGTGCCGATTTGCGCAATTCAATGATTAATTTCATTAATTGATCCAAGGTTCTCGACTGATCATTTATTGTTTCATCGCGCAAACCAAAAATTGAAAAAACAAATTGATTTAAGTGATCCACCATCTTCTTCCAGCTCCCTTCAGAAATACTGTCTGCGGGTATATGACCATCTTTTATTGAATTAATAAATGTACACAATTCAAAAACGGAGGCTAGCGTTTTTGGTACATTAAAATCATCATTCATATCTTGATAGGACTGATCGATCAGCGATTGAATGAATGTATCTTTTGGGGATTCCTGTTGAGGAAATTGAATTTTTAAAGTATTTAAAATCCGAATACTTTCCATCAAGCGGCGATAGGCCTTTTCTGCGGCTTGTAAGGAATCATCCGTAATGTCCAGTGTAGAACGGTAATGAGCCTGCAAGGTAAAAAATCGCCAAACCATTGGAGAATAGGCCTTTGAGGTATGCACACTATCCCCTGTAATCAATTCGGTCGGCGAGATGGTATTCCCATCGCTTTTAGACATTTTCTTCCCATTCAATAGCAACATATTTGTATGAAACCAATAATTTGCCGGTGCCGTTCCACATGCGCCCATATTTTGAGCAATTTCGTTTTCATGATGGGGAAATTTAAGATCATTTCCACCGCCGTGGATATCAAAACGCTCTCCTAAATATTTAGTACTCATTGCTGAACATTCCAGATGCCATCCAGGAAATCCTATGCTCCAGGGAGAATTCCACCGCATAATATGTTCATCGCTTGCTTTAATCCACAAGGCAAAATCAGATGGATGATTTTTTTCATCCTGATTTTTTAAATCATCCCTGGATTCAGACAAAAGGTCTTCCACAATGCGTCCCGATAATTTTCCATAAGGAAATCCGTCCTGTATAAATTTAAGGGTGTTAAAATAAACAGACCCATTTTTTTCATAAGCATAACCCCGTTTCAATATATCTTCAACCAGTTCAATTTGTTCGATGATATGTCCTGTGGCCCTTGGCTCAATGGAAGGAGGCAAGGCATTAAACATTCGCATCATATCATGAAAACCATTACTATATTTTTGAGCAACTTCCATTGGTTGCAATTGTTCCAAACGGGCTCCTTTCATCATCCGATCTTCACCATCATCCAATAAATGACCAACGTCGGTTATGTTTCGAATGTAACGCACTTTATATCCCAAATGAGTGAGATACCGGTAAATAACATCAAATGAAATGAATGTTCTGCAATTTCCTAAATGGGCATCATAATAAACGGTTGGACCACAAACGTACATGCCGACACGACCTTCTACAATAGGCTTAAAAAGCTCTTTTTCTCCAGATAAACTATTAAAAACAAATAAATTCATAGTAAAGCAAAGATAGGACAATTTACAAATCTGAAATCTCCATAGCCCTGAATTCAAGGGTAATTAATGTTAATAAAATGCTTATCCAAACTGGTTTAATTTCAATATTCTGAACCCGGCCGGTGTGTCAAGTAATCGAAAGCATGCGAAACATGCATGCCAGAGTTTTACATT
>CAYMGR010000009.1:22644-25380 GCA_964389985.1 uncultured Saprospiraceae bacterium
AAACAAAATGCATAGGATAAATACAGCTTTGTTAACCGGCCCAACCTTCTCTGTCTAAACTTCTAAAGTGAATAGCCTCAGCTAAATGTTCAATTTTGATTTCATCACATTGAGATAAATCGGCAATCGTTCGAGCTACTTTTAAAATCCGGTCATAGGCTCTTGCGGATAATTGTAATTTAGCCATTGCCGTTTTGAGCAAATTTGCACCTGCAGGATTGATCGCACAAATTTCCCGGGCAATGCTTGATGGAATCATTGCATTACAATAAATCGAATGATTTTCCTTGAATCGATTTTCCTGTAATTTTCTTGCAGCAATTACGCGATCACGAATGGTTGAAGACTGTTCTGTACTTTTCTTAAACTCCATTAATTCTTCAGATGATACCGGGGTCACTTCAACATGTAAATCGATTCTATCCAACAGGGGACCGCTTATTCTGCTTAAATATTTTTTAACCGCCCCGGGTGCACAAACACATTCCTTTTCAGGATGATTAAAATATCCGCAAGGACAAGGATTCATACTTGCAATCAACATAAAACTCGATGGATAATCAATCGAAATTTTTGCCCGTGATATGGTCACTCGTCGTTCTTCAAGCGGCTGACGTAACACTTCCAATACGGCACGTTTAAATTCCGGTAATTCATCTAAAAAAAGGACCCCATTATGCGCTAAGGAAATTTCGCCCGGCATTGGATTGGATCCACCTCCCACCAGAGCAATATCGCTAATGGTATGATGAGGTGCACGAAATGGACGACTGTTTACTAATCCGGCTTCTGCAGGTAAAATTCCAGCAACCGAATGAATTTTTGTAGTTTCAAGTGCTTCATTTAAACTCAAAGGAGGAAGTATGGTCGGTAATCGTTGTGCCAACATCGTTTTACCGGCGCCCGGCGGGCCAATTAAAATAACATTGTGTCCTCCTGCAGCGGCAATTTCCAAAGCCCTCTTGATATTTTCCTGGCCTTTAACATCCGAAAAATCGTGTGCATATTGCAACTGCAACTTTTCAAACTCTTGCAATGCATCTACTTTTAATGGCTCGATGGAAAGTTGATTTTCCATAAAAGCCGCTGCTTCAAATAAGTTTTCGACAGGGATGATATCCAGGCCTTCCACTATTGCAGCTTCCCGGGCGTTGGCTTTGGGAACAATAATTCCCTTATAATTTTCATTTCGGGCTAAAATGGCAATAGGAAGGACTCCTTTAAATGGTCTCAGGCTGCCATCAAGACTTAATTCTCCCATGATCAAATAGTCCTTAAACTTGTCTTCTGAAATTTGACGGGTGGCTGCTAAAATCCCCAATGCAATCGGCAAATCATA
The DNA here is from genome assembly GCA_964389985.1 of uncultured Saprospiraceae bacterium. GTDB lineage: Bacteria > Bacteroidota > Bacteroidia > Chitinophagales > Saprospiraceae > Vicinibacter. Next base: position 23,984 of record CAYMGR010000009.1, read on the forward strand.
ATAGGAGCCCTCTTTCCGAATATCCGCAGGAGCAAAATTGATTACCAGCTTGACCCTTGGAAATTGATATCCGATATTCTTAATCGCTGATTGAATTCGCTGATATCCTTCTTTAATTGCGTTATCTGGTAATCCAACCATCCAATAACTGATTTTTCCGGATATCACATTTCCTCCGGCATTTACCTCTACTGTAATCGTAGAAGCATCTACGCCATGGCCGGCCGCAGAAAATAATTTGACTAACATAAATCAAAAATTTTAGGTGTTCTATAATAAGGTTTGGTCTCAAGCCAAGCTTGAAATCATAGTGTTTACGGGAACAAGATAAGAAATTACAAGAGTGCCGGATAAATTATTTTTTTTAATTTTAGCTATTTTCTTACTCGATATGCTCAATCGTTGATTGACTTATAAAATAATACACATTCAAAATTCCATTTAAAGAAATTCCCATTCTGTGATCTGAGGCAAGCCGATCGATTCATTATTTCGCATGGACATATTTTGAAAACCTGAAGAATGAATAAACAATTCGTAATTGTGAGAAAATGAAGGCCAGTAACGAGCAATAATAAATCCTGGTTCATCATTTATTAGAAGATCAATGATGCATAATTTCTATGCATTTTGAATGAATCATATCGGAACTATTTGATAAACTTACCTTGCAGTTTCATTAGTTCCAATTCTGCAAGCCTTGTTTCGTAACGAGCTTCAATGCTACGACTTAATGCGTCTTCATAGCTTTTTTGTGCGGTCATGAGTTCTATTGAACTGGTTGCCCCAACATTGAAGCGAGCCAATGCGATCGACACATTTTCCTTCGCCAAGTTTAAATTTTCATTTTCCAGATTTAAAGCGACTACTAAATTTTCATACATCTTAAAGGCTCTTTTTAATGATGCTTCCAGCATTGAATTTGTCTGGGCTAATTCAAGTATTTTTAAATCTAGCTCAAATTGAGCTGCTTTAATTTGAGCCCGGGTTTTAAATCCATTAAATAAAGTCCAGGAAGCTGTTACACCCGTATTCAATCCTAAATTTTGGTTCAGCAGGATCAAACCGACCTGATTTTTGTTGCGTCCAAAATTATACGCTGCTGAAAAACCAACTAGGGGATATTTCTGAGCGTTTATTTCTTTAATTGTTAATTTTGAAATAGAAATATTTTTCTCTGCATTTAATAAAGAAACATTTTCGGATTTCATTTTTAACCGAATCTCATCATAGTTTGGGATTAAAAATGTTTGACTCGAATCGATCGCCATGAAGGATGATTCCATGTCTCTTGAAAGCAATTGGTTTAAGCTAATTTTTGCATTTTCTAAAGCAGTTTTTCCCTTCAATAAAATGAGCTTTTGTGTATTCAAATCAAGCTGGGCTTGTAAAAAATC
>CAYMGR010000010.1:0-15359 GCA_964389985.1 uncultured Saprospiraceae bacterium
CCCGCACAAAAACTACGGTCGGCCCAAAAGGAAAGGTTAAAACAACCCGGACCACTACGCGTGTAAAAAGAAGATAGAAGGATATCCTTCAAATGTAAAAACCTCAATGGAAAATGCATCCATTGAGGTTTTTTTTTGAGTTATAGTCTTGTTTTATCTTGCAAACTGACTTGTGCTAATAAACGGCTAATTCCTTTTTTATTTAGTTGATTCAATCTAAATATTCACTGTTTCAAAATGAGTTGGTCAGAAATATAAACTAAAGCATAGTCAATCAACTCATTTATTTAGTCAAATGCATTTTTTTAGAGGTCTTTTTATCAAATAATCCGGACTGTGATTTTTTGGTAGGCATTCCCTTTTTATCCGTTTTGACCTGGGCGTCTTCTGAAGGGCAGCCACTTCCTCTGTTGCAAGCGATCGAAATGAGGATAAACAGGCTCATTAGCAAACTGAAATTCGGCTTAATTTTTCTTAAAAATGAGTCCATTTTACGGGCATTTAAATCTGTATAAATGATTGAGTTGCTTATTTTACAGGCATTTACAGCTGCTCAAGTGCTGGAAAGCCTGTCCTTAAAGCCTTTTAAACATAAAATATTATCATATATGTATTGTATAATCAAAATATATAATATATATTTGTGGCGTAAAATTAACCATTAAAACTTTAAAACAATGAATAAATCTGATTTGATCAATGCGATCGCAAAAGAAGCAGAATTGACAAAAGTGCAGGCAGGTACTGCATTGGATACTGTATTAACTGCTATCGAAAAAAGTCTGAAAAAAGCTGAAAACGTTATTTTGGTTGGATTTGGTACATTTTCTACTGCAGAGCGCAAAGCCAGAACGGGACGGAATCCTGCAACTGGAAAACCAATTAAAATACCTAAGAGAAGAGTTGTTCGCTTTAAAGCGGGCAAAGGCCTTTCTGATGCTGTAAAGAAGTAATTCTCACTTACGAATTATTGAGACCCGGTTGCCAACGCTTCCGGGTTTTTTTTTGCAATTACAAAATATCTCTATTCTCAAAGGATTGTATAAATCCACACCGCTTTGAGTTTATCCTCCAGGTATTCAGTAAAATCCACTAATCTGTCTACTTTTGAAATAGATATTCCTCTGGTCGATGAAAAATACATTTAACCGAATTTATAATCAATTAGCTGCCTTACAAACTAATTATCTGCAAGCACATTTAAATGAAAAAATAAATTGTTTGCTTGCAATGAAACAGGTTGTCCTTCCGACCGACAAACGACTCATTGAATATTCAAATTTATTGCTTTTCATGGTGGCACATCCTCAGCAATCAAACATGTATGAATTGTGCCAATCTGAATTAAGCCGTGTGACCCGCCATTTAAAACGATTTGGAAATACAGCGAAGCAAAAATTTGAAAATACCGGTTTACCTTTCATGAAAATAAATACCAGCTTTTCATATGAAATTCTAAATTGGTTGCAAACCCAACCCGTGAAATTAATTTGTGATCCAAAAGAATGGAATGAAGAAGAATGGATCAACATTTTAAAACTGAGTTTACCTGATATCGAAAAGGAATATACAGCCATACATGATTCAAGTAGTGAACTCTTAGATACATTACAAATTAATTCCAGGAATGCGCTTCCTTTTTTGTTGGGTGAATTTGCTGCCTTAAATGAAAAACCACTGATACGCGATTATCTGATGGAAAAATTAAACATCTATACCCAGATTGATCCTTCCAATAATGGAAGCTGGAATAAACTATATAACAGACTACCCGTAGAAAATTTGTATTACCAAACAGATCTGATAAAAAAATGGGATTATACAAGCATTTTAAATTCAAGTTTAAATGCACCAATCGACTTGTCACCTGCTTTTCGAAATGAAATTGAAAAAACAGCCAAGCTGAAATTAATTCTCCTCTTAAGGGAAACGGAACCTGTTAGTTATATGGATCCGAAAAGCATTCGATATTATGAATTAGACAGAGGAATTTCCATTGCACTTTTTACGATGACGGCTTATCGCCAATTACCGGTGGAATCTTATGTTGGCTATACACTTTATAAAAACGGCTATCCGGCTGCATATGGAGGAGCATGGATCATGGGAAGCCGGGCATTATTTGGTATCAACATCTTTGATTGGTTTCGGGGCGGTGAATCTGGATTTATGATGGCTCAGCTATTGCGAACCTTTCGACAGGTTTTTTCAATTAATTATTTTGAAGTTGAGCCCTATCAATATGGGCTTAACAATCCGGAAGGAATCGCATCGGGTGCATTTTGGTTTTATTATCGTTTTGGATTTAGACCCATAGAAAAAAATATAAATCGATTGGCGCAAACTGAATTTAATAAAATGCAGAAAACGAAATCATACAGGAGTTCTGCAAAAACCTTATTAAAATTTACAACTTCAAATATCAGTTTAAATCTGGAGGATCATCAACCACTTGCCATGTGGCAAATTCGCAATAAAGTAAGCAGGATGATCCATAAAGAATTTCAAGGAAATCGAAAACTAGCCGAATTGAAATGCATTGAAAAATTTAATTCCAGACTCCATTTAAATAAAACATATCCTGAAGTGCTGCAAAAACCATTCATCGATTTTGCATTAATTTGTGAGGCCTTCGAACTAAAAGAGATAGCTGCCCTTCAGTTGGTGGATCAGCTAATCCAAACTAAATCCGAGGATGTTTACGAATATCAGATTTTATTACATAAATTCCTTCACTATTTAAAGAAATAAAAACAGCATTCCACTGATTACCTCCTTCATGTATCGTAATTAATAATTACAATAATCTATGCAGAACGGGAGGATGCCGAAAATCCGCTAGAGTAGGCTTCATTTTAATCTTTACACCCTATGAAAAAGATTTTGAATTTGGGAATAGCTCTCATGAGCGTTCTCTTAATTATTTTACCAGCTTGTCAGAAAGATGCTCAAATCGACGGATTGAGTTCAAACCTGGATGACAATCTAGTTGACAGAGCAAATGCCAATAACAAGGTATTTGCCACAAACACAGTGCCATTTGGCAAGAGCTATGCTTCATGGACTCAGGAATGGTGGCGATATGTGATGCAATTTCCCTGTGAAGTCAATCCATTGAATGACGAAACGGGAATTCATACCGATGCCAAACAAAGTGGTCCGGTTTATTTTCTGTTTGGAAATTCTGGCGGAACAAGTTCTCGAAAAGCGGTCGTTCCAAGAGGGAAAGGTGTCTTATTTCCTGTCATCAATTTTATCAATGATGCACCTTGTCCCGACGTGGATTACACCTTGGAACCTGGTACGACCTTAGAGGATTACTTAAAAGCAGGTGCTGCTGCATTAGTTGGTATGTCCGGAAATTTGAACGCAACGCTCGATGGCAAACCAATCAGTCATTTGGAACAATTTAGAGTACCTACTGACTTATTCTACTTTGTTGGTGATCCGGACCTGACTACCTGCTTGGATCCATGCATAACCGGAATTAAACAAGCTGCAGTTTCCGATGGATATTGGCTTTTGCTAAAACCTCTATCCCCTGGAAAACACACGCTTCAATTTCATGGTGAATTACCGCAGTATGGTTTTGTGCTGGATGTAACTTACCAGTTGGATGTGCTCTAAAAAGGATCTCAATATAGAATCCAATGTTTATAGTCCTTTAAATCTTCTTAAGGATTCAAGGTGAATAAAAGCAAAGCAACCGATTGGTTGCTTTGCTTTTATCCTGAAACAAGACCTTTGAACCCTGTACGATAAATTTATTTTAAAAAAATCTCCGGCACCTGATAACCTTTCTCCACCAAATGGTATATTTTTATGTGCGATGAGTTGGTTGGGGGTTTATAGATCATCAAATTGTAAATTATTTTTTTAACAATAAAACGATTTTAAATGAAACATTTATTAATTCTGATTTCTTTTTGTATTGCTTCGTCCATGTATGGTCAAGTCCAAATTAACCCAAAAGATAAAGCTGGTCAGGGAGGAGGAACAATGACCGGTGGATCACAAGCGTCTGCAGGTGCTTTAGCACATGTACATTGTTGTCCAAAGATATTTGTCAGCACCCCTTCAGTAAAAAAAGGTGGCAAGCCCTCTGTACGTTTGGTATCCTCTAATTTATTTAAAGGCAAAAACGCAGGAATTGATTTAAGCTTTGATGTTTTAGATCCTGCCGGAGCAGTGGTTGAAAATGGCCAAAGCAGCATTAGTCAAAATGCAACTGGTGATATCGTAGTTGATTCCAGTAAATTGGCAAAAGGTAAAAAATATCGCCTGCGCGTTAAAGCTGGAAATGATTCAGAACTGATCAATCTTTAATTCTAAAATTGCTGAAATAGCAATCTTTGTCCTCAACAAAATTGGAGCAGGTAATTTATCTGCTCCAATTTTTTTTATAAGGGATCAATTTAAATACTTAAGCAAGCTGCCGCTGCATCTTCACCACTATTAATGGCTCCTTCCATAAAACCTTGCCAATCGGCCAAATGCTCTCCGGCAAAATGGATATGTTGAAACGATTGTTTCAGGATAGGCATGATTCCAAACCATTGCGATTTTCCATAAAAGGCATAGGCGCCTTTTGAATATGCATCAACTCCCCAATAATACATCATGCTGTCGATCATATACTTTCGCACATCACCAAAAGCAGGTTTCAAGGCATCCAAAATAATGTCTTCTCTTTGGGTCTTTGTCATCGATGCAAAAGAATCTGCCTTTTCACCAATCGCATAAGATATCAATACACCCGGAGAACCGGCTTGATTTTTTGTAGCATGATAAAAATAATGCGCCGGAGAATCAGTCAACAAATCAAAATTTTCTTCCTTCCAAAAACGCTCTTTAAATAAAACAGGAAATTTTCCAATCCGGGCATATTGCAATGCTTGAATTGCATCCAGTTGATGAATAGGGAGTCCTGGATTCCATTTGATTTTTTGTAAGGCATATAAAGGCACCGTACAAATTAATCGATCAGCCGAAAAACTTTGTCCATTCTCACAGATCACTTTCACCCCATTTACATCCTGATTGATTTGTACTGCTTTATGTTGCGTTAAAATAAGTTCCTTTCCAACAGCTTGGGCCAATTTTTCAGCCAACTGGCTGTTTCCCCCAGTGATTTTTAGGTCCATCTCGTTTTTTTCGCTACTTTCTGCATATTCTGCAAATGCAGCATAGGCAGATGTATGGCGGATACTTTCACCAAAATCTGTACTATCCGCTAATTCACGTAACAAAATATCCCGGTCTGAAAACCCCTTATTCGACAGATAACGCCACCAATCCTGTTTATCCAATCGCCGTTTTTGACCCGGAGTCATCGCTTCCCAGATTTTGACTTTATCTTTCCAAAAGGTTTCAAATGATTCACTTAGGCTCCATTCCCCTGCCCGGGAATATTTACCTTCAAAACTTAAATGGGTATCAAATTGATTATTATCCAGATGAAGATTAAATTCTTTGCATAATGCAATGACCCGCTCATGAGATGCACCAACCCACTCAGCGCCCAGCTCAATAACCAGCTCTTTAGCTGCTTCAGGATTATGCGAAAACACCCGACCGCCTATCCGGTTGCGAGCCTCTAAAATTTGATATTGTATTCCTTTCTTCTTTAATGCATAAGCCGCAGCCAAGCCAGAAAATCCAGCTCCCAGAATGAGTACTTTTTTAACTTTCTTTTTCCCTCCGAGCTGTTTTTGAATCAATTCCGGGCTTGCCAAGGCGATTCCGCCTAATAAACTGCTGGTTTTTAAAAATTCTCGACGTTTCATAATACTAATTTAGAAGTAAATATAACCAGTTGCGCCAACTCTGGGCTTCCTGCTTTTATTCAGATTTTTACAAATTCAGCCCAAATTAGTTATTTCTTAATATTGGCTTAATATTAAGCGAAAATAGACAGCCTACCTTTGCATTGTAAAAAAGTTGAAATGAAAAATAGAATATTATTTTTTGTGCTCAGTCTGGCTATGCCCAGCCTTTATGCTCAAACCGTTTCGGATCTGGATTCTGCCTTGAACGTGCAGAAAAATGAACTAAAAAATATTAAAAAAGTAAAATTTAGTGGCTATTTCCAACCTGAATTTCAATGGTCCCAATCAGAAGGGAGCAAATACCCGGGTGGTGACTTCGGCAGTCATGTGGATAAACGATTTAGCGTGCGCCGGGCTCGACTAAAAGCTGCCTACCATGCGGATCCATTTGAATTAGTGCTTATTACGGATAATTCTGAAAAGGGTGTTAGCCTTCATGATGTGTATGGATCCTATACGATGGAAAAACAAGGTTTAAAATATACAGCCGGAATCTTCCCGAGACCCTTTGGTTTCGAACAATCTTATTCCTCAAGCGTTCATGAGGGACCTGAACGGGCTCGGTTTTCAACGATTTTATTGCCAGCAGAAGCAGATCTTGGAATTAAAGTCAGCTATTTTAAACTAAAACCCTTTAATTTTGAAATCGGTGCGTATAATGGAAATGCAACCGTTGCGGATTTTGATTCTTATAAAGACGTAGTAGCCCGGATTTCAATCGATAAAAAATTAAAATCATCTAACTTAAGCGGCGGAATTTCCTTTTATCATGGAAATGTAATCCAAGGGACAGCCTATCAATACAAAATAGAAAATTTTCAAAATAATACTACAGGATTTGTATTACTGGATACTTTAGAAAATAAGAAGGGATCAGCGGTTTTGCGTCAATACATTGGTGCAGACCTTCAGTATGCTTTTGAAAATCCTATTGGTAAAACTACACTAAGAGCGGAATGGGTTCAAGGAACACAACCAGGCTCATCAACTTCATCAGATAGTCCAAAAAGTGGAACCCTTGCAAATTATGATACCTATTCCAGATCATTTAATTCTTTTTGCGGATTTCTGGTTCAAAATATCATCCATACCAAATTGCAATTGGTCGTTAAATATGACTGGTATGACCCTAATACTGATGTTAAAAAAGATGGTCTGGGTAAAGGACCAAAAATCAATGCTACCGATATAAAATATTCAACCTTGGGTTTGGGTATCAATTATTATTTCAGCAATATGTATATCATGCTGTATTACGATTGGATTCAAAATGAAAAAGCTCCAAATTTAAAAGGATATGAATCCGATTTAAAAGATAATGTTCTGACTATTCGAACTCAATTTAAATTTTAATACTTTAAAACCAATCATATGAATTTTAAAAATAGTTTCTTTCTTGCCTTGCTAATTTTAGTTTCTTGTAAACAATCAGATCAGGGAACCCAAAAAAATAACAGCCTCAATATTAAAGGGAGTGATACCGTTTTACCCTTAGCCCAAAAATCTGCTGAGCAGTTTATGAAAAATCATCCTGATGTATCCATTGCTGTTGTGGGTGGAGGTAGTGGAACCGGAATCACAGCTTTGTTGGATGGAAATACAGATATTGCCATGTCTTCCCGTGATTTGAAAAATGAAGAAAAATTAAAATTACAGGAAAAGCAAATTCAAATTGAAGAAATAAATATTGCTGTTGATGCACTGGCTGTAATTGTACATCCTGAAAATAAAGTTGAACAACTTACCAGAGAGCAATTGGAAAAAATATTCACCGGTGAAATTGTTAACTGGAAAGAATTAGGTGGTGAAGATTTAAAAATCGTAGTTTATTCCCGGGAAAATAGTTCTGGTACGTATGAATTTTTTAAAGAACATGTCATGTCGAAGAAAAATTATGCGAGTACTGTCTTAAATATGCCTGCAACCGGAGCAATTGTGCAATCTATTAGCCAGACTAAAGGTGCTATTGGATACATTGGAATCGCATATCTTTCTGCCGGAGTAAAAGCTTTAAAAGTCTCTTATGATGAAGGTAAAACATTTGTAGGCCCCTCGATGGCAACTGCAAAAGACAAAACCTATCCCATTTCCCGACCTTTATATTACATCTATGATTCTAAAAATGCCGATAAGTTAAAAGCTTATATCGATTTTTGTTTGTCTGCTGAAGGACAAAAACTGGTGGAAGAAGTTGGCTATATTCCTTTGAATTAAAACCATGCGAATTTCCCTAAAAAATAGTATCGAATTCATCTTCGAATGGATCATCAAAGGCTGCGGATATATCTCAGCCTTTGTTGTTCTGTTGATTGTTTTCTTTTTATTTAAAGAAGGGATTTCATTTATTGATTCCTCTCCGGTTGAAAAACATTATAGTCTGTTTACCGGAAAATCGAATCCGGTTCAGGAACTGACTTCCGTTCAAATAAAAGATATTTTTGACCAAAAAATAAAAACCTGGGAATCCCTTGGAGGAACAAAAGATACAATTGTAACTTTAACAGTCAACGAACTGGAAACCTATTTTACAAAAGAACAATTGGGTAAAAATTTTGAATACCTAAGCATTTATGTAAACCGCTTTTTAGATAGTATTCCCGGATCGATTGCATTTTTTTCAGAAAGACAGGTCAACTTAATAGGTTCTAACCGGGAAATTGAAATTAAATCAATCAGTCTATGGGACTTTCTTTTTGGCAAAGAATGGTTTCCAACTGCACACCCCTCTTCCGTAATGGGTACTTTACCTTTATTGTTGGGAACCTTAATAGTTAGTTTTTTTGCTATCTTGTTTGCCTTACCACTTGGATTAGCCGCCGCTATTTATTTGGCTGAAATTGCAGATCCACGAATCAGAGCTTTATTAAAACCTATTATTGAATTACTATCAGGTATTCCATCCGTAGTATATGGATTTTTTGGTTTAGTTGTCATTGTGCCTTTGTTACAAAAAACCTTTCATTTACCTGTAGGAGAAACTGCTTTAGCCGGAAGTATCTTATTAGCCATTATGGCTTTGCCAACGATTATAACTGTTTCAGAAGATGCCATCCGGACGACTCCCAGAACTCTAAAAGAAGCAAGCTTTGCCTTAGGAGCTTCGCACTGGCAAACAATTTGGAAAGTTATTTTACCGTATGCTTCTTCCGGGATCACCGCAGCAGCCATTTTAGGAATAGGCAGAGCCATTGGAGAAACCATGGCCGTTTTGATGGTTACTGGTAATGCGGCTATTATGCCTCATAGTTTAATGCAACCGGTACGGACCATACCTGCTACGATTGCTGCTGAATTGGGAGAGGCCGCTTTTGGTGGATTGCATTTCAAATCTTTGTTTGCTCTGGCCTGCATCCTGTTCTTAATAACTTTAGTAACTAATTTATTAGTCGAACGCATTTCAAAAAAATATAATTGATTTAGCTTGTTAGAATTTCCAAAATATATCGAACGCAGAAAAAGAATCCAGCAACAAATCATGTTCTGGATTTCTAGATTGATTTCCATTTTAATCATTGGAATTCTCTTTCTAATCCTGTTTTTTATTTTAAAACGAGGATTGCCCGTAATAACTTGGAATTTCTTTACTGAAATGCCAACACAGGGAATGACCCAAGGCGGTATCTATCCTGCGATTATCGGGAGTCTTTATCTGGTTTTTGGAAGTATGCTGATTGCATTTCCAATTGGCGTCCTCTCCGGCATCTACGTAAATGAATATGCCCGTGAAGGTAAAATGAAACGGTTTATTAAAATGATGACCAATAATCTAGCCGGAATTCCATCCATAGTTTTTGGCTTATTTGGCATGGCTTTATTTGTAAATAAACTTAATTTTGGTGCATCCATTCTTGCTGGATCCCTGACCTTGGCTTTATTAGCCTTACCCTTAATTATTCGTACTACAGAAGAAAGTTTAAAAGCAGTCGATTCCACGTTTAGACATGCCAGTTATGCACTAGGTGCTTCCAAATTGCATACCATCCGTAAAGTGGTCATGCCTATTGCTTTTCCTAATATTATAACCGGATTGATTTTAGGAATCGGTCGGGTTTCGGGAGAAACAGCTCCTATTCTTTTTACGGTCGCTGCTTACTTCTTACCAAAACTACCCCAATCGGTTTTTGATCAGTGTATGGCCCTTCCTTATCATCTTTACGTTATTTCAACCAGTGGTACCGATTTGGAAGCCAGTCGTCCCATTGCTTATGGAACAGCAGTTGTATTAATTGGAATAGTATTTATTGTAAATCTGACCGCAAATTACTTGCGTCACCATTTTGGGAAAAAAGTAAAAATGAAATAGGCTTATGCTTCCTAAACTAGAAACAAAAAACATAGAATTATACTACTCAGATTTCCATGCTTTAAAAAATGTCAGCATGCAAATTCATGAGAAAACAGTTACCGCTTTAATTGGTCCTTCCGGTTGTGGTAAATCAAGTTTTCTAAGGTTATTCAATAGAATGAATGATTTGATCGAAGGAGTTAAAATATCCGGTGAAGTATTAATGGATGGAAAGGATATTTACAAAATCAGAACCGGTGCAATCGATGAACTCAGAAGGAAAATAGGAATGGTATTTCAAAAACCCAACCCCTTTCCAAAAACGATCTTTGAAAATGTAGCCTATGGACTTCGGGTGAATGGAATAACGGATAAGGCAGAAATAGCCAATCAGGTTGAAAAAGCATTGCATCAATCTGCCCTATGGAATGAAGTAAAAGATAAACTTAAAAAATCAGCGTTTGAATTGAGCGGCGGACAACAACAAAGGCTTTGTATAGCCAGGGCGTTGGCAATAGAACCTTCCGTTTTATTGATGGATGAACCCGCTTCTGCACTGGATCCTATTTCAACCAGCAAAATTGAAGAACTCATTTACGATTTAAAAAATAACTTTACCATACTGATTGTAACCCATAATATGCAACAAGCCAGTAGGGTCAGCGACTATACCGGTTTTTTCCTGTTAGGAGAACTGATAGAATTCAATGAAACGAAAAAAATATTTACAAATCCAGATAAACAACAAACTGAAAATTATATTACCGGACGATTTGGTTAAACATTAAATTATGCTGCAAGTAGAAAACGAAATCCAGGAATTAAGAGACCAATTAATTTCCATGTGGGATCTCACGATTAAACAATTGGAAAAAACGGATCAGGCGTTTAAACATTTTGAACGCGATCTGGCATTGGAAGTTCAGGAAACGGAGCGAAGAGTCAATGCCTTCGAATTGGCAATAGACCGGGCTTGTGAAAATTTTATTGCGCTCTTTCAACCGGTTGCCACCGATTTACGATTTGTACTTTCCACCTTAAAAATCAACACCAATTTAGAACGAATTGCAGATATCGCATGTGGAATCTCTGAATTTATCTCCGACTTTGATGATCACTTTAATGCAGAGATTATTAAAGATATGGATGCAGATAAAATGTTGATGCTTTCTATAGAAATGGTCAAGGAATTACGAGAAGCTTATATCCTGGAAAACACCAAAATGGCACGGACGGTGTATAAAAAAGATAAAATGTTGGATAAACTCAACGATGTTGCTAGTTATAAAACCTTGGAATGTCTAGATAAATATCCTAATGACCGCAGACAAATTTTGCATTTATTATCCATCATTCGCAAAATTGAACGCGTGGGGGACCAGTCCAAAAATATAGCAGAGGAAATTATCTTTTACCTGGACGCAAAAATCCTCAAACACAAAAAGAAAGAGAAAGAAATAAACGACGAAGGATAGTTTATTTTTTAATAATTCATTCTCTAAAGTTCCAGGACAATTTGATTCTTTAATAGATCATCCATGGTTTCCCGCTGGCGAATTAAAAAGTGCTTGCCTTCATGAATTAATACTTCCGCTGGGCGAAATCTGGAGTTGTAATTAGAAGACATCGTAAAACAATAGGCTCCTGCATTTTTAAAACACAAGATGTCCCCGGGATGAATTTCATTGACCACCCGATTATTTGCAAAGGTGTCTGTTTCACAAATATATCCAACAATATTATACACTCTTGGCTTACCCGTGGGATTAGAAATGTTGATAATATGATGATAGGCATCGTAAAACATCGGACGGATTAAATGGTTGAGTCCGGAATCCACTCCTGCAAAAACGGTAGAAGGTGTATGTTTAATGACATTGGTTTTGACAAAAAAGAAGCCGCATTCTGACACTAAATATTTGCCTGGTTCAAAATACAATTTCAATTTCCGTCCATAGTCTTTGCAAAATTGCTTGAAAGAGGTAGACAGTACCTGACCTAATTCTTCTACATCTGTAAATACATCATCCGCCTTATAAGGTACCTTAATCACACTTCCAAAATCAATGAATTCCAGATCCGGAAATTTTCGAGCAGTATCGTACATGATTTGTGAGGCCAAGTCAAACACACCAGCATCCAATATATCGGATCCTGTATGCATGTGCAAACCATTGATTTTTAATTTTAAAGTATCAACCAATCGAAGCACTAATGGCATTTGATAAATAGAAATTCCAAACTTGCTATCAATGTGTCCTACTGATATTTTTTCATGGCCACCAGCCATCACGTGAGGATTTATCCGAATTCCTATTTTAACATCCGGATGATGATGGCCAATATATTCCAGGGTTTCGATGTGATCGATATTGATCTGCACCCCCAGGCGGATAGCCATTTCAACTTCATCCGGAGCCACACAATTTGGGGTATAGATAATTGATTCCGGTTTAAATCCTGCTTGAAGGCCCGTCCAAATCTCCTGGACTGAAACGCAATCTAAGCCAACTCCCCAATGCCGGATCAGCTTTAATATATTAATATTGTTAAGTGCCTTACAGGCAAAATGAATTCCTAAATCCTGGACGTCAAACGCGGAAACCAGCCGATCAATCTGCCGTTTTATAATGGATGAGTCATATACATATAAAGGTGTTTGATAGGTTTCAATTAATTCCGAAACCTCGATTCCCTGAATGTGATATGTTCCATTCTGCAATTCCATAATTTATTTTTTGCAATAATACTAAAAAATTTATGTCAGTTGCTGACACCTTTGATATTAAGGGCTACCAAAGATTCAATTTTGCTGCCAAATTGAATTGATCAAAACAAGACAAAACACAGTGAAGAAGGCTAAGTAGAGCAATAACTGACTGAGCTACAACGCCGTATTATAAAATTAGATCCAAGGAGCCTACAGCAAATCTATTCGTTTGGCTTAATGGTGAATATTTAGATTGGCCTCAATAAGGTAATGGATATGTTTTGCTGCCGGTCCATTTTTTTAACTGCTTTAACATCGCTTGTTTATCGGTTTCACCAAAATCCCGGATCCGTGTCCGATGACCGCCATTGTATTTTACATATTTTAAGGAGCTTGTGTTTGGATCTGGATTTACCGCGCAAGAGGTCCAGGTATCTAATCCACCATAAATATAGAGGATATGTTGACTTTCATAGATTGCTTTGTCGTGCATGCGTTTCATATAATCTCCATGATATGTCAAGTCAGCATCCTTTGGGCAAAATTCCAAATTAGAAAGTTGCTTATTCACCAACAAGTCACTAACACCTGTTGTATCAAATCCATAATATCCAAATTCAGTCATAAACTGATAATAGGCCGGTAAACTCTCCGTGCAAGATGTACGATCATAATAATTAAAATCTATCACCTCTTCTATATGTTCGAATATAACTTTTGCGGATGCATTGTTTCCAGGGATCTCGTTACAAGCAAATCCCCACTGCCAAAACGAAAAGGGATATTCCATAGCTGCAAAATCAATAATCCGGTTTTTATCTAAATCAAAAATAATTCCATCGCGTTGCTCCATTTCTGACAACATGTTCACGAGCTCCTGCCGGTGCATCAACAAATTCCGTTGAAATTCGCGTACCCTTAAT
Organism: uncultured Saprospiraceae bacterium; assembly: GCA_964389985.1. Classification (GTDB taxonomy): domain Bacteria; phylum Bacteroidota; class Bacteroidia; order Chitinophagales; family Saprospiraceae; genus Vicinibacter. The sequence continues at coordinate 13,747 of CAYMGR010000010.1, forward strand.
CGACATTCAGGTGATCCGACCTTTGATTGGTAATGCTGAATCGTCCGGGGATCTTCTTGCGCCAAAGGAAAAGGGGCTACATATGCAATACTCGCTTTGAGGTCTTGGGGATAAGTTAAACTATACAATGCGGCTGTTGTACCTCCTTTTGAAATCCCGGTCGCAACCCAAGCCTTTTTATACATTTGAGAAAATAGAGTTTTTATAGAATGTAAATCCTCCATTGCTTGTTCATGATTCAGTAAACGCCAATCTATTTGCTGCGGTCTGCTGGTACCAAAAAAACGATATTCCACTGAAAATTGGTTGGCATCCAGAATCATACTCGCTTCATAAATTCGATCAGCGACTGCGTAACCTTCTGTAACCAACACATTTGGTTTTTTAAACGAATGATGATAAAGCAGAATCTTTTGCGGAAAACTTCCTTTCGACGGATCCTTATGATCTAATTTTTGTTGGATCGTCAGTTCCCAAAATATTGGATAATTTTCTTTAGATCCCAAATCAACAATTTGGACACCGGGAAAATTTTCATTCAAAAATAACCTAAGCAACTCCGCATCCGTTTTCTTATTAGCATAAACAGATATACTTAAAACGAATGACAAACAAAGACTCAATAATTTATACATATGATCAATAGGGTTAAAAATTTACATTTAAAGAAAATGAATTCCATCTTCAAATTGGACTTCAAAAACGTCGGGAAAAAATCCAAATCGATTTCGATAGGCTGCCATTATACCATTCCAATAATTTTCTTTTAGATGTTTAGGAATTAAATGCAAGCTGGCACCTCCAAAGCCACCACCCATCATCCGGGCACCATAAGCAACTCCACTTCCTGCTGCATAGTCAACCAGGAAATCCAATTCATCACAACTCACTTTGTATAATTTTCGCAAACCTTCATGCCCAGAAAATAAGGAATTTCCAATGGCTTGAAAATTTTGTCTCTCAAGATGTTCAATAACATCCAATACCCGCTGATTTTCTTCATGGATGTAGACGAGATAATTAAATTGCTGTTGAGTACATTTGGGTTCTAATAATCTAATTTGACTCCATTCCAAATCACTTAAACTTTGAACCTCTGGAAATTCCGATTGAACCAGCACTAAAAGTTGTTGACATGCTCTTGACCGTTTATTATAATCTGTATGGATGAGTTGATGTTTAACTTTAGTATCCACGACCAACCAGGAAACCGGTCCCTCCGGAATAAAAATTTGCTTGAAATTCCAATCACTGCATTGAATCAATAAGGCATGCTGTTTTTTGGCATGAATGATACAAATTTGATCCATGATCCCACCTTCTACACCAGATGCTTTTTCAGCTGAAACCGCAAAACGGACTAACTTTTCCTTTGATAAACCCAATTTAGCCCATTCATTCAATAAACTTATAAATCCACAACAGATTGCTGAAGAAGAAGAAAGTCCAGCCCCGGAAGCTAAGTCTCCATCAAAAGCCAGCTTGAAATTCGGCCAAGAATAACCTTTTTCTCTTAAATAATTCCAAACACCTTTAAAATAGACGGCCCATTCCGGAGGCTGGGACTGGGACTTTGGAAACCAGGATTCTTGATATTTTAAGCTGATAATTTC
>CAYMGR010000010.1:15459-24297 GCA_964389985.1 uncultured Saprospiraceae bacterium
GCTGGGACTGGGACTTTGGAAACCAGGATTCTTGATATTTTAAGCTGATAATTTCAGATTCATAGGCTGGTCCCAATCCAAAATAAATAGATTTTTGAAAAGCGGCTGGAAGACAGAGCCCTAGATTGTAATCGGTATGCTCACCAATTAGATTGATTCGCCCGGGTGCTTTCAAAAAAAGAGAAATTGGTATATCTAATCTCTTTTGTATGAGGTCTTTATATATGGTATCTGTCATCATTTAAATGGGTTTGCGAAAATAATTTAAATTCACTAAAAACTATCTTAAATTCGCCTAAGCAATAAATTAATGGTCAATTCATGAATGGGTTCAAACTGGATGTTAAAGTTCTTTTAATGCTTATAGTGACTGCAATCATTCAAAATAGCTTTCGTTCTTTTGTGATCTGAATATGCAAAGCCAAGTCCAATCTGGAATTATTTTTAAAAAATCAGAATTTTACCTGATAACTCTTTTAAAATTCAGGTACTCTTTTATATCAAATTTATTTAATCTTAAATCTTATTAAAAATGAAAAAATTAGTTTTATCACTTTCTTTGTTCGCTTTTGTTGCATTAACAGCTAACGCTCAGGAAAAAGCAACTCCAACTACTGGTTCAAAAGCTACGCCTACCACTTCTACTTCTAGCCCAAAACCAGCAGCAAAACCAGCTACTCCAACTACATCTCCAAAACCAACTACGGAAACAGCTCCGGTTGTAATGAAAGATCACGTTTGTACTGTAGCTTGTAAAGATGGTGCTCACGTTTACGCTCATGGCGAAAAAGGACACACTTGCGGAGATGCTTGCAAAAAAATGAAAACTGCAAAGTCAACTAAAATGGCTCCAAAGAAAACAACTGGTGCTGCAACAACACCTGCTTCATCAACTCCAGCTTCAACTCCTGCAGCTGGTACTGCTACTGATGAGAAATCATTGAAAATGAAAAAGTAATCCTATTTAAACATTAGGAATTAAAAAAAGGAGATCTGAATCAGGTCTCCTTTTTTATTTTAAACGCTTTATGAGAATAATAGTCAAGCTATTCACTTTTAGACATTGCTGAAAAGAACTCATAATATATTCACAGAAGGTTAAATTTTATACATTACATCTCCACAACAACAACATTCTACGTTTTATTTACCATACTTTAAATGCACTACGCTGGCTTGTCCAATGGTATTAACGTTTACAATGTATAAATTATCATACTCCGCATCGGGAATTGTCCCATAAACCGTCGAGCCTACCAAACTATTCAACAAAACATTTGTCGTATTGGAATGACCCGCAATATAAACAACACGACCAGAATATTCTTTCAATATCTTTTCTGCAAGTTCATTAAGTTTTGAAGCATCATAAAGTTGAATATTCAATCCATAATTTAAGGCAATTTTACTTGCAGTCTCTTTGGTTCGATTGTAATTCGTTGAATACACCCCATGAATCGGAGTATTTTTTAGGATGCGAACTAATTCATTGGCTCGTTCCTGTCCCAATGCACTCAATGAAGGATCAGAACCAATTCCGGTTGTTTCCGCATGTCTGGATAGGATAAAAGTAGTGGCGGAATCTTTGAAATACTCCTTTAAAATAACCGTATCTATTCGCGTAATCGTCAATGTATCTCTTACGGTTACTGTTTTAATAATAGTTTCAGGATCCTTTTGACAACTGAAAACAATACAACCAAAACTTAAAGAAACACATAATAAACTTAATAAACTTGGCATACCTACAAATTTAAAGAAGGGTAAAAGCTTACAAGATATTAAAATACATCAATTTGCAATGCTACCAGAAAAATAATTGTTTAGAAATAAAAATTGCGTCAGTCTAAAACCAAGGGGCTATAATCATCAAAGCTCACTTCTTGATGAATAAAGCTTAGTTAGCTCTTAAGAACATACTGAAAAAATAGATTGAACTTATTGTTCATCAACTAACGGATCAAACTAATATCTCCCCATAATTTCCTAGTCTCCCCATTGTTCCATTCCACTTCAACAACAAATACAAAGACAGCTGGATTTAATTTTTGGTTATTGAATGTCCCATCCCATCCCTGAGTGGGATCATTGGGTTGAAAATGTTCTTTATGAAATACTTGTTCACCCCATCGATTATAAATAGACAAATAATTGATTTCATGATAACTGTCATCTGCTACGATCGGATAAAACCAATCATTGATATGATCGCCATTGGGGCTAAATGCATTGGGCAACCAAATTCCTCTTCGGATAACTTGAATGCGAATGGTGGCACTGGCTGTACATCCGTTTTTAGTAGCGTAGCTAACCGTATAACTTGTTTCGTTTTCTAAACCACTAACTATTGGATTCGGACAATCACTACAGGATAAATGTTCTGAAGGACTCCAGCTAATCCAGGCGATTGAGTCGGGTGGACTATCGATGACAGCTTGTAACTGATGTCGTTCACCTAAATTTATTTTTACACTGGGTGGAAGACTAATGCCCACCACATGAGCTTGATTCAATTGAATTTGTTTGATCAATTCGCATCCATTGGCATCCACAATTTTGAGACTATAAATACCAGGAGACAACCCATTGACCGTATTACCCGCTATGGGTTTATTGTCTAAAAAATAGTTTAAGACAGGTTCACCTCCGGTAACACCGAGGATAACAATACTTCCTAAATCACCGGGACACTTAATTTGTTGAAGTTGATATTGAAAATCTTTCGGAATGTTTTTGTTTTCCAGGACTTCAACAGAATCCAGGGTTTCACATCCATTGACTAAATTTTGAACCAAGAAATAATAAATCCCTTCTTGATCAACCTCTACTTGCAAATCTTTTGATGAACCTGAAATGTGCCCATTCTTAGTGGTCCAATCCAAGGAATAATTTGAATTTACATTACCTACTATTCCTTCCAGTTGAATGGATTTTCTTGTACAAGTGAGTTGCAAAGGTTTAATCAGTTGAATCGTAGGCTTGGATGTATCTTCCGTTACAAAGACACTGTCTGTTGTGATGCATTTATTTACAGTATCAACAATCGTAAACTGATACCAGGCAGGCTGATGGATCCAGGCATTAAAATTGTTTGGTTTTCCAATCAAATTGCCATTCGTTGTTGTCCATACATATTGAATTCTTGAAACGGGAGTGGTTGACTGGGCCATCAATAGAATACTATCTAATTTACAGCTCAAAATATCAGGTGAATTGATGAATAGATTTGGCTTGACCAAATCAGGAATGACCAAAATAGAATCAATCGAAAGACATCCGTTGATCAAATTGGTAGATTGAAGAAAATACACTCCAGGTTTTAGTGCAATACTGTTTAATGCATTGGAATTCCCTTGAAGGAGACCATCAACTGTAAACCATTGATGCACATTACCGGCATTGGAACTAGTCCCACTTAATTGAATTTGTGTTGTTTCACAATTCCAAAATTGATCCTTGCCTGCCGAAATAACAGGCTTAATGGTATCAATAATTACTTGCATTTGTGCTATCGTTGAGCAACCATTGATTTTATCGGTTGCAACAAATTGATACGAACCGGCTTTGTCAACCATTACCATGATAGTATCGGTTCTACCAAGTAAACTACCATTTGTTGTAGACCATTCGTATTGTAGAGGATTACCTGTTTGGGAAATGGCGCTTACCGAAAGTACAATACTTTTTTTGATACAGTTTAATGTGTCTGGATTTGCCCATTGTACCAGAGGTTTATTTAAATCAGGGTTTACAGACATGACAGCCGAATCTCTACAACCATTTATTGTATCGGTGACAATAATTTTATAGATCCCGGAACTCCGTACTTCAATTCTGCTTGTTCCGTTACCATTTTTAATTGTTCCATTTGGTGTCACCCATTGATAAATAATATTGGGTCCCTGACTACTCATAGACCCATCAATAAATTTTGTAGTGTCCTTGCAACTAAATAGCAGATCTGGTCCCGCATTTGCAATCGGACGATTGAAATTTTCGTCAACAAATACCGAATCTACATTTTCGCAGGAATTAAGCCTATTGATAATATGTATATAATACCAAGCTTTCTTATTAACCTCAGGGCTCAAGGAATTTTGACCGGAAATGATTTGTCCATTTGTAGTCGACCAAAATAGATCTAATGAATCTTTTGAATCTATTTGAGCATTTAATGTTACTTGATTTGTCTTGCAAGTTAAAATGCCAGCAGAATCCACATCAAGATATGGAATTTTTCTTAAATCTTTAATGAATAAACTATCTAATACGGTGCATCCATTTGTAGTATCTGTTAATTTTAAAATCACTAAACCGGAACTAAAATACGTTTTAGGTATTAAACTATCCTCGGGCGGATCATTTTTTGTATTAAAGCTCCATTGGTAACTAATTTTTTTCAATCCATTAGATTGAAGATTCCCAACAGATACGGCTGTCTGAATACAATCTATACTCAAATCCGATCCAAGTTCTATCAGTGGTTTGCTCGTGTCCAATTTTACTAACCACTCTACACTATCCGAACAAAAATTTTTGGCATCAACGATAACCAATCTGTACATTCCGGAAAGCGAATCGGATATTGAAGCTTTACCGAAGGTCGTTAATAAATTAGGACGTGACCATTTAATTATATAATTTAGGCTATCCCGCAGTTGAGAAAACAATTGAACGCCTGGATGTTTACACGTAATCAAAGTATCGCCATTGATTTGCACCAAGGGCTTCAAGGTATCGGCGGGTACTTCATAATCAATCATAAGTGTACAACCCGAACTTTGATCCGTTACGGTAACCGAATATTTTTTTGATTGATTGACGATGATTTCTTCCGTATTCTGCCCCCGGAGAATACTTGAATCCGGACTCCATTTGTAAGTATATAAACCACTACCTGTTTGAACAATCGCTTTGAGCTTGATACTATCCATTCTGCAGTTCACTTTTCCCAATCCATCCACAATTCCTGCTAATACATCTGGTGCATTAAACTCAATCGATGCTTCTTGTTCGCACATGACAGTGCCATTTGTATAGATTACTTTAACCGTATAAATCCCAGAACCTTTGCCTTTCGCTGTCAACCCATTTTTAGAAATTATTTTCCCGATATCTGTTGACCATTCATAGCGGATATTTGGACCGGCAGAAGAACCAATTGCATTGAGATCAAAAGGATCGGACGAACATTTTGGAGGATTTGGTATTTCAATTCGGGCAACCAGATTTACAATTTCTACAGTCACCTGATCCATGTCCATACATTTTTCATACAAAGCGATATCATCTACTGCAAAATCATTTCCTCCCCGAATTCCTGTAGATTCACTCAAACAAATTTGGGTGGAGCTGGAAGTAGCGATAAAACTCACAGAATAGTAGGTCCAATTACACAGACCCCCGGCGGCGGTTGCGCCAACTGAATTTCCATTGACCTTGATGTTTAACTGCCCGATATTGAACGCTACAACCGAACAACTCCAAAATTCAAATTGATAGGTTCTACCAATAACCGTTGCGATCGTCTGACACCAGAAATTAGTACCTGCTACCGGATGCCCATTTAAGAGCAGCATATTTCCACTTCCAGTTGTATGATCACTGCAATTGGTGAATCCACCGTTCCAGGAAGATGGATTGGGCGTTACAAAGTATTCCCCTTCCGTTGTGTTGGTTGGTGTATAATTATAACTCGAACTAAAACTGGAATTTCCCGATTCAAAATCACCATTTTTCACCAGGTTAACTGTTGAAATTCCTTCTGCCGTTAATTTATAGGTATACCGACCGGTAGTTTTTAGGGTGATGATCGGGTCGAGTATATTAGGATTGCTTAGACCAGTTGTCGGAGTCCAATAAAATTTGGTATAATTGCCTTGTATGGAACCCTGTAACTGCAAGGTTTGACTTGAATCGCAACGAACCAGATCGGGACCTGCGTCAGCTTTAAGTCCAGTACATTGAGCCCTGCACTCAGGCATCAACCCACAGCATTGAGCAATTAAAATTGAATAAAAAAGAAATCGAATGGTCACCCTTATATTATTACTTAATAATAAAGTTACAATAAAATATTGAAAATCAATTTGGAGATCTCATTTAAATCCTTTAGCACATAAGACTGGAAGGCTAAAGAGATAATCAATTATTTTTAATCTTCTTTAATAAGTAATGGTAGGTAATGACATTCTCCTTATTGACTGTATAAGCCGTAACAAAGGCATATCCATGTTTATACATAAAATTAAGTGCATCGATCATACTATTCAAATCTAAATTCTTTCCATTCTCATCCATCAAGCGGGTATCCTTTTGAGTAAAGAATTTTTGTTGCTGCCCAAAATCAATTTGGATATTCATTTTAGTGGAAAGGAACTTTTCTGTGCCTACAATTTCCACATAATCTGTATTAATGGAATCCATAGGTACTCCATTTACGGTTTGGGCATGGAGGCCATTCATTGCGATTAAGAATAAGGTGAAAAACAAGATGCATTTCATAAAAAAAATCGTTTGATAAATAAAACGTAGTCCAAGAGTAAACAGGATTTATACACTGTTTTACGAGACAAAAGAAATAAAATTATTTGGCAATTTTACAAAAAGATCATTTGATCAATTTAAACCCGTAAGAATTTTCAGGGAACCTATAAATTAGGTATTATTTACATTGTTATCTGCAAGCGTAGAGACTATTTAATTAATTCTTTCATCCTCACTAGATTCAGGTCGTAAATTTTTGTAATTTTTTGATCTGAAATTGCTTTTTTTATCGAAATGGCAGTCCCAATTTGTTCTGAAAAAGAATTAAGATAGGCATCAACTCTGTAGATCGCTGGAAAATAGCTCTTGTTATTTAAATAAGATTCTATTGATTTTGGAAATAGTATAAATGCTTCCGCAGCATTTAGTTTTTGAGGCTTGCTTTCTTGATCAATGCCATGGGAATCTAAAGGATCCGCAAATCGATAGTAATGAACTAGTTGATTTTCAACAAATCCTGCTAAAAACAATTCGTTTGCACTGGAGACGATTAGATTCATTTCGCCTGCTTGCTTTTTAATTGAAATGATTTCCAACGATTGTTTAGTAAACTTACAGAGGGCAACATAATGGTAGTCCTGTGTGGTATTTTTCTCAGTAGGGTCATTCTCCACTTCATTTAGTTCTGAATTTGTGCTATCCATTCCAACTTCAGTCGGGATACCTTCCCTGACCTGTTTATTGAAGGTATGACAGGAACAATTAAAACAGGTCAGGCTAAGTATCAGTATGTTTCCAATAAATGTGTACATAATCCAGTATGTACTCATTAAACGTTGCTTTCAGGTATTTTATTAGTACCATCCATAATCATGGTGTTTAAATGCATGGATGTAACTGTAATACATTGCTTTTTGGTAAAGGCCAGAAGTACCAGACCATAAATAACCAAACCAATTGGTATTATAAATAAATAGGTGATCCCGTCCGGAAGCTCTACGATCTACGGCAAGTTTATCTACCCCTCCTAAGTTCCATCCACCAATCCAGTCACCTTGCTTAGTGGCAACATTGAGTCCGGTGCCAGTTGAAATAACAGTCCCTAACCACTGGGTGGCCCAATCACTGGTATTGAAAACGTATAAATCTTCCTTTCCATCCCCATTAATATCTGCAACAAAGTACTTATCATTATTATTCATATTCCAATTTGGTAAATGGTCATCGTAACGAATCACATAATCATAATTACTTCCATTTGACTTTAACATCAGCATATATTCCGGCCCCCAGTTTGTTCCATTAAATACATAGAGATCGTCCTTTCCATCATTGTTGAAATCTGCGATATAATATTGGTCATTGGGTTTACTGGTCCAGCCGGGAAGACTGCCAAAATATTCCGCTTCAATGCTCAAACTGGATCCTGAACTTTGATAAAGCCGGGTAGTCTGCGTATTTGATTTGTACAAAACAAATTCTTCTTTTTGGTCACCATTGAGATCCGCAATGTAAAACTTATCCGAACTGGTAAGATAATTTCCGGGAAGGTATTGATCATAACGCCTTGTAAATTCTAAGGCCGTTCCGTTTGATCTTAGCATACCGACATAACCCATGGACCAATTAGCTGTATTGACCACATAAATATCCTTTTTTGAATCTCCGTTAAAATCCGCTACATAGTATTGGTCACCGTTTCTCATTTCCCAACCGGGTAAAGTATTGTAGTATTTTTTTATGCATTCAAATCCACCAGGTATTGATTTAAGTAATCCCAACCTGGAATTGGCCCCATTTGGATAAAAGGCTATAAGATCATCTAAACCATCCCCCGTAAAATCACCGGTAAAAAATTTATCTGAGGATGAAACATTCCAGGTTCCACCTGGGCCCTTTATTTTTTTTGTGGTTATATAAGAACTCATAACACGGGTCCCGATTCCATCTCCTGTGAATCCTTCAGGAGGCGTCCCAACCAAATATGCTGCTATGTGATTTCCATAATGTACAACTACATCAGAATAATTTGAACCACCAAAATTGGCAATGTACACTTTATTGAAATTATAGTTGCTGTTCGGTTTATTTCTTACCCAAAATTCGTCATAGCTCGGAGGATTGTGAAGGCTTGTATTTCCGCGCATCGTACTATTGGTTGAAGGACGATAGATGCATTGATCCTTGTACCGTGCACCTTCAAATGCACCCGTCTGACTTACATTGTACTCAGGAGGGTTTCCGGTGGTAATTGGATTTCTAGCAAATAATTTCCATTTATCGGTGGCTGTGTTGGTACTTACATTTCTTGCACCAGGCTCACTGCCAGAATAGCAACCTGCTTTATCGTAT
>CAYMGR010000011.1:0-6795 GCA_964389985.1 uncultured Saprospiraceae bacterium
TCAAACATTATTAATCTCTGTTTTTATCAATTTGTAAAGTTATCATTCTTGTCGGTGCGTTGGAAGAAACGGCTCTTTGGCTTTTGCCTGAAGGGATGGCTTGTGGGTGGGGCAAAGATTACAATTCATTATACTTTTTGTTTGAATTTCTGAATTCTGAAATAGGATATTTTGTCTCATTTTTCTTTAATTTATCGATTAATGCTGCTTCCAAATCTATAGAATAAATATTGGATAACAATAAAAGTGTATAGAATACATCCCCCAATTCGTCCTTTAACTTATCTATATTTATCGGTTCATTATCTTTCCACAAAAAGAGTTCCAAAACTTCTGCTGCTTCGACATTGAGACATATTGCTAAATCTTTCGGTGTATGATACTGGGCCCAATTTCTATCATCTCTGAATTTAATTACTTTTTCAAGTAGATTGTTTAGTAGATTATCCATTATATATATTATTGTTGTGCCACTCAATATACGTATTCTCTGGTTTATCTTGATGTCTTGTAGGTAAAACCATTAAATTCTGACCATGATATTTGTAATAGTCCTTTCCATTTTCAAATTCAAGCTTTATTCTTGAACTAACTTCTACAACATAGTCTTTGTTAAAAGTAATATAGCCAGAATCATATAATTTATGTAAGTCAGCACGCAACAATATCCCATTTGAAATATAATTAGGTCCTGATTCGCCAAATGGTTTAATATGTGCAGCTTCCAAAACAGGCAAAGTTCTTTCTCCACTTAATGAACATTTTCGATTATAAGCTTCAGTAAGTTGAAGCCTAAAAGCTCCTTGGCCTAATCTAACTTTGGTTAAATATTTTGAAGCGTATTGCGGCTCTGGTTCCTCGAGTAATAATTGGCTTTTATTGCTGTCAGCTCTATTAGTTAAGTGGTATTTGGCAAGTAATTCTTCTATCTTAGTCCAAATATTTAAACCAATTTCATCTTGATTATTATATGATTTTCCTTGTATTATTCCTGGTTTCCAATTGATAGGGGCATCTAACCAATCATTTTCATCAAAAAAAATTGGATCAGTTAGAATAATGCAACCGATATTTGGATTGACCATAAATGAATTATTTTCATTTCTATAAGATAATATTTTTGTTCGGAAAAGGTTTAATGAAGAAACTCCATTACGTTCACCAAAAATGTTCCAAGCCATTTCTAATGGAAGAAAGGAGAAAGATGTAAAAAATCCAATTCCAGCGATCTTATTAATTGGGGCTTTTAGCTTAAATAAAAATGGTTCACCAGGATTTAATACTCTAAATTGGCTATTTCCTCCAGGTTGCCAAAAATTTATATCTTCATTATCTCTTGACTTAAGGAAATTATACCAGTTATTATCAGTAACTCCTATGTAAAACTTCATATTATTTTCATTGGTGCCAACAGATTGGCATAGACGTTGCACCGCCATTCCATTGGTAGCCAAAAATAGCAATTAAATTTTTCATAACCGGAAAAAAATAAGAGAGGTTGGTTATGGATGATTGGCAGTGTAGAGTCTATACCGGTTTGGCAGCAGCCTTCTCCCTATGATCTGTAAGCTTAGAGAGAAAGTTATCTAATTGCACTAATCTTGTGGATAGTTTTTGAATGTCATTATACCCATCCAACAAAGTTCTAGTGGGGTGAGCAATTGAATTTCTAAGTTCATTTATACTTGAATAATCTTCCAATTCCTTTTTTGATAGTTTTAAATTTTTATACAATTCAAATTTGGAAACAATATTTAAAAAATCGACTAAATACAAATGTTCAGTTAGCTTATTTTCCAAGTCTAAAGAAATTAATTCTTGATAATTGTATAAAATGATTTTAAATTTATCAGTTGTCTTAGCCTTATCTTTTATATGCCTTCTAATATCGTCATTTTTCAGATTATCATTTATAAAATCTGCTAATGTTCTTTCTAGATCGCAAATTTTGCTAAATATATATACTTGTACTTGCCTACAATTTAAATTTCCTAGCGTAATAAGTCCGGTAATTTCATTTTTTGTAGTTAAAAAATAATGCGTTCTATTTTCCCTACTAAATCTACCAATAACCTCTCTTATATCTGTATCATAAGGCAAGAGATCTGTATTTGAAATTGTATGTACATCTATTTTATCAAATTTATTTGGTAATTCAGTTTTGAAGTATCTTTCTACAGTTTTATTCCTTGAAATTATTGGGAGAACATCATAGCGATTAACCCGCATGGTTTCCTTATATTTTTGATTTTTAATTTCGCCTTCTTCTATTGAGGTCCAACGTTTTTTACTGATGCCAACAGATGCAGCAGTTACTTTAACATGACCTTCATCGAGATAGAATAGTTCTGCTTCCATTTTATTTAGTTTGCCACAACACACAAATCTACTCAATTATTTCACTAAGCTGCCTCTATCAGTCTATCAGTTTTTGTTGGATTATTTAAGTATTAAATTCGGTATTCAGGATAAAATTATTAAAAGCAATATTATTAACTAATTTATTTCAGTTTTGGTAATTTATTGGATTGAATTTATTCTTCAAATTTGGGACATTTCTTGGTGCTTTTGTGTTGTATAAATGGAGCGGTTCTGTCTGGAATTTAGGTGGCTACTATTCCAAATTTACAAGCCTTACCTCATTGTTGATACGCGGGCATTGAGCTTTTTTAATTGGGAGCCATTCTAAGCCAGACCGGTTCCCATAAAGTTCCCCTACTGTTCCTATACTGATCCGGACTTGTTCCCATCATAATGGTTAATAGACCGGCTAGGATGCTATCAGAATTTAGTTAAAATTTACTTTCAGGGAATTATTCCTGCAATCAGCTATGTTGTATCTACCAGGCAAGTATTCTTTATCTATGCTTTCATGTTTATTTAGAGATTGCCTGGCATCTATTTCATACACCTGAAATCATTCTTAAAATGGCAAAATTAATTGATGGTAAATTTTTAGTGGGGAGTATTGGAAACCTGCGATTTTACACCTTAAACAATCAAACAATTGTATCTGCCAAAGGAGGTCCTTCGGCTAAGCAAATTAAAACCAGACCCAGCTGTGCAAGAATCCGGCAAAACATTCTTGAGTTTGGTATGCTGGGAAAAATGGCCGGGTATATTAAACGGGCGTCCGGTTCTTTGCGAAGTATTTGGTATAAACCCTATTACGATCAATTCTTTACAATACTGAAACAGCTTCTTAAAACGGATTCCATAAATAGTCCGGGACAACGAAATTTGCAGTTTTCAAATTGCAGGGAATTGTTTTCCCAGCTTCAACTTTCACAAAAAAGACTTCAGGATTTTACTTCCATTCGCTGTAACATTTCAAGAATTGCAGCGGATCAATTGCAGCTTCAGATTCCGGAAATTAATTCTTACAATCAATTTAGTTTACCACCCGGCTATTATGATTATGAATACAGCCTTCATGCAATGTGCTTGCCGGATATTTTTTATGACAAAGCTTCCAATTCGTATCCCCCAATTCAATTCAATGGGGTGCATGCAGTTCAGGAGATTTTCAAAACCGATTCGGGTATAACCAGTAAAGTTTCAGCTCATGAAAAACTGATTAATCTTAATTCTAGCCCAAATCATTTGATCTTTGCCTACCTTAAATTGAGTTCCAGGTTTGATGTGCGTTTGCCAATGATCCATTGCTTGATGTTGACCCAATTGGTTTAATTTGTACAATCAGAATAAGATGCCCGGGCTTGAAGATGCATTACATGACATCCTTCTGAAATGATGCAATAGGCCACTGTATGCTGCTCGGGATTTCTTCTTTAGCGGATTGATTCCCAAATTAGTTGATAGGATTGATTAAATTTACTTTAAATTCGCTGTAATGAATCGTTTTTATATCCTATTGTTCCTAATGGCTTTGATGCAGCCTCTGCTGTCCCAATTGCCCAATGGTTCAGTGGCACCGGATTTTGAAGTTGAAGATGTATACGGCAATGTATATAGTCTGTACGCGATGATGGGTTCAAATAAATCGGCCTGCGTGGGATTTGAAGCAACTTGGTGCGGCTTCTGCTGGCATTTTCATGAAAGCCATGTGCTGGATCAGGTGGTCAATAATTTAGGTGCAAGTACAACTGCAATCATGCTGGAAGCAGATTGGAAAACCAATACAGAATGTTTATTTGGTCCTACTGGATGCAATGATTATACCTGGGGAGATTGGGTTACTGGCATGCCTTACCGGATTGCTAATCTATCTGCTACCAATGGCCCAACGGTGGCCAGTGAATATTATCATAGCTATTATCCATTGTTATATGTGATCTCTCCTGATAAACGAACCTGGGAAATAATTGATCGGAGTTATCAGAATTATAACAATTGGATTACGAAAAGCTTTAGTTTAAATGCAACGGCAACGCTAAGCCATTCGATTTGTGGCGACAATGGTAAGATCTTATTGAATGTTACGGGAGGCTTTGGTGCATTAACTTATAAATGGTCTAATGGTTCTACCACCAAAGATTTAAATTCGATTCCGGGTGGATCGTATTCAGTGACCATTACAGATGCTAATAAATATTTTAAAAGTTTTGGACCGTTTTTAATTGAAGGTCCTGAAAAACGCGTTGACATCGTTTCATATAATTTGGAACATGCAAAATGTTATAATGAAGCCAGTGGATCTATTTCCGTTCAAGTCGATTTTGGAACAGCTCCCTATACCTACAAATGGTCTAATGGTAAAACACAACATGAAAATCCAGGACTGAAAGCTGGAACCTATAGTTTGACTATTACCGATAATAAAAATTGCAGCATTACCAGAAATTATACGATAACCCATCCACCGGATTTAACCGCCAGCGTGACCAGCCAAATCGATCAATGCGATCAACAAAATGGTAAAATCCAGTTGAAGGCATTGGGTGGATTCCCTCCTTTTATGTATGATATTGGGAATGGAAATCAATCCGGTTTTGAATTTTCAAATCTTAAAGGAGGTGTCAGCTATTCAATTACTTTGACGGATGCAAATGCATGCACTGAAGTGGTCACCGCATTAGTAGACGTAACGCATAAACCCTATGTCCACGCAGGAGATGATCAGGGCATCAATTGCATTCAAACCAAACGTGTTCTGGATGGAAGCAAATCAGAAAAAGGAAATTGGTTTGAGTACCTTTGGATAAGTCCTGCAGGAAATCCAATTATTGGAAGCACAACCTTACATCCTGAAATCAGCTCTCCCGGAATCTATATTCTCAATAGTACCAATAGCTCCAATAAATGCTCCCATTCGGATACGGTACTTATCATGGATCAACGCATCTTTCCAGAAATCAAAGTAAGCAGCGATACTATTTTGAATTGCAAAACGGATTCGGCTTTTTTAATGGGATCCAGTCCAAATTTAGCTGTAAACTATTCATGGAGAAAAATTGAAGATACCAGCTTTTATACGATAGGAAAAAACCTCAACACGGCTCTTCCGGGTCATTACCTATTTAGAGCACAGGATACGATAAATTTATGCACAGCACAGGATACGATTATCGTTACAGAAGACAAAATAAAACCGATCATCGTTTTTAATTCAAATCAATACCTAAGTTGTCTGAATCAGCAAATTGATTTGGATGCAGGTTTATCATCTAGCGGCCCACAATTTAATTATCAATGGTTTACCTTAAATGGAATGATTGAAAGTGGATCCAATACATTGAATCCTCGTATTTCAAAACAGGGAAGCTATGTCCTTCAAATTTCAAACCTTGAGAATTTTTGCCAGGCTACTGACACTTTAGATGTATTAGAACAAGTGAAACCTCTCGCCAATTTTGAACAGAATATAAAGGGACTGGAAATCGTTTTTAATGATTTATCATTCGGATTACCTTCAAACTGGTTTTGGAATTTTGGAGATGGAACCACTAGCTCTGACAAACATCCAACTCATGTTTTTGCTACGGAAGGAGAATATGAAATTTGCCTGACAGTCGAAAATGATTGTGGACAAAGCACAGTTTGTCGTAAATTATTAATCGGAATCAATGCTTCATTGAATATTGTAAAGGCTACAATTAAAAATGCTTCTTGTTATAAAGGAGACGATGGTGCAATAGATTTAATGATTCAGGGTGGGATTCCTCCGTATCGCATAAAATGGAATACCCTCGATACGACTTTAAATATCGCACATCTTCAAGCAGGAGTATATACCGTGCAAGTTTTTGATAAACAAGGAACCAGTCTAAGTCAATCTTTTCAGGTTTCAGAAGCAACTGAACTTAAATTATTTCAGGTCGATTTGACTGACTGTCATGAAGGCAAGTCGAATGGAAGGATCCAATTGGAAATAAATGGAGGAACACCGGCTTATTCTTATAATTGGTCAAATGGTTCCATTCAAAATCCAATTCAAGACCTGGCTTCAGGCACGTATTATTGTACTGTAACAGATCAAAATCTCTGTAAATTGAATGTAGGTCCGTTTAATCTACAAGAAATAACCAATCAGCAAACAGAGTCGAGAATGCTTAGTTTTGATATCCTTCCAAATCCCTCTCATGGACTTGGTCTGATTTCTGTGCGCATGGATCAGGAAAGTCCCTTTACAATTAAAGTAATAGATATTTTTGGTAAAACGATAAAATGGGTGAATTGGAATCAGAAGGATTTGCAACTGTCGATCGACTTAAGTAGCTATCCAAAGGGTTTGTATTTTATTGTGTTGCATTCAAATTTTATGACGCATTCAAGAATTTGGCTGATTCAATAAAGTGATTGAATAGGAAATTCAGATTGTTTACTGTAAACCAA
>CAYMGR010000011.1:6895-18381 GCA_964389985.1 uncultured Saprospiraceae bacterium
AATGATTATATTTTTTATGTGCATTGCGATCCGGCCGAGGTAAACATTACGGCTAACCCGGATTATGCACTATTAGATCAAACCAGTTTATATGAACCCACTCATTTTCCCGGCGTTGAATTTTTACCCGGCACCAAAGTTAAAGTCCCGGATGTTAGACCTGCAGGTAAAATGAACTTTTCATTTTATGATAAATCGGGGAAGCTGAGGTTCACAGTTGAGAAAACGCTGATTTACAAAGAATCATGGAACTTGAATATTCCGTATAATTAATGTTTACTGAGAAGGTATTTGTAGTTTTTTAAACAAGCTATGTAACAAATTTAAACGATCGGAATCGATCCAAATCAAATCTAATTTAGTTTGTTGTTCTGGATCATCGGTCTTTTTTAGTTGACCGAGAATTCGCTTTCTTTCTGATAACTCAATCAGATCAAATACTCTACGTAATAATGGGAGGTATTTCTTAAAATCCTCATCGACCAAATTTTGAAGCCATTGATCCAAAGCATTTAAGACCTCAGGATGCAGTAAATAAAATGCAGATTGATTGTGTAAAAATCCCTCAAACCATAGAGCCGCTTTAGGGATGTCTGTATAATTCGAAAATTGCAGTTGAATAAATTCTAAAAATAAATCCCATTTGATGTGTTTGCGCTCTAATGCTAAATTCCAAATTTTGCCTTGAATTCTAGGATGAGATAGTTCATCTTTTAGGATCAGCAAACATTGCTCTTTATACAAGTCTGCATAATTGTGATTTTTATATTTATCAAAAAATACCTGAATGACTGAAAGAACTTCCAGCAACTTTAAACTTCGGTCGTTGTCGATAAATTTTACTGAATCAGGTAAAGCAATGACTAACTTAGGAATAAGATAATCCAATACCTCCTGAATAAATTGAATATCTATTTTATGAATGGAGCCATAGTCTAAGCTGGACATTAAAGGGCGGATGAGTGTGCTTAGTTGAATGACATCTGTTTGATCAATGACTATGGATTTTATTTTGTTTCCTAAGATAGGAAGTAATTCATTTAATCCTGCTTTTAGAGAGTGATTGAGATAATTAGCCAATTGAAACCATTCATAATTTCTTTGGAGTCTATTTTCAATAAATCGTCTCGACACTTCTTGAATCGTATTTCCAAAGAGTGCAATCTGAACCAAATAAATTTCTAAATCAGCCTCCCATTCAAAATACCAATGTTCATGAAAATTACCATATGTTTTACTTTCAATAGTTTTTGGATGTGCCCAATTAAATTCAACCAATCTGGTGAAGTGTAAGAATTGGGAGTTGTTAAAGTGATTGTCTTTTCGCAAATCCAATTCTAAAATGGGCTCATTGGCCAGTTTCCAAAATTTGGATAGGCGCAACTTTTTTAAGTGGTCTTTAAATAATTTTACAAATGGAAGGGATTGCTTTTCTAAATCTATAAATCCTTGAATCGTACCGGCTAATATTTTTTGTCTGATCTCATCACGGGTACTTAATTTTTCCAAGTGATAAATCGTTTGGCAGCTTTCCATCAATTCATTAATTCCAGGAAATGGTATTTCTCGCAAAAGCGCTAATGAATGGGCCAATTGTTCTGCATCGATTGCTGACGATGGACTAATTTCGCGGCCTTCATTTCTTAACTGATGGGCGGCATGGACCAAAAAAGCAGAACTTGCGGATTCCGAATGCTTAAATATGGCCTCATGCCAAATCGGTGAAACGATTCCTGCACTATAACCATTTTCGAGCAACATGTTTTTATAAGTCCACGGAATCACACAACTGGCAATAGATACAGACTTTAAATCTTTAAGCTGTTCTTCCGGATGGTTTTCCAAAAAGTCTAGACTGAGGACAGGTGCATGCCATGCCCCGCATACGACAGCGATTCGTTTATATTTTTTTCTCAGCAGTTGACGCAAACGTTGACGCATATAGCGTTCGCGAATAAGGGTTTCTGTATCATCGAGACCCATACTTTTTCTTCTGAGCTCAAACATTAAATCATGAATGAGATCAAACAGTTTATCGTGTTCTGTCCATTGTTCAAAATGAATTTCCCACCAACGCTCACTATCCGAATAACCGGCTTGCCGTGCTAAATAAGCTATAGGATCACTCGTAATGTTTCGTTGCAGCCGGTTCAGTCCGGCTTCACTATCTTGCTTAAAATTAGAATACATTAAAGAATGTGCAGCCGGAAGATCTATGCTGAAACATGGAATTTTATTTATAAATGCAAATTGGATGGCCTGATATTCAGGAGAGAAAAGAGCTAAGGGTAAATACATCGAACGATCGGGCCGATCCTGTTGATAATATAAAAAGGCTACAGGAGGTTTTACCTTATTGTTCTGTAGTAAAGGAATTAACTTGTCTGATTCAGCTGGTAATTCAATGGCAAGAACATCTGGTTGAAAGGCTTCTAATCCTGCTAGTAATCTTTTTGAAGAGCCAGATCCATGATGGCGGATTCCGAAAATTTTTATTTCAGTCAAAATGAAATTGCTTACTATTTAGGATTTAAAATAGGGATGCATGATTTCATACCAATCTTTAAATTCTGTTCGTTTTTTTAAAATGGTTTCGGTATACTCTTGTAAGATTGTTTTTTCGTCTGGGTCATTACGAATGATGCTCTGAAATAAACCGGGAACGATATCTGCCGGTCCGAACGCTTTATCAGAAAAATAGTAGTGATGGATTCGTGCATGGTGCAAAATAGAAATGGCTTCAGCAGGGCTCAGGCCTGCGTTGGAAGCTTTTATTTTTTGTTTTTGATCTAAACTGATTCCTTCCCTTAATTCTCGAAAAATAAGAATCAACTTTTTAGTTAAACTATCTTTTAGTTTTTCCATGTTTAAGGATAATTGCTGACCCAATTGTTGAACGCGCTCGTGAACAATTCGGACTTCATCATCCAGTGAATCTGGTAAAGGCATAACCAAGGTATTGAACCTTCGTTGTAACGCCGATGACAAGGGATAGATTCCTTTATCCCGATCATTTGCACTGGCAATAACATTAAAACCTCTGATGGCTTGTACTTCCTGATTTAATTCTGGAATGGGTATAAGTTTTTCTGATAATACAGTTATCAAGGCATCTTGAATCTCTGTAGGAATTCGAGTCAATTCTTCGATGCGCACGATTTTTCCGGTTTGCATAGCTTTCATAACCGGACCGGCAACCAATGCAGATGTACTCGGACCTTGAGCAATTAATTGAGCATAATTCCAACCATAGCGTAAACTATCTTCACCAATTCCAGAAGTGCCTTGTATCAATAAAGTACTGTCACCGGAAATAGCAGCAGCTAAATGTTCTGAAAGCCAGGATTTAGCCGTACCCGGAATACCTAATAAGAGTAATGCCCGGTCGGATAATAAACTCGCAATTGCAATTTCAACTATTTTTTTTGGACCAATGTATTTTGGAGTTATAATCGTACCATCTTCAAGCGTGGTACCCAATATATAATGCAAGACACTCCAGGGAGATAAATTCCAATTAGATGGTTTCTCTCTTTTATCCAGCAGTTTCAATGCTTCCAATTCTTTTGAAAAGGCTTGCTCAGCATGAGGACGGATGATAGTTTCCATGAATGTTATCTAAGGGCTTGGATCGGAGGAATGAATGAGTGAATGGTTATGGATCTTAAGTTTTTCTATTTTCTGATTCGTTATATAATTACAGACTTTTGGTTCGGCCTCCATCCACAGGTAAATTAATACCAGTAATATAAGAAGCCAAAGGACTTGCTAAAAATAAAACGGCATGCGCAATTTCTTCGGGAAGAGCAAAACGCTTCATAGGGATGGCGTGTAACAATTGTTGTTCAATTTCTCCAACGGTTTTTGAATGAAGCTTACTTTCTCTTTCAATAATTTGATCGAGTCGGTCGGTTCGTGTGGCGCCAGGCAAAATATTGTTTACGGTAATTTGAAATTCAGCTAATTCACCGGCCAGTGTTTTAGCCCAATTGGCAACGGCTGCACGAATGGTGTTTGAAACGCCAAGGTTATCAATTGGTTGTTTGACAGACGTTGAAATAATATTTATAATTCTTCCGTATTCAGCTTGCTTCATTCCGGATAACACATGTCCAACGAGAATATGATTGGCAATCAAATGTTGTTTGAAAGCAAGTTCAAAGGCTTCAGGTTTGGCTGTTTGAATGGGACCGCCTGGAGGTCCTCCCGTATTATTGACCAGAATATGAATCGCCTGATTTAAAACCAGGTTGTGAATTTTCTTATCCAAATCCTCCGGATGTTGCATATCTGCAATTAATACCTGGTGATGTTGATTGGAACCACGCGGTAGTTGATGCAATAATTCTTCTAACGAGCCAGCATTCCGGGCTAACAGACAAACAGATGCGCCGGCTTGTGCTAATTTAATAGCCACTGCCTTGCCGATGCCTTTACTGGCACCACACACAAGGGCTTGTTTATTTTGTAAAGTAATAGGTATCATTTAGCGTATTAAACTGATTCCTCCTGTCATTTTTGAATTCCGAACCCGATCGCAATCCTGGTATTTAAATTCAACAAGATAAATATAGGTGTCTATCGGAACAGTTGCATCCGGATTCCACGTGGCATTAATATTTTTTGAATCGTAGAGTTTTTGTCCCCACCGATTATAAATGAATAAATTCATTTCGAGTATTCGATTGGATTCGTGACTTTCAACAACTGGTTTAAAACTTCGATTGGATTCTTCTCCGGAAAGAGAAATTACATTTGGAAATTTTACGAAACTTTTAATCTCTTTATTAGATGCATCTACATGAAAGGTATCTGCCAATTCAGAACAAATTGTTTTAGCTTTAACAATATATGTTCCCGTATCTTGAATCATTGTTTGTCTCATGGTTTGACCATTATTCCATTGGAAGTCAAAACAATTTCCATTGCAAACTGCACTTAATTCGATGGTATCTCCTATACAAATTTTATCTGCTCCTATAATTTTTAATTTGATACTGGGTTCCGTAATGATTTGTAAGGTATCTCTCAAAATCGTTTTACATCGATCATTGAGTTGAATTTCAACGGTCAGGGGTCCTGTTTCAGGAATCCTGATTTCAGCATTTCGTTCTCCCGTACTCCATAATATGTTTGCCTGGTCATAAGGAGAGGGTATCCGAATCAATTTGACTTCTCCCGGACAGAGGACTATTTTTTCAGGCAATAAATCAACCACTAGAGGTGGATTGATTTCTATCATTTCAAAATCATCTACGTAATAATAAATAGCCTCATTGGCAGGATTAGCAGGAGGCTTTGTCCCAATAAATGTTGTATCTCCTTTACCTAAGGAGCGAAACCGTCCTACAATAAAATGATCTTCACCACCGCATGCAATATAATTAAAACTGAATTTCCGATAATCGGGTCCTTTTAAATAATCTTGATCCGGTGTTTCAAAATTTGTTTGTAGTTGCTTTAAAGGTTCTGCTTGTTTATATTCTGCTGGCCCCGTTTGAATGAAAACACCGAGTTCATCAATCGCATAATTTACCAATTGCGAACTTGGTTTCGTCCAAAAACTAAATTGATATTCTGCTCCGGCAGTCAGCGCTGTTGTAAAGTGATTGGTTAAATATTCATGTTTTGCAAAGCCTACAAAAAATCCTCCGTGTCGTTTACCGGTATGAGGTGATACCGAATAAAAATCAGGGGAACCAAAAGTTGCTGCATTCCAGTCAATTGGAATATTCGCACCAAAACCGATTCCTAATTCTTTAAACCCTCTGCCATCACAAAGATCACATTGCTCAAAACCAGGATTTGGAATAAGATTTTGCGCAGTAAGACCAGTGGCTTCTGTCATTATTATGTAAATCAGTAAAAATAAACCTGAATGCAAGGACCAGGAATAGGAACAATAATTTCGCGTCTTCGAGTTTTGGATGGATGCGTTTAAACAAATGAACATAAATACTTTTTGATAGGCGAATATACAGAATTAACGCTTAGAACATTTAACCAGCAAAAGAATTATAAGCATTTAGGGCAATCTAATTATTTTTAGGGCAGAAAGCTAAATATGGAATATGTTATTTTGGTTTTAGTTTCATTCCTTGCCTCCTTGCTCACTTTTTATAGTGGTTTTGGTTTAGGCACCATCCTTTTGCCCGTATTTAGTTTTTTGGTACCCTTGGAGTTGGCTATAGCCATGACGGCAATAGTCCATTTTTTAAATACCATTTTTAAATTTATTTTGACCTTTCGTCAAATTCATTGGAAGACCTTTTTCCGCTTTGGATTTGTTTCATTTGTTTTTGCAATTTTGGGTGCGTGGGTACTTAAATCATTGGTCATCCAGGATTGGAATGTAAATTTCAATTTGATAAGCTACGAAATACACACGACCATACTCAAAATAGTAATCGGAACCTTACTCATCCTATTTACCTTGCTCGAATATTTTGATTTGGTGAAAATAAAATCTGCAGGAATGTGGGGAATATTCTTGGGCGGTTTTCTGAGTGGTTTTTTTGGTGGATTATCCGGGCATCAGGGCGCATTGCGTTCAGCTTTCTTGCGGAGTTTGAAGTTCTCCAAAGAGCAATTTATTGCAACCGGTATCGCTTGTGCCTTATTGGTTGATATGGGAAGATTAATGGTTTATTTAAACCTGGGAATTGAATCCTGGAGCTCAATGGATTTCAATTTAATCTGTTTATCCATCATCGCTGCCTGGTCTGGTGCGTGGATTGGAAACCGGTATTTGAATAAAATTACCCAGAATCAACTTCAGTTTATAGTTTGTATTGGCCTGGTTGTTTTTGGTGCTTTATTGATACTCGGAAAAGTATAAAAAAAAATCCCAAAGCTTTTGACTTCGGGATTTCTTTACCTATTACGTTTTAGTTTATTCGGATACCACCTCAAAATTTATTTTTGCGTGGACATCTTTGTGAAAATCGATGGTTGCAGTATAACTTCCTAAGGTTTTAATTTCATCTTCAAGATGAATTTTTTTCCGCTGAATATCCATATTCAGTTGGTCCTTCAAGGCCTGTGCCAATTGCACGTTGGTTACACTACCAAATATTTTATCGGACGCTCCGGTTTTTGCTCCGATTTTTAAAACAACACCGTTTAATTGATCAGCCATTGCTTTATAATCGTTCACTTTCTTGTTTTCGCGTCTATCATCTTGTTTTTTTAATTCAGCCAACTTTGCCATATTGCTGCTATTCGCTAATAATGCAATGCCGTTGGGAATTAAAAAATTACGGCCGAAGCCTGGTTTTACTTTTATAACTTGGTGTTTATCACCCAGTTTGTCCATATCTTTTAATAAAATGATTTCCATAGCTATTCGGATTTAAATTATTTTAAAAGATCGGTTACAAAAGGCAATATGGCTAAATGTCTTGCACGCTTAATGGCAGTAGCAACTCTTCGTTGATATTTTAAAGAGTTACCTGTTAACCGGCGGGGCAATAATTTACCTTGCTCATTCACAAATTGAATTAAAAAACTATCATCTTTATAATCAATATGCTTTAAACCAAATTTTTTGAAGCGGCAATATTTGCTTTTCTTCTGTCCAATATTTGGATTACTTAAAAACTTTATTTCATCTTGCGTTGCCATTTTTTAAATTTTATTCTCCGTCAATAATGGGTTCTTCATTTACAACAGCTGCGGCTGCAACAGGAGCTTGCGGTACTGCTCTGACATAAGGTTCAGAACTGCGAGCCTCTGCAGGTTTTTCCTTTTTAACCCGTTTGCCAATTTTACCATTGCGTTTGTCTTCATTATACTTGACACCAAATTTGTCAAGCTTGATTGTTAAATAACGCATCACGCGTTCATCGCGCTTAAGCGCTAATTCCATTTTTCCATTGAATGCTGAATTTTCCATCACGTATTCAATGCAAAAGTACACTCCCGTAGAGCGGTTGTTGATAGGATAGGCCAAAGCCCTTAATCCCATTTCATCTACATGCACGATCTGTCCACCTTCGTTTCCGATCATGTCCTTGTAAATTGAAACTGTCGATTTAACTTCATCGCCCGACAGTACTGGATCAACGATAAAGCTTACTTCATAATGAGGCATGTTTTCCTTATATTTAGTTTAAAAAGGGTCGCAAAGTTAAGTATTTCTCATAAAATCAGACAGTTTTTTCTGATTTTATGAAATTTATACCCTCTTTTAATAGCTGTAAGTATCGATCTATGATACCTAAATGGGTTCTAAAACTCAAAATTGCAATCCGGATCCAAAAAGAACCCTGTATTGTTGTAGATGATATAAATACTGTGCCGTCCCGGAGGATATAATCTACTAAAGCCTTATTAAAGGAGTCAATGTCTTGATTATCAGGAATATATCTATAGATGCAGACTGACGTTTCGGGGTAGGGGCCGCGCTCAAAACCCATTTTTCCGATTTCTTCATAGAAATATCTGCACAACAGGACTTTTTCTTCTAAACAGGCTTTAAAGCTCTTGAGTCCATATAATTTTAAGGGCAACCAGAGGCGCAAACCTCTAAAATGCTTGGTGAGCTCCGGGGAAAAATCTGCAGGACTCCATTCATCCTGCGTACTCAAGGTATCTTGCATGTAGGCAGCCTTATAATAATGTGCTTTATATTGAGCGATTGGATCCTTAATTAAAACAGCCCCTAATCCATAAGGTAAAAAAAGTCCTTTGTGAGGGTCAACGACCAGGCTGTCCGATTCGGACATTCCGGCAAGTTGGTCCCGATAAGAAATACCAGCTTGATTATGCAGATCACATAATTTAAAAAATCCGCCATATGCCGCATCAATGTGAAACCAAATCGAATGCTGTCTGCAGATTTCTGCCATCTGGCTTAAAGGATCAATGGCACCCGTATCGGTCGTTCCTGCACTCCCAACCAATATAAAAGGAGTCAATCCCATTTGCAGGTCAGCCTGAATCTGGCGTTTTAACTCAGCCATATCCATTCTAAATCCGGAGTCCATACCAATCGTTCGGATGTTGCATTCAGCCAAACCTGAAATTCGTATGGCTTTATGAATGCAGTGGTGGACTTGGTCTGTTAGGTAGATACATTGCCGGTCTAAATCTTTGGAATGCAATTGACGTGCCTCACGGGCTGTTACAATGGCTATTAAATTGGCAATTGAACCTCCACTGGTTAAATTACCATAAGCCGTTTTTGGATAATTAAACAGACGGATCATCCATCGAACTAATTCATTTTCGATTTTTACAGCTGCCGGACCACCATAATAGATACCAGCATATTGATTGCTGACGGCTGCCAGATAATCTCCCAATGCTGCGGCATACACTCCACCACCGGGAATATATCCTAAATGTCCACCTGAAGCAGGATTTAATCCATAAGAAATTAAATGTTCTTTTAATTCATTTATTACATCATTAATTGCTTCAGGCTCCTCTAATGTCTTATTTAATTGTAGTACTTCTTTTAGATTGCCAAATATTTTAAAAGCTTTTCGATCCGGTAAGGAATCAATAAATTCAAAAGCAAATCCCTGAGTAGCCTCAGTCCAAGTGCTGCGTATATGCGTTCCAGGCTCCAATTGAAGGGCTAATCCTTCTCGTTCCCGAATTTCAGATAGTAGTTTCTCCTGATTCATACTGATTTACAAAGCTGAATGAATTGTATTAAATTTTTTGTAAAAAATTTCTTAAATCGTAGAAAATGCTAAACAGTAACAGGAATTCACCGTATTTTTAGTTCCCTTTTACCAAAATGATGCTTACGCACTGTTTTTGATATAGTTGATCAATAGGATAGATTTTTTGAAATAGAAACCGATGTACACAAAAGAAGTTATTTACGACGCACTAAAATACCATTTTGGATTTGAGCATTTTAAAGATACCCAGGAACATATTATTACCAGCCTTTTAAACGGTAAGGATACCTTTGTCATCATGCCTACGGGCGGTGGAAAATCCTTATGCTACCAATTGCCCGCCCTGATGATGCCCGGGACAGCAATTATCATTTCTCCTTTAATTGCCTTGATGAAAAATCAGGTGGACTCGATTCGGGGTTATGGCCAAACTGATGAAATCGCACATTTTCTGAATTCATCACTGAATCGTTCGGAAATCAAACAGGTCAAAGAGGATATCGTTCGCAGTAAAACGAAATTGCTATACGTAGCTCCTGAAACCTTGCAAAAAGAAGAAACCATCGAGTTTTTAAATTCTGTGGATCTCTCCTTTATTGCCGTTGATGAAGCGCACTGTATTTCAGAATGGGGACATGACTTCAGACCCGATTACCGCAGAATTCGGGATATGATCAATTCCCTCAATAAACATATTCCAATTATTGCCCTTACTGCAACCGCGACGCCTAAAGTCCAAACAGATATTGTTAAAAGTTTGGAAATGGCAGAACCCAATATTTTCATTTCTTCGTTTAACCGGAACAATTTATACTATGAGGTAAGACCCAAAATCACCCGCGATCAAACGATTAGACAAATTGTTCAGATTATAAAATCCCATCCGGGTGAATCTGGAATTATCTATGTCCAGGCCCGAAAAACAACGGAAGACTTAGCTCAAATCCTCCAAGTGAATGGAATCAAAGCGTCTCCTTATCATGCTGGAATGGAAGCCAAAGCCAGAACACAGGTTCAGGATGATTTTTTGATGGAAGAAATTGATATCATCTGTGCAACCATTGCCTTTGGTATGGGGATCGATAAACCGGATGTTCGATTGGTCATACATTTTGATATTCCCAAAAGTCTTGAAAACTATTATCAGGAAACAGGTCGTGCTGGTCGGGACGGTATGGTCGGTGATTGCTATGCATTTTTCTCTAATGCAGATTTACTTCGACTCGAAAAATTTCTGAGAGATAAACCGGCTTCGGAACGGGATATGGGAGCTCAGTTATTAGATGAAATGGAAGCTTATGTTGAAAGTGCCGTTTGTCGCCGAAAGTTTGTATTGCATTATTTTGGTGAAGAGTTTGATACTGCAAACTGTAAGGAAATGTGCGATAATTGCAGAAATCCAAAACCACTCCAAGAAGCTAAAGATGAAATGTGGATGGCATTGAAAGCAATCCAGTCACTGAATCAAAATTTTACCATTAAAACATTGGTAGAATTTATTTGTGGAGTGAAAACCAAGGATATTCTGGATTATGATCTGGATCGCCACGAACTGTTTGGAAAAGGAATTGAAAAAGGTAATTTGTTTTGGTTTTCTTTATTTCGTCAGGGAATCCTGATGAATTTAATCATCAAGGACATCGAAACATATGGCATCCTTAAATTAAGCGAAGCCGGTCTTGAATTTATCAATAAACCGTATAAGATTCAGGTAAGCATCAACCATGATTATGGCGATACCGCTTCGATCATTGATGAGGATGCCGCTCCGATGCAAGGGGCCGCTCTGGATCCTAATTTATTTAAAACCTTAAAGGAAATCCGACTGGAAGTTGCCCGGAAAAATAAAGT